>CAYVWU010000086.1:0-10169 GCA_964455575.1 uncultured Cyanobium sp. | reverse complement strand
GCGAAGGCGTGATGGGTGCCGCCCGCGAGGTGGCAGGCCAGGCCATGGCGCAGGGCCAGCCGGGCCGTGAGCAGGGTGCCCCCCACCGCCAGCCAGCTGCGACGCACCACCGCCGGGGTGGCGGGGAGGCCGATGCGGCGGGCTTCGGCCCGGCTCAGGCGCTGGCGGGCGAAGGCTTCGTGGTAGCCGCGGGGATGCACGAGCTCCAGCCAGCGGCGCGGCACGGGCAGCGGCTGGTGGAGCCGGGCGGGATCCAGGATCTCCAGCCGCTGGAGGTGCTCCACCAGCAGGCGGAACTTCTCCATGGGGAAACGGTGGTCCTCCGGCAGCGGCGCGGAATAGGCCGGGTGATGGACGAGCGGGAGTCTCACCAGGCGGGATCGTCCCATGGCTCCACGGTCAGCCGCGCCTCGCTGGCTGGCACAACGCTGACGCAGGCGCGCACGGTGTCGCCATTCACCGTGATCTCACAGGCGCCGCAGCTGCCCCCCAGGCAGCCCGTGGGGATGGGGCAGTCGGCGGCGTGGGCGGCGGCCAGCCAGTCGGTTCCGGCGGGGACGCTGGTCTGGGCGCCCGTGGGCCACACGACGGTCGTGAGCGGGGCCTTCGTCATGGCCTCACCCCGAGGGGCTCCAGGTTGACGTGGGTGGCGAAGGCCTCCGCCAGGCGGTCGAGCAGGTGCTCCCGCTGGCGGCTGTGGTGGGGCTGCGCCTCGCTGAGGGGAGGGAGCTGGCGGCGGTGACGCAGCTGGTTGAGCCAGCGTCGCCGCCAGGGCCCGTTGTCGAAGATGCCATGGAGATAGGTGCCCGCCACGAGCCCCCCCCGGGAGCCCTCGGCCCGCACCCAGCCCAGATCGGCATCGATGCTGAGGGGTTGGCAGGCCAAGCCGTCGTCCCCGTCGAGCAGGGTGCTGCGACCGCGATGCAGCTCGAATCCCTCGATCTCCAGGGGGTTGGCTTCCAGGGGGGTGGTCTCCAGGGGGTTCGCGGACGCGCCGGGCGCCTGCGGCCAGATGGCGAGGGCGCGGCGCTGGCGCAACACCTTGCCGCTGCTCATCACTGTGGACAGGGGAAGCAGGTCGAGCCCTGCCGCGGTGGCGACGCCGCCTCCCTCCAGCCCCTCCGGATCGCGGATCTCCCGGCCGAGCATCTGCAGCCCGCCGCAGAGGCCGAACACCTGCCCCCCCGCCGCCACATAACCCCGCAGCGCCTGGCCCAGGCCGCTGCCGCGCAGAGCCCCCAGATCCCGAAGGGTCTGCTTGCTGCCGGGGATCACGACCGCATCGGGCTGGCCCAGCTCCTGGCCCGGACGGAGCCAGCGCAGGCCCACGCTCGGCTCCGCCTCCAGCGGATCGAGATCGGAGAAGTTGCTCAGGGAGGGCAGCTGGAGCACCACGATCTCCAGTTCAGCGGAGCGCTTCCGCCCGCGACGCTCCAGGAGATCCAGGGAATCCTCCGGGGGGAAGAGCTCATCCAGCCAGGGCATGACCCCCAGAACGGGAAGGCCGGTGTGCTCCTCAAGCCAGCGGCGGCCGTTTTCAAACAGCTCGCGGCGACCCCGGAAACGGTTGATCAGGACGCCTTTGATCAAGGGACGCTCCACGGGCCGCAGCAGGGCCAGGGTGCCCACCACCTGGGCGAACACGCCACCCCGCTCGATGTCGGCCACCAACAGGCAATGGGCCCGCAGGTACTGGGCGAGGCGCAGGTTGGTGAGGTCGCGGGCCTGGAGATTCACCTCCACCGGGCTGCCGGCCCCCTCCAGCACCAGGCGTCCCTCGGGATGGCGCTCCCGCAGCTCCCGCAGGCCCTCGCGGATGGCCGCCCAGCCGGGACGGAACCAGTCGCGGTAGTAGGTCTCCGCCCGGGTGGCACCGACGGACCGCCCGAGGTGGATCACCTCGCTTGTGCTGTCGCCCTGCGGTTTGAGCAGAACGGGATTCATGGCGCAGCGGGGTTCGAGGCCGGCGGCCCAGGCCTGCAGGGCCTGGGAATAGGCCATTTCGCCCCCCTCGGGATCGACCCAGGCGTTGTTGCTCATGTTCTGCCCCTTGAAGGGCACGGGGTGCTCGCCCTGGCGGCGGAGCACCCGAGACAAGGCGGCGCTCATCAGCGACTTCCCCGCCCCGCTGCTCGTGCCGAGCACCATCAGGGGCCTGGGGGCGCTCACGGGGCGGGGAGGAGGGTGCTGCGCACGGGGGCGAACACCCAGCCATCCGGCCCGCGCTGCAGGGCGTAGAGGATCTCGCGCTGGCCACCGCTGGGGTTGGCCCGGGGGTCACCGGATTTGTGGAGGGGGAAGCGTCGGAGCAGTCCTTGGGGGGTCAGCTCGAAACGGTCGTTCCCCAGATAGCCCTCCAGCAAGGGGCCGCTGAGGTCGGGCAGGGCGATGGGGTCGAGGCTGCGACCGGGGCCGGCGCTCCAGGCCTGCACGCTCCCATAGCTGCCGCTGCCGACGCTGCGCACGCTCACCACCAGCTCGGGATGGCCATCGCCGTTGAGATCCCCGGCGCTGGCCTGCACCACCTGGCCGATCAGCTCCTGCTTCACGGGTTGGTAGGACCGCCTCCCTCGCTTGGCCCGCACCTGGAGGAGCTGAATGGACCCCTCATCGGTGGCGTTGACATCAAAGGTGACGTCTTGCTGACGCAGGCTGGTGCGGTATGGCACCGCCCAGGCCGCCGCCCCCATCAGGGTGGGGAGCAGAAGCGCCAGCACCCGAAACCGTTTCATGGACTGCCCTGCAGCTTCGGCAGCCTACGAAGTTCCCCACAGAAGGGGCGCGCCCGCCGACAGACGGACCTGAGGAGCTTTGCCGCCACTGTTGATCGCCAGCGTCGTTACCATCGCTTCACGTGCCGTTCACCCCGCCGATGGCTGTCAGCTATCCCCGCAAGATTCTCAACAGCATCGGTCCCAAGGAGGTGTTCACCCAGGTGGTGAAGGAGCGCAAGGCTCAGGTGTTGTTCCTCAACAGCTACCGCTTCAATGAGCAGCGTTCCTGCAGTGAACTCACCGCTCTTCTGGAAGCGCTGGACGGCAACCCCCGCGAGCTTTGCCGCGAGATTTCCCACCACATCAACGACGAGGCTCGCCACGCTGTCTGGCTGACAGACCTGTTGTGCGACCTGGGGGAGGACATCGGCAACCCCAAGAGCGGCTCCTACATCGATGAACTCAACACCCTGTTCGACAAGGGGGCGGATTCAGTGCAACAGGAGGACGGGCTGATCTCCGCCCTGGCCTCGATCAACGCCACCGAAAAGCGCGGCTGCCAGACCTTCTCCGCCCACATCGCCGCTCTGCGTCAGGCGCCGCCCTCGGAGGAGAACGCACGGATTCGCGAAACCCTGGAAAAGATCCTCCCCGAGGAAGCGGGTCACGTGCGCTGGGGGAGCCGCTGGTTGGGCAAGATCGCCAGCCGCAGCCCCGAGCACCGGCAGCGGGTCAATGCCGCCAAGAGCAAATACGCCCTGATCGAACAGGCTGCCTTTGAGGCCGGAATGGACATCACCGCCGGTGCCGAGCTGCGCCGTCTGGGCCATCTGGTGGAGATCGCCAACACCCTTCCCGCCTGGGAGCGTCCGGGCTATGTGCTGGAGCGCCTCCCCCAGGCTCTGCTGGCTCCGAACCTGCAGAAGTCCCGCTTGTTTGCCGTGCAGCGGGTCTTGGAAGACAAGCCGGAAAAGCTGGTGGAGCAATTCATCCCCATGTTCCTCAGCGGTCTGCGCCACCTGCGCCCCCCCATGGCCGCCAGCCAGAACTGAGTTTCACCAGAACGGAGTTTCAACAGATGCGGGGAAGGAGTTCGCCGCTGGGCGGAAGCAGCACCCGTTCGCTGCCGTAGCGGGTGCGCAACACCACCTTCGGCTCTCCGCTCCGCACCTCGCCGATCCAGCGCCCCCCAAGGGGGGCCAATTCATGGAGGGCTCCTTCCAGGTGGTTCGGCGGCACAACGGCGACAAAGCGCCCCTCATTGGCCAGGTGGAGGGGATCGAAACCGAGGAGCTCGCAGGCCCGGGCAATCGCGGGTTGCACGGGGATTTGCTCCTCGTCGACATGGAACGTGGTCCCGGCGGCGCCGGCCAGTTCGTGCAGGGCGCTGGCCAGGCCCCCGCGGGTGAGATCGCGCAGGCAGCTCAGCTGGACGCCCGCCCCCAGGCACCGTTCCACCAGCGGCCAGAGGGGAGCGCAATCGCTGAGGACCGGTGGGTCGAGGGCCAGCCCATGGCGCGCGGCCAGGATCGCCAGGCCATGGCGCCCCAGATCGCCGCTCACCAGCAGCTGATCTCCCACCGCTATCGAGCCGGGCCCGATGGGGCTTGGACTTTCGATCACGCCGAGGCCGCTGGTGGTGATGAACAGCCGGTCCGCCTTGCCGCGCTCCACCACCTTGGTGTCGCCGGTGACGATGGCCACGCCGCAGGCCGCGGCCGCCCGGGCCATGGAGGCGATGATGCGGCGCAGGCAGGGCAGGTCGAGGCCTTCTTCCAGGATCAGGGCGACGCTGAGGCGGCTGGGTCGGGCGCCGGCCATGGCCAGGTCGTTGGCGGTGCCGATGATCGCGAGTTCGCCGATGTCACCCCCGGGAAATTCCAGGGGATGGACGACATAGCTGTCGGTGGTGAAGGCCAGTGGGCCGGGAGGAAAGCGCAGGGCGGCGGCATCGTGGAGCGGCTGGGCGGGATCGTTGTAGAGACGGCGCAGGTCCTGGTCGATCAGCGTCTGCATCAGGGTGCCGCCCCCCCCATGGCCGAGCCGGATCCGCTCCGGTTCCCCGGCGGCGTCCATCCCGGGAACGGACCCCAAGGGCGCAAACTCCGGAATCGTCATCGGCGGTAGCGATGCCAGGCGGCGCAGGCTCCCTCGCTGGAGACCATCGGCGCTCCCAAGGGGTGTTCCGGCGTGCAGCGCGTGCCGAAGGCGGCGCACTGGTCCGGGGTGGCGCGCCCCCGCAGGACGGCGCCGCTGATGCAGACCGTGTCACAGGTGGGGCAGGCCGGCTCCCGGGGATCCTCCGGGAGGGGAAGGGCAAAGCGCTGGCGGGCGTCGAGGGTGTCGTAGGGCGGACGGAGGGCCAGGCCCCCGCCGGGGATGGGCCCCAGGCCTCGCCAGGGCTGATCCACAGGCTGGAACACCTCCTCCAGCAGGGCGCGGGCGGCGGGATTGCCCTCGGGGCGCACCACGCGGCCGTAGGCATTGGCCACCCGCGCCTGGCCCGCCTCCAGCAGGTCCACCGCCTGGCCAAGGCCCGCCAGCAGCTCCTCCGGCGCGAAGCCCGTCACCACCACCGGCACCCGATGGCGGGCGACCAACTCCTCCAGTTCTGCGGTGCCGAGCACGCCGCAGACGTGCCCCGCCGCCAGGAAGGCCTCCACCGTGTTGGCGGGATCGGCCAGGATCGCCTCCATGGCGGGGGCCACGCGCACATGGGCGGTGAGCAGGGAGAGGTTGCCCAGGCGGAGGGCCCGGGCCTGGCGGGCCAGGAGGGCCGTGGCCGGGGCGGTGGTCTCAAACCCGACCGCGAGAAAGACCACCTGTTGATCTGGGGCGCCGCGGGCCAGGTCGAGGGCGTCGAGGGGGCTGGTGAGCAGGCGCACCTCCCCGCCCGCGGCGCGGGTCGCGAGCAGATCCAGCCCCGGCCGCGTGCCGGGCACGCGCACCATGTCGCCATAGGTGCAGAGGATCACCCCCGGCGTGCGGGCGAGGGCGATGGCGCTGTCGATGGTGGCGGCGGGGGTGACGCAGACGGGGCAGCCGGGCCCATGGATCAGGCGCAGGCCGGGCGGCAGCAGCTGATCCAGGCCCCAGCGCAGGATGCTGTGGGTCTGGCCGCCGCAGACCTCCATGATCGTGCGGGGGCGGCTGGTGCGCTCCGCCAGGTGTCGCGCCAGGGTGGCCACGGTGTCAGCGGCGGAGGCGACGGGGGTGGTGGGGGCCATCAGCTCACCACGGTCCGGAGGCCTCAAGGGCGTCATCCGGCGCGAAGGTCTGCAGCATGCGCATGTATTGCACCCGCTCGTAGTCGGCGGGGGTGGGGCAGCGCAGCTGACTCATGCAGCCGAGCAGCTCCCCGACGGAGCCGTAGTCGTGGGTCGCGAGCCAGAGCCGCAGCTCGTCCTCCAGGCTGGCGAGGCGGCGGGGGCCATGGCGCAGGAGGGCGCCGACGATCTGGGTGACGCAGGCGCCGGCCATGAGCAGGCGCACGACGTCGGTGCCGCGGTGCACGCCGCTGGAGGCGGCCAG
Source organism: uncultured Cyanobium sp. (assembly GCA_964455575.1). Lineage (GTDB taxonomy): Bacteria > Cyanobacteriota > Cyanobacteriia > PCC-6307 > Cyanobiaceae > Cyanobium. The sequence goes on along the minus strand of CAYVWU010000086.1, from coordinate 3,924 downwards.
ATCGAGGGAATGGCGGCCGTGGAGCAGGGCGATCCAGCGCAGCGGCAGGCGCAGGTCGTGGGGGGTGGAGAGGAGGAGGTTGGGCCGCAGCTCCAGGGTCTCGATGTCGATGTCGGGTTGGTAGAAGCGGTTGAAGAGGGTGAGCCCATCGGCGCCGGCGGCGGCCAGGCGGCGGGCCATGGCGGCGAAGTTGGTGAAGAAGGGGCTGAGCTTCACGGTCAGGGGAAGCCGCACCTCGGCGCGCACCTCCCGCACGATCTCCTCCACCTCGGCTTCCAGGGAGGCGCTGTCGCGGTCGGGATCGGTGGGCAGGGAAAAGATGTTGAGCTCGATGGCGCTCGCCCCCGCCCCCTCGAGCTGGCGGGCATAGCGCACCCAGCTGCCGGGATGTTGGCCGTTGAGGCTGGCGATCAGGGGAATGGCCAGGCGCGCGCGGGCCTGTTCCAGGTGGCGCAGGTAGAGCTCTGCGCCCACGTGGAAGAGGGAGGCCCGGGGCACATAGCTGAGGGATTCGCCCGTGCTCTCGCTGCCCACCAGGCTGAGATGGTGGAGGTTGAGCTGCTCCTGCTCCAGCTGCTCCTCGAAGAGGGAGTGGAGGACGATGGCGGCGGCGCCCGCCTCCTCCAGCTGTTGGAGGCTGTCGGGATCTTCGCTGAGGGGCGCGGCCGCGCCGACCACCAAGGGGCTGCGCAGAGGCAGGCCCAGCCAGGTGGTGGAGAGATCCGGCTCGGCCATCACGTGGCGGGCCCGGGGGGTTCAAGGGGACATCTCAATTGTGGGGGTTGGGGGCCAGGGATGGGGTTGTGGCGGTTCAAGAGATCGGGTTTCTTTGTGTTTTCGTGTCGCACTACGGCGCTAATTGCGACGGGGAGGGGTTGGTCATTTCCTGGTTTTGACGCTAACGATAGGCTCGTTCGCCTTCCTGCCAGACATTGGCTCTGATCGAATGGCTAGATTTGCATCATTATCGGTGGAGCTGGCTCCTCGTTTCGATTTTCAAGGCCTTGCCATGTCCGCTCTTCATGTTGGCCGGCCTCTGGCGTGAAAATGTGTCTTGGTGACTGTTACATGTGGTTGCCAGGTCCTATGGCATCTGTTCCTGGTGATCCTATCCCCGTTGTGTTGCTTGCAAGTGCAAGGATGTTTTTGGCTTCTCCAAAAAGTGTTTGACGGACAACCCCTGAGATGCTCCCTTGGTTCACGAGAATCCTTCTGGTTGGTTGAGGGAGGATGCTGTTCGGGATCATCAATTTCCAATTCCAACTTGAATAGATTTTCCCCAAAGGGGAAGTGAGTATTTGCTGCTTGCGTCTAAGCTGCATGCGTAGAATGGGCGGTCATTAAAGATTGTTAGTCATAAAGGAAATGCCCTCTTGGGAATGAAGACATTGGGTGTGCTGTAGTCAGGATTTGTTATGCATGATCAATCTAGGAACTTGCTTTGCTTTTGCGGGAGTTCTTGCTTTCGCCTGCGTGGGGAGGCCCAAAAGCGATCGAGTAACGCTTGTAGTAACCATTGCAATTGGTTGCACGTTTTGAGAGCTGCTAAATTGTGTGACTACTACTTTTCAAAAGCCATTGCCATGAATTCCTTTTTCCCCATGATAAACTTTGCTAAACGGCTTGGTTATAGGCAGGGAAAGGGTAATCCTGCGGCACTCAGGACCGGCGAAATGCAAGTTCGATGGGCCGATAAAACATGAGTTATAGATATAAAATCTGGAAAGGCTATCTAGCTGGGTTGGCGCATCACCAGGAATATGGGAGAAAAAGGATAGACTTCATGAAGGAATTGCCAGTGTAGATCTAGGATTGGCGATGAACTGTGTTCCTTGTTTTTCTTCCCTTGGCTGATGGGCTGCCGCAGGCATGCTTTCATTCCGTTGCGGTCGACACAAGGGCTTATCGGTTTCTGCGAACCACTGTGCAGTGTGAACAATGTGTTTTGAAAAGCCTGCTCTCGCCTCGCTTGGCTCGCATGACAAGCCTTGCTAAACGGTGTTTTTATCGGAAAGAAGGATCTGATGCCGTGTAATAGTACGCAGGTTGCAGCTCGTATTCTTGGCGACTTCCTTGGCTCCTTTCAAGAGCTTATTGATGTAATTGCGCAAGCATGTGCAGGGGAGCCGACTTTACGCGGTTCAATCCCAAAGGGCATATTAGACATGAGTAGCTTTTACGTGTTTAATACATATCCGAGCTCTTTTGGTATACAGTTAATTGCGAATAAACAAGTTGATCCTTTTTCTGACTCTCTAGCGGGAGAGGCTGTCGAGGAATTATTCAAACTGATAAATGCCAAGGCCGATGAGGTTTCTCTTCGAGATATTTTGCAGACTCTTAAAGGTAGGGCGGCGTCAAAATATCGAAGTTTTCTTGAATCTCTTCTTGTTACTGAAGGAGATCTTGAGGCTTCTTGGGGATCGCCAAAACTAGCTCGTGGAGGAGAGTCAATGATGAGCAAGCATGATATGCAAGCCGCATATCAAATTGTTTCGAAATTAGAGGAAGAGGTTGGAGAGCAGATTCAAGTCCAATGTACTTTGACCAACCTGCATGTAAGGACTCGTAGTTTTGAGATTTGCGACCTCAAGGATGGGAGAATTTATGCTGGAAAGCTGTCAGAGGAAGCTCCGGAACGGATAAATCATGCTACTCTGAGTGAAAGTTATACAGCCACTCTTACACGTGTAATTGAGGTGAAGTCTGTTTCAGGCGAGGAAAAAGCAAAATGGCTCCTCATGGACTTGGTGTCAATACCTATTGTTTGAACCACCTTTCAGTCCCTTCGTCTGGACAGGCTGCTAACAAACTGTTGGCTTCTCCTCCTGCGGCTGCTTGCCTGCGACTCAGCGGCAGCGTCAGCTCCGGTGATACCTCAACTGCTGCCCCTCGCGCTCACTTTGAAAGCGCTGCAAGCGGTGAGTCAACGCCCGTAGCCGCTTCATATCGCGCGAGTTCACCGGATCGAACAAATCCCCTCGCGCGGTTTCGATGAAAACCAGCACATCATTGGGGGTACAGGGTCCATTCTTCCAGCCATGAAACTCCCGGTGCAGCTCCGGCATTAGCACCAAAATGTTCTCCGGCAGGTCGGCAAGATCCGGGCGGCTGCGGCGGTCGAACAGATGGTGCCCATCTAGATCGATTTTCTTGTGCACCGCCGCCTTCTTGCCGGTGACCTCGCAGCGATGGCTGGCCGCCGCCTTGGCGCGCTTGATGGCCCGGTCGACGCCATCGGTGAGGTGGCGGATCTCGGAGTTGAAGCAGCTCTCCACCACCTCGCCCACCGCTTCGATCCAGGCCTGTCGCGTTTTGGTGATCCGGCTGTTGGCTCGCATGTCACGGGCCACCCTGGCGATCCCCCGCTGGCTGATCAGGAGCTGCCGTTCCTCGCCCTCCAGGAAGTCCTTATTCAGTTCGAGGGCTTGTTCTCCTTCTTCAGTGCCAGCGGCGCGCAGCCGCTCCCAGGAGTTTTTCAGCCCCTTGTAGTTGGTCTGCAGGATCCCCACCGTGGTTTTGCGGCTTACGAAGGCCAGCTCGCCCCTGATCTCCAATGTTCCACCGGCCTCGATGAACTCCTGGGTGATCCGCCGCGACACCAGCAGCTGCTTGCGCTTCTGTTTGACGTTGAAGAGCCGCTCGCGGAACCAACCCAGGACACCCGTTGTTTCGGTGGCTTCGATGTAGCGGGCCAGAGCCTCAACGCCCTCCTCGCTGAAGCGCCTTGGTCGCCTCCCATTGGCGCCGGTCACCGCTGGGCCGGCGTACTCGAAATGGTCGCCCTCCACCAGCTCCCATTCGTCGTCGGCCTTGGCATCGAAGGCGTCGACGATGTTGTACAGGCTGTCGATGCGTTTGCCGAGAATCCTGGCTGTTTCCTGGGCTGTCAGAAAGTCGCGCATTGTCTCAGGGCATCAGGGC
>CAYVWU010000085.1:0-10210 GCA_964455575.1 uncultured Cyanobium sp. | reverse complement strand
CGTCGTGGAACGGGCAGAGGCCGACGAACTCCCGGCCCTTCTTCTTCAGGAGCACATGCTCACCCACCACATCGACGATGTCGGCCCGCTCCTTGACGGCCTCGATCGTGCGGGGGTGGAAGCGAGGGAGCGCCAACGCCGTGGTCCCGGGGACGACAAGCATTGTGGAGCCAGGCCCCTCAGACCGTCGGTGGCGGTGGCGTCAGCGGGGCGGCGGGAGCGCCGCCGCCCTCCGCCCGCAGGGGGAGCGGATAGGTGAGCCAGTCCTGGCCTCCCCCCGGAGCGGGACCCGCGGGGCGGGCCAGCCGCCAGCTCTCCCCTCGCGATCCCCGTTCGAGGAAGATCTCGAAGGGCGCGTCCACCCGAAAGGGATCCTTGCCCAGGCGCCAGTCGAAGCGGCCTTGCAGCCGCAGTCCGGCGTTGGCGCCGATGGTGACGGGCTGCTGCTCCTCCACGCGCACGCGGCTCACGAGCGGCATGCCAACGCTGTCGAGGCCCAGGGCGCGGGCCACATCCGCCTGGGTGAGCTGGATCTGCAGCGCCAGGGCGTTGAGCAGGGTGGCCCGGGGGGGAGCGCTCGGCCCCCCGCAAGCCGTGAGGGCGCAGGCCAGCAGGGCCGCCAGGACGAGCTGGAGGAGGCCGCGACGCCAAGGACGCCCCGCGCCCGCCGCCCCATGTCGCCCGCCGCCAGCGGCGTCGGGGGAGCCATCCCTGTCTCTGCGTCCGGGCACGCTGGCGGAGCACACTGGCCTGAAGTTAGCGACGCCCCACGCCGCCTCAGACGCTCGCCGGCCGCGCCGCCCCTCTCGCGGTCCTTGCCGGGGCAGGCACCATGGAAACGCACGCGGGGTGTCGATGATCGGTTGGTTGCGGGGCGAGGTGGAGGACCCGTGGCAGCAGGCGAGCCGCTGCGGGTTGCTGCTCATCTGCCAGGGCGTGGGCTATGAGGTGCAGATCAGCCAGCGGCACTGGGCCGCCCTGCCCCCCCGGGGCACCCTGCTGACGCTGCATGTGCACCAGAGCATCCGGGAGGACGGCTGGACGCTGTTCGGCTTCGCGAGCCGGGCGGAACGGGATCTGTTCCGCGAGCTGGTCGCCGTCAGCGGGGTGGGACCGCAGATGGGCATGGCCCTGCTGGGGGCGATGGCCATGGAGGAGCTGGTGAACGCCATCGTCGACGGCGATGGTCGGCGGCTGAGCCAGGCGCCGGGGGTGGGCAAGCGGACGGCGGAGCGGCTGTGCCTGGAGTTGCGGCAGAAGCTGCCGCGGCGCTTCAGCGTGCTGGTGCCGGAGGCCCCCCCGCTGGGGGCTGGCTTGGCGGGGACGGGCGCGGCCGGCGCGGCGGGAGGGTCGGGCGCGGCGAGCGTGGGGACAGAGGGGGAGGCCGCCTCCGGGACCGACCTCGACGGGGAGGAGATCCACAACACCCTGCTGGCCATGGGCTACGAGCCGCGGGAGATCCACGCGGCCCTGCGGGCGGTGGCCGCCCAGGGGCTGGAGGCCAGCGCGGGAACCGAGCGCTGGCTGGGGGATTGCCTGCGCTGGCTGTCCCGCTCCGTCGCCTGAACCCAGAGGGAGCCAAGCGGTAGGATTTCGAATCGACTGCTTAGAGCCCAGCGCAGATCATGCCGCTTCCCACGCTTCGCAAACAGGAACTGATCAACAACCATCAGCAGCACGGCACCGACACCGGCTCTGTGGAAGTGCAGGTGGCTCTCCTCAGCGATCGGATCAGCCAGCTCAGCAGCCATCTGCAGAAAAACATTCACGACTTCTCCTCCCGCCAGGGGCTGTTGAAGATGATCGGTCGTCGCAAGCGGCTCCTGGGTTATCTGCGTCAGCAGAGCGAGGAGCGTTACGCGGCATTGATCGAGAAGCTCGGCATTCGCGGCTGAGCGATCCGCCATGCCTGACCGGAAGCGGCGCGCCGCCAAAGCCAACGGGTCCAAGCCTGGCGGCGCAAAGTCCAGCGGCGGCAAGGGGCTGGGAGGTGTTCCCCCCGCGCCTCCCCGCGGCCTGGGCCGCTCCACGGCCAGCCCCCCTCCCACCGCCAAAGCGCCGCGCCAGCGCACGCAGCAGGCGATCCCCGAGGCGGTGGCCAACCGCATGGCGCGGCGCATCGCCATTGCCACCGGTGTTCCCACCGTGCTGGGCATGGGGGTGTTCATCGCCAGCTACGTGCTGGTGAGTCGCCATCTGCTGGACATCCCTCCGTCCGCCACGTTATTGGCGTCAGGGGGATGTTTTTTGTTGGGTTTGGTGGGCTTGAGCTACGGCGTGCTCTCCGCCAGCTGGGAAGACGCTCCCGGCAGCCTGTTGGGCGTGGAGCAGATTCCCCTCAATATGAGCCGCATCAAAACCTCCCTGCGGGCCCTGCGGGAGGGGGCCCAGGGTCAGGGGAACAGTTCGCCCTGAGTTGGCACCCCGTCATCTCGGATTGTCCGCCCAGGGAGAGGCGCACGTCCAGGGCGGGGGGCTGAAGAGCGTGAGTTCGGGAAGATGCAGGGCATGGGCGTGGGCCTCTGCGAGGCGGTGGCATCGTCTTGGCAGGGCGCAAATTGATTCGAAGTGACCAAAAAGAGAAGAGTTCACAGAAAACGACATCATCCGTCGCATACTGCGAGATAACAGCAATCCGGACGGAAGACCCTGCTAGAAATGCGTTGCCACCCCAACTTTGGTCTTGCTCGAGGACATTTTATTCCTGACTTAATGGCATTCGGATCTTCGAATCCCGCCGCGAGAATCGGCTGAGTTCCCTTCTGATTTTTTCATCCTCATGAATTTGAAGCATCACTTCCGCAAGTTTTCTTTGCATCCTCTGTTGTGGCATTGGCTTCACCATTGCTCGGCATGACGCTATTGAGCCAAACCGCACAAGCCCAGAACCTGGTGAAGAATGGCGGCTTTGAAAGCAATAGTGGCGCTGGCCAACTGCTCTGGCAACCAGTCACAGATTGGACCCTGGTCATCACCGGCATTTCCACTCCTAACCTCGGCGTCCGAAGTTTAGCCCCTGGGGAGTTCAGCTTTGGGGTTTGACTCCCTACGCCAACAACAATGGGTTTAGAGCCAGCAATAATGGTGGATATTTTATTGTCAATGATTCTGATCCGCAGTATGGAGGCGGTTTTAGTCAGGTCATTGATGGCTTGACTCCTGGCAATGAATATGAGTTGAGCTTTGAATATGCTTGGGTTCAGGAAGCTCCCGCTGGTGGAAACACCTGGCAATATGTGTACGGAACGTTCGGGCTGGAGTCCTTTCAAACTCCCACCGGCTACCTGCCATCTCATGGCTTTGATGGGGGCCCAGTTCCGGCAGACGGTGATGGTTGGTACACCTACACAAAAACTTTTACTGCCTCCTCAACGTCGCAGACTCTCAAGTTTCTTGCCAACGGTGGCCCTGCCGGCCTGCCCCCCATGGCGCTTATGGATGGCATCAGCTTGACGGACACCACACCCGTCCCTGGCCCCGTGCCACTGATGGGGGTTGGCGCCACGTTGGCCTGGAGTCGCGGCCTGCGTCGTCGCATCAAGCGCAGCGTCCTGAACTGAAACGCCCTGGCTTGGCCTGGCCTGGTTTCTGCCGTCCCTGGTCAGGGACCAGGCCTTTATGTTGTTCCAGACTCTAACTACGGCGTAGGCCCCGACTGTTATCGCGATGTCCAAGAGTTTGTTGCACGAATTGGAACAATTCCGCCCGCATCGCGCGAAACATGCTGGTGGTGTTGGTGGCCAGCACTGCCTCCCAGTAATCATCGGTGGCCAGCTGGATGGGAGTGGGCAAAAGGTGTTGCTGCCCGTGAAGATCGAGCGGTTGGGCCGGATCCCCACCAACCATCACACCTGCGGCATTGAGGGCCAGATCCAGGCCGCCAGACACCCGAACCGCTTCCGCGACCGCGTGGTCGCAGACCGCAGCGTCCACCAGCGAGCCGTGGCTAGCGATCAGCCCCACAAGATCCACTCTGCTCAGAAATTGCATTACGAATGCTCTGAATAATCCAGCCTCACAAACAACCAATGCCAACACTTGCAAGATAGCCATTGCGGAGGATACCGCCTAGAGAAGAGCGCCTTTCCAGCTCATCGAATCCGATTCTTCTGCATATACGATTGGCTTCAATCCATTGAAGCGATCTGATGGCCTATTGATTGATACTCCATCATCGTAACAGGACATCACAGAATGCATCCTGCTTCCTAAAATCAACGCAAATCCGCGTTTCGCGTCCAAGCCTGATTACGAAGCCTATCTCCTACTGATAGACAAAGCCGTTGTGATTCAGCCAACCCGAAACATGGCGGCCAGCCGGATCACGGTGGGTCCAGTGGATGACACCCCCCTCAGGATTCCATTCATATTGACCATAGAACTTCACACGGTCTCCAGTGCTCAACGGTTCGATGCGGGGTGCAATGTCGATGTTCTGGGCGATCAGCAGAGTCTGACCAGAGGCGAGCCGAAGGATAAAACGCTGATGGCGACTGCCATCGTTATCATCTTCCAAAAGACGATCAACAACGCCTTCCCCACTAATCTGAATGCCAATTTGTCGAGCTTGGAATGCGCTCGAAATTGCCTTGTCTGTCGAGCCAAGAGATGAAACGATTGGCGACTGGCTGGACCTATTCCCAACGCGTTGGAAGATGGAGTGCGAAGTGGCGAGCAGGAGGAGAGCAGCTGCAGCAACAGGGAGGATCAGCCAAAAACCCTTTGCTTTAACAGGCTGTGATTGCTTGCGGTCAAGATAATGGACCCGCCTCGCATTTAACCGGTTCTTCTCGTCACGACCAAGGATGTAAATGACAAGATCATTAAGACGGGGCCGTTGACGTTTTTCCTGGAATTGGCTGATATGAACGAAAACACGCGATCCTCCGGTAAGAGGCGTGATGAAACCAAAACCCTTGGCGTCATTCCATTGTGTGAGCCGTCCCTTCTCTTGCATCAGATGGTCTTGATGAAATGTGCAGTCACTCTTCACTATCGACTTAACTCTGCTGCTGCCGTTCGCCCTACCCCGGACAGACAGAAGCCTCCAACAGAGAAGCGCGGAACTGGGCCGATTCCAGGGTCTGGAGGGCGGAGAGGCCATCGCTGACGCAGAACTGGGGGCCAAGGCGGACGAAACGGCTGCCGCCGGAGGCGCGGACGCGGGCCACCACCGGCACCCGCGCCACCCCCAGCTCCTGGTCGGGGCGGTGGCGATGCAGGCACTCCCGCAATCGATGCTGAATCGTGATGTCGCCCGCCTGCTCCGCCGGCAGCTCCACCATCAGATACCGCAGGTCCTCGATGCTGCAGCAGTCGTCCACAATCACCTGCACGCGATCATCACGACGATCCACCGACGCCCAGACCATCAAACGGGCATCCACCAGCAGATGGTCCGCCAGGCGCGCATAGCTCTTGGGGAACACCACCGCCTCACAGGACCCGGTGAGGTCCTCCAGCAGCAACACCGCCATGCGATCCCCCTTGCGAGTCGTCACCTGGCGATACTCGGCCACCATCGCCAGCAGGCTGATCTTGGCGCGATCGGCCTGTTCCTCCAAGCTGGCCAGGCCGATCGGCGCCAGCAGCCGCAGGGCGCCATTCCACTGCTTCAACGGATGGTCGGAGAGGTAAAAACCAACAATTTCCTTTTCCAAGCGCAACTTTTCAGTTGGCGCATACTCCGCCACCGGTGCCGCCTTCGGCGCCATCGAGGCCGGCGACGCCGCCGTCCCACCGGACTCCAGGCCACCGCCCAACAGATCCAGCAGGCTGCCCTGGCCACTGGCGCGATCCCTTGCCCTGGCGCTCGCCCAATCCAGCACCAGATCCAGATCCGCCATCAACTGCGCCCGGTTGCCCGTCGGCTCCAAAGCATCCATGGCGCCGGAATGGATCAACGCTTCCAGCGCACGCCGATTCAACTGCTGGGGGGCGATGCGATCGCACAGATCCGACAACGACTGGAAGGGGCCATCCGTCTGGCGGCTCTCCAGCAACAGGCGAATCGCACCCTCGCCAAGATTGCGGATCGCCGAGAGGCCAAACAGGATGCGATTCTCCACTGGGGTGAAATCCACCCCCGATGCATTGACATCGGGGGGCATCACCTCAATGCCCATGGAATTGCAATTGGAAATATACCGCTGCACCTTGTCGCTGTCGCCGGCATTCACCGTGAGCAGAGCGGCCATGTAGGCCACGGGATAGTGGGCCTTGAGATAGGCGGTCTGATAGGTGACAGCTCCATAGGCCGTGGAATGGCTCTTGTTGAAGCAATACTCCGCAAAGAGCACCATCTGCTCAAACAAACTCGTGGCGACCCCTTCATCCACACCCCGTTCCTTGGCGCCTTTGACAAAAATATCCTGGTGTTTTTCCATCTCAGACTTCTTTTTCTTACCCATCGCTCGCCGCAACAGATCCGCCTCACCCAGGGAATACCCGGCGAGATCCTGAGCGATTTTCATGATCTGCTCCTGATAGACCATGATTCCATAAGTTTCCCGCAGAATCGATTCCAACTTCGGATGGGCCACATCAATGCGCTCACGGCCATGCTTGCGGTTGATGAACTTGGGAATCAGTCCCGCATCCAGTGGGCCGGGTCGATACAAGGCCAGGATGGAGGAGATGTCCTCCAGGGAGGAGGGCTTGAGATCCTTCACGATCTGGCGCATGCCACTGGATTCCAACTGGAAAATCCCTTCCAGATCGCCGCGGGCCAGCAGATCAAAAGTGGCCGGATCCTCCTCGGGGATCGCATCCATATCCAGCTTCTGATCGATACTTTTGGCAATCAACGCGGTGGCCTTCTCAATCATGGTGAGATTTTTGAGGCCGAGGAAATCCATCTTCAGCAACCCCATGGATTCGACATCTTCCATGAAATACTGCGTGATCACCTGTCCGTCGTTATTGCGCTGCAGGGGCACCAGCTCATCCAGGGGATCAGCGGCGATCACCACCCCAGCGGCATGGACGCCAAAGGTTTTGTTGGTGCCTTCAATCCGTCGAGCCAAATCCACCCAGTGGCGCACCTTCGGATCGGCTTCATACTTTTCCCGAAACTCCGGCGCCGGTGATTCCGCACCGATCATCTCGGCCAACTTGGCAGGCTTGCCTCGCACCACCGGGATCAACTTCGCCAAACGATCGGCGTCGCCATAGGGAATATCCAACACGCGGGCCACATCCTTCAACACCGCCTTGGAGGTCATGCGGTTGAACGTGATGATTTGAGCAACCTTGTCTTCCCCGTAGCGCTTGGTGACATAGTCGATCACTTCTCCTCGGCGCTCGATGCAGAAGTCGGTATCAATATCCGGCATGGATTTGCGTTCGGGATTCAAGAAACGCTCAAACAACAAGCCATGCTTCACCGGATCGATGTTGGTGATCGCCAAGCCGTAGGCCACCAGCGATCCCGCCGCCGAGCCCCGCCCTGGACCCACGGCAATGCCATTCTCCCGAGCGAAACGGATGTAATCCCAAACAACAAGGAAATAGGTGGAAAATCCCATTTCCTCGATCACCTTCAACTCAAACTCCAGCCGCTCCAGATACTTCGCCTCCAACGTCTCCTCGCCCTGCAGGCGCAGGCGCTCCGTCAGTCCCGCCAGGGTCACCGCCTTGAGATAACTGGCGGCGCTGTGGTCCGCCGGGATGGGGAAGCGGGGCATCTGCGAGCGGCCAAGGATGTCATAGTCCTCCACCTTCTCGGCAATCCTGCCGGTGTTTGCAATCGCCCGCCGAATCGTTTCCGGCTCCAGATGATCCGCAAACAAGCAGGCCATCTCCTCTTCGCTTTTGAGATATTCGGTGCCCGTGTAGCGCAGGCGCTTCTCATCGCTGATCAGCTTGCCGGTGAGCACGCACAAGAGCGCATCATGGGCTTCCACATCGCCACTGCTGAGATAGTGCGCGTCATTGGTGGCAATCAGCTCGATGCCCAACTCCGCGCCGATCCGCGCCATTTCCACATTGACCATGCGGTCTTCCATGCCGCCGTGGTCCTGAATCTCGAGAACGTAATCCTCGCCAAACACCCCCTGATACCAGCGGGCCACCTCCCGCGCCACATCGGGGCGTCCCTGCAGGATCGCCTGGGGCACCTCCCCCCCGAGGCAGGCGGTGGCGGCAATCAAACCCTCGCTGTGTTTCTGCAGCAGCTGCTTGTCGATGCAGGGCCGAGCAAAGATTCCCCGACCGCGCATGCCGCGCAGATGAGCGATGCTCGTCAGCTTGACCAGATTGCGATAACCGATGGCATTTTTGGCCAGCAACACCAAGTGGTAACGCTTCTCTTTCTTGGGCTGCGGGTCCTCAATGCTGCCATTGATCACATAGATCTCATTGCCGATGATGGGCTTGATGCCTGCTTTCTTGCAGCACTTCAACAGTTCGATCGCGCCATACATCACGCCGTGATCGGTGAGCGCCAGGGCGGGCATGCCCAACGCCGCCGCCCGCTCCACCAGGGCCGGCAGTTGCGAGGCCCCATCCAGCAGGCTGTAGTCGCTGTGGTTGTGGAGCGAGACAAAACTCACGGCGGGGGGCCCGGGCGCTGGCTCACCTTAGGGGATCCGGACCACCAAGGATGGTGTCCGTCTCCCCCGAACGCCAGCCACCACCACCAAGGGTGGGGCAATGCCGCCTGGAGACACCAAGGGTGGGGCGATCAGCCGAGCGCGTCCGCCACCAACGGCGCCGCGGGCCGCCGGCCCATCACCGCCGCGGCCTGTTCGTATTGATGGGCCACCCGCAGCAGCTTCGCCTCTGCCAACACGCCGCTGATCAGCTGCAGGCCGATCGGCAGACCCTGATCGTCAAAGCCACAGGGCAGGCTGATCGCCGGCAGGCCGGCCAGGTTGGCGGGAATCGTCAGCAGGTCGGCCAGATACATCGCCAGGGGATCATTCGTGTGGGCCCCGAAACGGAAGGCCGTGGTGGGGGAGGTGGGAGAGAGGAGCACATCCACCCGCTCGAAGGCGCGGTCGAAATCCTGACGAATCAGGGTGCGCACCCGCTGGGCCTGTTTGTAGTAGGCGTCCACATACCCCGCGGAGAGGGCATAGGTGCCGATCAGGATGCGTCGCTTCACCTCATCGCCAAACCCTTCCGCCCGGGTGAGCGCGGTCATCACGGCCAGGTTGTCGTCCTTGGCGCCGCTGTCGCTGCGCAGGCCGTACTTGACGCCGTCATAGCGGGCCAGGTTGGCGGAGGCCTCCGAGGGAGCGATCACGTAGTACGTGGCGATGCCGTCGTCGAAGCGGGGGCAGCTGACATCCACCAGCTCGCAGCCGAGGCCTTTGAGCACCTCCGCCGCCGCCAGCACGGACGCCTTCACCTGCTCGTCGAGTCCCTGTTCCAGAAAACATTCCTGGATCAGCCCCACCCGCAGGCCCGCCAGCGGTTGCTCAAGGCCCGTCAGGTAGTCGTCCACAGGAGCCTTCAGACAGGTGGCGTCGCGGGGATCCTCCCCGGCGATCACCTGCAGCACCTCGGCCGCATCCGCCACCGACCCGCTGAAGGGCCCCACCTGGTCGAGGGAACTGGCGAACGCCACCAGGCCCCAACGGCTCACGCGCCCGTAGGTGGGCTTGAGCCCCACCACGCCGCAGAAGCTGGCGGGTTGACGGATGGAGCCGCCGGTGTCGGAGCCGAGGGCCACCTGGCAGGCGCCGCTGGCCACGGCCGCCGCGCTGCCGCCGGAGCTCCCCCCCGGCACCCGGCTGGGATCCCAGGGATTGCGGCTGGGGCCAAAGGCGGAGGTTTCCGTGGAGCTGCCCATGGCGAACTCGTCGAGATTCGTCTTGCCGATCAACACCGCCCCCGCCGTCCAGAGACGCTCGGTGACCGTGGATTCGTAGGGCGGCACGAAGTGTTCCAGCATGCGGCTGGAACAGGTGGTGCGGATGCCGCGGGTGCAGAGATTGTCCTTGATCGCCACGGGAATGCCGGCCAGGGGCGGCAACACCTCGCCCGCGGCGCGGGCAGCGTCAACGCGATCGGCGTCCGCCAGGGCCCGTTCTTCGCAGACCTCTAAAAAGGCATGCACCTCGGGCTCCACGGCCTGGAGACGGGCCAGGGTGGCCTCGGTGAGCTCCCTCGCGGAGATCTCACCTCGTTGCAATTTGCCGCGCCATTCGGCGATGCCCATGCCAGCGCATCCTCGGATTGCTGGACGCTATCAGCTCAGGCGCGG
>CAYVWU010000084.1:0-10402 GCA_964455575.1 uncultured Cyanobium sp. | reverse complement strand
GACCAGCGGCCCCTGGTGGGTGAGCGGGCCAATCGGCTCAAGGAGCGGGTGCAGCAACAGCTGAGCGCGCGGCTGGAGGAGCTGCGGACGACCGAGCTGCGGGAACGGCTCGACCGGGAGCGCCTCGACGTCACCATGCCCTGCGCCCTGGTCCCCCCCGGCCATCGCCATCCCCTCGTGGCCACCTGCGAGGAGATCGTTGATCTGTTCGCGGGCCTGGGTTACACGGTCTCGGAGGGTCCCGAGATCGAAACGGATCATTACAACTTCACCGCCCTCAACATCCCTCCCCACCACCCGGCGCGGGACATGCAGGACACCTTCTATCTCCGCGCCGGAGCAGGGGGGGACCAGCGCCTGCTGCGCACGCACACCTCACCGGTGCAGATCCGCCATCTGGAGGCCAACCCCCCACCGGTGCGCGTGGTGGCTCCCGGCCGCGTGTTCCGACGGGATTCCATGGATGCCACCCACTCCCCGGTGTTCCACCAGGTGGAGGTGCTGGCCCTGGACGAGGGCCTCGATTTCAGCCACCTGCGGGGCACGGTGACCACCTTCCTGCGGGCTTTCTTCGGCGATCTGCCCGTGCGCTTCCGCGCCAGCTATTTCCCCTTCACCGAACCCTCCGCGGAGGTGGATGTGCGTTGGCGCGGCCGCTGGCTGGAGGTGATGGGCTGCGGCATGGTGGATCCCGCCGTGTTGGAGGGTCTTGGCATCGATTCGAAACGCTGGAGTGGTTTCGCCGCGGGCCTGGGGGTGGAACGCTTCTGCATGGTGCGCCACGGCATCGATGACATCCGCCGCCTCTACACCAGTGATCTGCGTTTTCTGGAACAGTTCTGAACGTGCGCCCATACACTCATTGAGCCCTGTTGCCTGCGATCGGTGCCCCGCGTCGGACTGATCGTGAATGACGGCAAGCCGCTGGCGATCGCCACCGCCGACACCGTCGAGGCCCGGCTCACCGAAGCCGGCATGGAGGTGGTGCGGGTGAGCAGTTCCGGTGGGGTGGTGGGCTTCGCCAATCCGGATCAGCACCTGCGGGGGGGGGGCTACGCCGCTTGCGTGCCGAAGGGATTCGACGCCAGCCTGCAGCTGGCCCTGGTGTTGGGGGGAGATGGCACCGTGCTGTCCGCCGCCCGCCAAACCGCCCCGATCGGCGTTCCCATCCTCACCATCAACACAGGTCACCTGGGGTTTCTGGCGGAGGCCTACCTCAAGGATCTGGATCGTGTTCTGGATCAGGTGGTGGCCCAACGCTGGAGCGTGGAGCCCCGCACCATGCTGGTGGTGACGGTGATGCGGGGTGAACAGCGCCGCTGGGAGCTGCTCTGCCTCAACGAAATGGCCCTGCACCGGGAACCCCTCACCAGCATGTGTCATTTCGAGGTGGCCATCGGACGCCATGCCCCGGTGGACATCGCCGCTGATGGGGTCATCCTCTCCACACCGACCGGATCCACCGCCTATGCCCTGAGCGCCGGAGGCCCCGTGATCACGCCGGATTGTCCCGTTTTGCAGTTGACGCCCATCGCCGCCCATTCCCTCGCCTCGCGCGCGCTGGTGTTCTCCGATCGGGAGCCGGTCACCGTCTTCCCCGCCACACCCGAGCGGCTGATGATGGTGGTGGATGGCAGCGCCGGCTGTTACGTGTGGCCGGAGGACCGGGTGCACATCCGCCGCAGTGAACATCCGGTGGGCTTTGTTCGGTTGACGGATCACGAATTCTTCCAGGTGTTGCGCAACAAACTCGGCTGGGGTCTGCCCCATGTCGCCAAGCCCAGCCAGGGCAATGGCCATGGCTGACGACGCCCCCCTCCTCTGGCTGGTCGGGGCGGCCGCGCTGGAGCTGGCGCCCCGGCTGGAAGCCTCCGGCTACCGAACGGCGTCGGCGCCGCTCTCCGAAGAAACGGAGGACGGCTCCTCGTCCCCCCCGGCCGCCGTGATCCTGTCCCCCTCCTTCGCGGACCGCATTCCGGCCCTGCGCCGTCGCTTTGGAGCGCTGCCCATCCTGCTGGGTTCCCCCCGGGACGACGTCGAGGGCCGTTGCCAGGCCCTGAGCGGCGGAGCCGATGACCTGTGGCTCACCTCCGTGGGCCCAAGCGATCTGCTCACGCGGCTGCGCCTCCATCTCAGCCTCCAGCCGGTCCCCTCCCCGCCGGAAGACTCCCCGCCAGGGGACGCGCCCATCGTGGTTGGCGATCTGCGAGTGGATCCCCGCAGCCACACCGTCACCCGCGGGGGGCGCGTGCTGGCGCTCACGAGCCGGGAACAACAGCTTCTCCTGCTCCTGCTCCGCCACAGGCCCGGGGTGGTGAGCCGCGAATGGATCCTGCGCGAGATCTGGCCGGAGGAGCGCGGGGCCGCCAGCAATGTCATCGAGGTCTACGTGCGCTACCTCCGCCGCAAGCTGGAAGAGGGGGGCCACTCCCGCCTCATCCACACCGTGCGCGGCCAGGGTTACTGTCTGCGCCAGTCGCCAGCCTCCAAGGGCTGAGCGCCCCCCGCCGAGGAGAACCCATGCGCAGGCGACAACCGTGGAGGCGGATCAGGGTGCGGCCCTGGCGGGCCGATGGTGTTTGGGAGGCGTACCGGCCGTGGGGCGGTGCGGTGGTGGCAGGCGGGTTTCTGGCTGTGGGCGCGCTCCTGGTCGGCGGCAAGGCGGAGGTCAGGGAGAAAGGTCCCCCCCAGATGCTGCCGATCGAGGCGCGTTGGTGTCTGAAGGACGGGAATCCCGCCCCCTGCATCGACCTGGAGGTGCCCCGAACTCCGCGTCAATACAGCATGGGACTCCAAATGCGACCAGCCCTGCCGCCCCTCAGGGGCATGTGGTTCTCCTTCAGCCCTCCTGAGGTGGCGTCCTTCTGGATGCATCGCACCCTGGCTCCGCTGGATCTGATCTTCGTCGCCAACAACCGCATCCTGGCCATCGAGGCCAATGTGCCCACCTGTCCGCGCCTGCCCTGCCCGAGCTACGGCCCGCCGGAGCCGGTGGACGGGGTGGTGGAACTGCGGGCGGGCGAGGCGCGGCGGCTGGGACTCAAGCCGGGCGCTCCTGTGGACATCCGTTGGCTTCCCCTCCCCGCCAGGCCTGCACCACAAAAACCGGGTTGAGAGGGGCCAGGCGCGTGCCCTCCGCCAGGGGAACCCCGCGCCAGACCTGCACCTGACGCACGGCCACCTCCAGGCGGGCAGATTCCAGATCTTCGCGCAGCTCCCCCAGCGCTTCCACGGTGGCCAGGGGCACGACGACCCGCCCTCCCGGTCGCAACACCCGCAACACCGCCTGCAGCACCTGCCGCCGCGCGCGCCCCGCCCCACCGATCAGCACGCGATCCGGCGCGGGCCAATCCGCCAACGCCTGCGGCGCCACGCCCTCCACCACCGCCTCCGGCCGCACGCCCAGCCGGCTGGCATTGGCCTGGATGAGCGCCGCGGCGCCGAGCCGACGCTCCACGGCCCAGAGCCGCAGCTGGGGCCGCAGCCGCAGAGCCTCCAGGCCCACCGATCCCACCCCCGCGCCCACATCCCACAACACCCCGGTGGCCGGGAGGTCGAGATCGGCCAGGAGCTGAACGCGCACCTCCCGCTTGGTCATCAGGCCGGGGTGGTCGTCGTGCTGCAACCAGAGGCCATCCTCCAGGCCAAAGAGGGGCAGGGTGTCGGGATCGGGCGCCGCGGGCGGTTCGGCCAGGAGCACGACCAGGTGGAGCGGGTCCACCTCCTCTGGAAGCGGCTGATCGGCCGGCAGCCGTCGCACCCGCTCGCGGGCATGGCCCAGCCGTTCACAGAGCCAGAGGGCGTAACACGGCGCCAGGCCGGAGGCCATGAGCACACGGCGCACCGTCTCCGCGCTTCCCGGACCAGGGTCGGTCAGAACGACCAGGGCGGGTGGCCGCTGGCGCAGAGCCTCCACCAGCGGCTCCGGATCGCGGCCATGCACACTCACCCACCGGGCGTCCTGCCAGGGACGGCCCAAGCGAGCGAAGGCCAGCTGAAGGGAGGTGGGGGCGGGATGGAAGGCCAGACACTCGGAGGGAAGGGAGGCCAGGAGAAGGCGGCCGATGCCGAACCAGAGGGGGTCCCCACTGGCGAGCAACACCCCCTGTTGCCCGTCCTGGAGGGCAGTTCTGAGCACAGGCAGCAGCTGATCGAGGCGATCGGTCGCCAGCAGCCGCGGGGGGGTGTCCGCTGTGGCACACCAGGGTTCCAGGTCCCCATGGAGACGGCTGGGCGCGGCCACCCAGTCCACCTCCCGCAACCGTTGCCGCCACGGGGCGGTGAGGCTGTTCAGGCCCGAGGCATCGGTGCCCACCACATCCAGATGGCCGCTCACCATGATGCCGCTGCCCCTTCCCGGGAGGACGACTCTCCACCATGGCCGATCGACGTCAACGCATTCATGAACTGGTGCTCGCTCTGCTGGCCCGCCAGGATGACCTCGACCTCCTGCTGGAGGATGGCGGCGCGCTGGGGCCGACGCCAGGGGAGCTCGCCAACCACCCGGGGCAGGCGATGAAGCGCAGCCAGCGGGTCATCCGCCATTACCAAGCTCTGGTGCACTCGGCGGTGACCCTGGATGCGTTGATTGATCAGGAGCTGACGGAGAGTCCCCTGGCGTCCTCCAGAGGCGGCCCCGCTGGACCCTCGGCGCCGCCCGGATCCGGCGGGGACACCAGCAGCTCCCGTTCCAGTCGCGCCTGATCGAGGGTGGCCGACAGATGATCCACGATCGAACGGGCATCCCGCACGGCATTGCCCAGGCAGCAGGTGCCCCCCGGGGAGGGGGTGACGTTGAAGATCAGGCCGGGACAGGCGGGAATGCTCACCTCGCCCAGCAGCAACTGCCGCTTCTCCTTGTCGATCAATTGCGGGCGCACCCCGCCATAGCCCGTGGCGAACCGGAGATCCTCCTCCTTGAGATCGGGCACGATCTTGCGCACATCCGCCAGGAACAGACGCCGTCGCAGGCCCGGCACCTCATAGAGGAGGTTGCGCAGGATGTAGGCCCGGATGTCCGGGTCGGCGAAGAGCTGGCCCAGGACCGCCACCACATCGCCATCCAGGCGCAGCACCCGCAGGAAGTCGAGGAAGGAGGCGGGTCTGTAGCGCTCCAGCAGCGGCAGGAGCAAGGCGGTGGGTCCGAAGCGGGTCTGTCCGCTGACGCGCACGTCGGGGTCGCCGTGCAGGGCGGCGAAGGGGAGCTTGTCGTTCTGCATGGTGTAGACCTTTCCCCGCAGAACAGCCGGCGCGAAATAGAAGCTGCCCGCCACGGGCAGGCAGGAAAACTGCAGGCCGTAGCCCAGCCGCTGGGCCAGCAGGAGGCTGTGGGCACCGGCGTTGACCACCACCTGGCGCGCCCGCAGCCGCCGGGGTTGCGCCAGCCGTCCCGGGGCCCCTTCCGCTCCCGGCGAAGGGGCCAGGTCGACAAGGAAGCCATCCCCATCGGGCGTGATCTGGAGCAGCTCGGTGCCCAGGTGAAGGTCCAACGCGCGTTCTGGCTCCGCGGCGAGGTGTTGACGGGCCTGGTCAACAAACGATTCGGACAGAGCTTCGTAGTCCACCGCCGTGGCTTCGCCGCGAATGCCGATGGCGAGCAGATCCTCCTCGCGCAAGGCGCCATTCACGAGGGCGACGCGGGGCTCCCAGTCGGCGATGGTCTCCTTCTCCAACAAGCGCATGTGGGGGAAATGGGGAGAAAACCGCTGATATCTGTCCCGCAGCTTGGCGGTCTCCGCCTCTCCCACAGCCAGAACCAGCTTCTGGGTCTCAAACACACAGCGTTCCCGTTCGGAGGCGGGCAGCAGCGAGGCGTAACGGCTGATCATGCCCGCGATGCGCTGCACTTTGAGCGCCTTTTCCAGGGTGTAGTTGGTCTCGATGTCCCCGCAGTGGATGGTTTGACTGTTGCTCGATGCCCGGGAATTCACCTGAGCGAGACGGGCCTGTCGCTCCACCAGGGTCACCTGCCGCAGCGAGGAGTAGCGGGCGAGAACGAACAGCAGGGCGGTTCCGCAGACACCACCTCCAACGATCAGCACATCGGTGCTGGGCAGGGCTGCCGTTTCAACGGCAGAGGTCTCCAGCGGCGGCATGGATGGCCAGGTGGCGAGGTGCCCTCCATGGTGGCGGATCGGGTTTCCGTCGGCGGAGCGCCGTGCCGTATGCTTGGCACGTCACAGCACGGGCTCTGCGGATCGGCCGTTTGGCTGTTCCCATCGAGTTAGCGGATTCCGAGAGTTTTCAGGCTTGTCGGGTTCGCCTCGCTGTTAAGGGTGCCGTTCGGCCTCTTTAACATGTGCCGAGACATCAACCCGGGCGATTAGCACAGCGGTAGCGCACTTCCTTCACACGGAAGGGGTCACTGGTTCGAATCCAGTATCGCCCATATATCCTCAATTGCCCTTTTTTGTTGAGCCTGCTTGCTGAGCGGTTCACAACGTGAGGTCGACAAGAATGCGGGCCTTGCCGTGGAACAAGGACAGTCCACTTCTGTGTTGTCGTCCGCTCGTGTCCACGCCACCCTGGATGGCGGACAGGAGTCTGTCCATACTGGACAGGCCTGAATCCTGAACCCCTTGAGCGATCCTCTGACTCCAACCGCCCCCGGCGAGGGGGCAGAGCAACCGATTCCCGAACTGCGGCGATTGGGGGAGCAATTGGCTCAGGCGCGCCAGACAGCGGGAATCTCGGAGGAGGCCCTCACCCAGCGTCTGCGGCTCGCGCCGCGCCAGCTGAAAGCGCTGGAGGAGGGCGACCATACCCGTCTCCCGGAGGGTGTCTTTGTGGTGGCCCTGGCCCGACGGGTGGCGGAAGCCTTGCACGCCGATGTGGATGAGGCCCTCCAGGCCGTGCGCGACAGCCGTCTGATGCGGCGTTCGGTTCCCGCCGTCCGCCCTGCCAGGGGGGACGGAGTTGCCCCGACGATCTCCAAAGACCGGCCTCCCTTGACCGCGTCCTGGCCCACCGGTTCCCCAGCGGCCGTCTCCCCAGTGGCCGGCGCTCAAGCGGCTGGCTCTGGGGTCGCCGGTTCCTCGGGGGTTGGGCCACTGGCCCCGGACTCCCCAGCGCGGGCGATCCGGCAGCCGGAAGCGCCGCGGCCCAACCCTGTGCCCGTCCGCCCCGAGACCCGGGGGGAGGACGACGTCCAACGCTCGGGTTCCAACCGTTGGCCCTTGGCCGCCCTGGCCGCTCTCCTCGCGGCTGGGGGGCTGGCGCTGGCCTGGTTGTCGCTGTCCCGACCCAGCCCTCGCGGCGTTTCGACCGCCCCTGCGCCCGCCGCGACTCCCGCGCCCGCCGCGACTCCGGCCCCCGCACCCCCTGAGGCGGCGGACAGCCTGCGGCTTCAAGCCAGTGAGCCGAGCTGGGTGGAGGTGCGCGACCTGGCGGGCCGCACGCTCTTTGAAGGCACCTTCACCGGGGAGAAGCGGTTTCCCATCGGCCGCGGCATCGAGGTGATCGCCGGCCGCCCCCACGCTGTGCGCGCCTCGGTCGGGGCGGCTCCCGGCGTGCCCCTGGGGGGAGTGGCGGACATTCGTTGGAAACGCTTCAGCCCGGAGGGACCGGCGGGCGATTCCCCCCCATCGCCCGCGCCGACACCCTGAGGTCGAAACCCGAGGCCTCCAGCACCGCCGGAGCGCAGGAGCGCAGGCTCCAGCACTCCAGGCTGAGGTCTTGCCAACCCTCGCCATCCGCAGAGGGTTCGGGAACCAGGGTGATCTCCAGGCTGGCGGCCTCCAGGCGGCGCGCCTGCAACCCGGCCACCACCTGGCCCGGGCGTCGATCCAGCGCCGCGGCCAGCCGCAGCAGCAGGGCCATGGTGCTCACGGTCCGGCGATCCTCACGACTTTCGATCAGCTGCCACGACTCATGCCGTTTCTTGGGCAGACCACGGCGGTGATAGCGGGCAATGGCCGCCACCATCAGATGTTCGGTCTCGGAATAGCCGAGCAGCTCCCCATGGCGAATGAGATACCAGGTGTGTTTGTGATAAGCGGCCACGTTGATGTGCTGGCCACAGGCATGGAGCTGGGCGGCGGCCCAGAGGAGGAGTCGGCCTTGGCCGTCGTCCTGGTGCAGCCAGCCCCTGGTCTGGTCGTAGAGGCTCAACGCCAGGCTCGCGACCCGGGAGGCCCGATCGACATCCACGCCGTAGGAGCGGGCCAGGTGCAGGACCGTGCGCTCACGGATCGTGCTCTGAAAGGCAAACCGGTCATCCAGCAACCCCTGGCGAAGCATCCAGTCGACGATGAGGCCCTCGCGCAACGCCCGCTCACAGACCACCAGCTCCCGCAACTGCAACATCGCCATGGCGGTGTGGAGGATGAGGGCCCCGGGGACGATGATCTCCGCGCGGCGCTCGTTGATGCCCGGCAACTGCCGACGCTGCTCCAACGGCAGCGTGATCAGCCGACTCAGCAGCGCCTCCAGCCGGGACCGGGTGAAGCGGTAGCCCTGCAGGCGCATCGGCGCGCGGCCCTCCTCCGCGGCCAGAAGGGCGGCCATGGCCATGGCGGTGCCGCTGGTGGCCACGAGCAGGGGTTTCTCCCCGGATCGCAGAGCCCCCTTGATCTGGGCGATGGCTGGATCCAAGGCCCCTTGGATGTAGGCCTCCAGAAAGGCCCGGCGGGCTGGCGGCAGGGGATCCTCCTGGCCGAAGTCGCGTTGCAGGCGCACAGCGCCGATCCGCGTGCTGGTCAGCACGCGCGCATCGGAGCCATCGGCCAGGATCAGCTCGGTCGAGCCGCCGCCGATGTCCAGGATGACGTGGGGCGTCTGGCCGAATGCCATTCCGGACAGCACGCCGAGATAGATCAGGCGGGCCTCCTCCGGCCCGCTGACCAGATCCACCTCCAGCCCCAGCTGATCCTCGATCGCCTGCAACACCTCCCGACCGTTGGGGGCCTCCCGCACGGCGCTGGTGGCGGCGGTGAGGATCTGCTCCACGCCATGGCTCTGGGCCAGATCGCGGCAATGGCGCAGGGTGAGGAAGGCGCGCTCGATGGCCTCACCGGCCAGATCGCCGGTGACGGGATCCCGCTCGCCCAGCCGGGTGGTGGCCTTTTCCGCCAACAGCACGCGAAAGCTGTGGAGCGCCGGATCCACGGCGGCAATGAGGAGATGGATCGAGTTGGTGCCGATGTCGATCGCGGCCACCCGCCGTTCCCCGCTGGGTGGGCCGCCTTCAGCGGGGTTCAACTCCGAGGGCGTGCCGTTGCCCTGCGGGTTGGTGCCCATCGGGTTCAGGCCCATGGGGACATTCCGGGGTTCAGGCCGGGGTTCAGGCGGCGCCACTTTGCCATTCGGGACCCCCGGGAGGCAGCCCCTCGCAGCAATCCGCAGTGGCGGCCGTCGATAATCAACGGCAGTTGAGCGAGCGCGGGTGGGGTTCACCCCTTTGGACGCCAGGACGCTGGTCCAACGGGTGGGCCCGTGGATGGAGCTGCTGCGCTGGCACAAGCCCAGCGGTCGCCTCATCCTGTTGATTCCCGCCGGTTGGGCCCTGTGGCTGAGCCCCACCTCCCCGCCCGATCCCGTCTTGGTGGGCTGGATCGTGTTGGGCGGCCTGGCGGTGAGCGGCGCGGGCTGCATCGCCAATGACCTCTGGGATCGCAAGATCGACCCGCGGGTGGAGCGCACGAAGGGGCGTCCCTTGGCCTCGGGCCGGGTGAGCCTCGCCACCGCCTGGACGCTCCTGGTGCTTTGCCTGTCAGCCGCCTTGCTGGTGGTGCTGGCGTTGCCAGGTCCAACGCGAACCCTGTGTGTGGCCCTGGCGCTCGCCTGCTTGCCGCTGGTGGTGCTCTACCCCTCCGCCAAGCGCTGGTTTCCTTTCCCCCAGCTCGTGCTCGCCCTCTGCTGGGGCTTCGCCGTGTTGATCCCCTGGGCCGCCAGCGGCGGGCCGGTGGGCTTCGCCAGCGTCGCCCACGCCGTCCCCCTGGCGCTCACCTGGCTCGCCGCCATGGTGTGGACGTTCGGGTTCGACACGGTCTACGCCATGAGCGACCGGGAGGATGATCGCCGCATCGGGATGCGCAGCAGCGCGCTGACCCTCGGAAGAGCCGCGCCCGGCGTTGTGGCGTTGTGTTATGCGTTCACCGCCGTTGCCCTGGCCGCCGCGGCCCTGCTGCGGGGGATGGCGACGCCGCCGTTTTGGCTGCTCTGGGGCGTCGCGGCCTTCGTGATGCAGCGCGAAGCGGCCCTGTTGCGGCAACCCGCCCTGCCTCGTGGCGCCTACGGATCGCATTTCAGCCATCAGGTGCTGCTCGGGGGCCTCCTCCTGCTGGCCCTGGTGGTGGGGCGGGCCGGGGTATGAAGCCTGTGCCCCGGACGCCAGCCCTTCCCCCGCCTTTGCGCCCTGGCGATCGGGTGGAGCCCGTGGCCGCGAGCTCCGCCGTGGAGGGCG
>CAYVWU010000083.1:0-10522 GCA_964455575.1 uncultured Cyanobium sp. | reverse complement strand
GAATTCGTCTTTGACCAATCCTTTGCCCAGCTGGCGGGCCAACTGGGCTTGCGCTACTACCCCAAGCTGCTCGGCATGAGTCCCTTGAGCCCGATCGAGGGCTATCGCTTTCTGATCAGCCAGGAGGAAGATCAAGGAGCGATTATGGATCTGTTGTTTCAACAGATCGAAGCCTTCTGTGAACGCCAGCGCCTGCTGAGCTGCAACCTGCTCTATGCCGATCCCGAGTTTGCTCAGGATGCGCAATCCCGCGGCTGGTCTCTCTGGCTGAATGAACAGAGCGAATGGATCAACACGGGCTTCGCGGACTTTGACGCCTACCTCGCCACTTTCAATGCCAATCAACGCCGCAACATCCGACGCGAGCGCCAGGCTGTGGCCGCGGCGGGTCTCCAGGTCACCCCTTTGAGCGGAGAGGCCATCCCGGCGCGATTGCTGGAGCGGATGCACGCGTTCTATGCGCAGCACTGCAGTCGTTGGGGGATCTGGGGCAGCAAATATCTGAGCGCGGAGTTTTTCTCTGCCGCCGCCGACCATCTGCGCTCCCAGCTTGTGCTGTTCAGCGCCCATGAAGGCGATCCTCTCTCCCCCGTCGCCATGGCCTTCTGCGTGCACAACGATCAGCAGCTCTGGGGGCGTTACTGGGGCAGCGAGGTGGAGATCAACCACCTGCATTTTGAGGTCTGCTACTACGCGCCCCTGGAATGGGCGATTGCCCGTGGCCTGCGCAGCTTTGATCCCGGAGCCGGAGGCAGCCACAAAAAACGCCGGGGCTTCCTCGCCCGTCCCCGACTGAGCGCCCATCGCTGGTTTGATCCGCGCTTCGCCGCCATTCTTCAGGATTGGCTCCCCCGAGCCAATGCCCAGATGGATGAGGAGATCGCGGCCATCAACGCGGATCTGCCCTTCACGGCCACATACGATCCTCCCACCCTCTGACCGATCGTCCACTCCCTTTCGACCCGCCATGCAGCAGCCAGCCCCCACCGCCAGCCTGGAGGAGCATCCTTCAGCGCAAGACCGCCGACAGGCCCTTGATGAGGCACTTTCGCAACGCTTCATTGCCCTGGATCCCGCCGGCTATTTCCTCATCCGCGTCGATGCCGACAGGCAGGAGCTCATCGCGGAGCACTACGGCAACAGCATCAACGCGCAGGGTCTGGCCACGGATCCAGAGAGTGGCGAGGTGATTCGGTGTCAGGGTGCGGGGCCGCGCAACCCCCTGGCGGAATATCGAGGACGCACTGCCAAAGAGCTGGGAATGCGCCTCACCGAGGGCGAAGGCCCATTCCCGTTGAGTCGGCTGGATCATGCCCTTTACCTGGGCAGAGAACTGCAAAAAGCGGAAAGATGCCTGGAAACCGGAGAACCTTACATCCAGGATTAGCCATCCCCTAGCCCTTCACCCTCCGGTCCCACCTCATGCGGGTTGCAATTGACGGGGGTCTGGAGCCACTTCCGTCTGCGGATCCGGTGGAAGTGTGGCGAGCTGCTGTTCGATTTCTCGTTTCACGACCGCCCGATATTCCTGGAAATGCTCGTTGTGAGCGAGTGTGACCAGGAATTGCTCGAAGTTCTGAGGATTGGCTTTGGCAATGGTCAGCAGAGAAGACCAGAAGCGCCAACGCGTATCGCGCACGAGACCCTGCCTCCAGATCACGATGGCAAGGGCGCGCACATCCGTCCAGCTCGGCAAGGAAGGTTTACCCAGAGCGGAAGGCACAAAGGCCTGCCAACGGGGACGCCCCATTTTGAGATAGTAATGCTTGACTCTGTCGATGTAAGCGTTGGGTTCGTAGAGCCTGCAGAAAGCATCGACATATTCTTCAGCGATATCACGAATCGGTCGGGTGGGCTGGAAGTTCAGCAGATTGGTTTGGTTGACGCCCTTGGCATCCGCCCGCTCCTGAATCAAGCGTCCCTCTTTCTCGAGGCGGTGCCAAAGTCCAGTGTTGGGGAGCGCTTGCAACATGCCCATCATGGCGGCAGGGATGCCAGTCCTGCTGACGAATTGCACGATGCGATCACCAGCTCCTTGCTTTTCGCCATCAAAGCCAATGATGAATCCAGCCATGACGCGGATTCCGTAAGACGTGATGCGATCGACGGATTCCTCCAAGGAGGTGCGGGTGTTCTGAAGCTTTTTAGCGGTTTCCAGGCTGGATTCATCGGGGGTTTCAATCCCGAGGAAAACGCTGTCAAAACGGCACTCCGCCATCATCTGCATCAATTCATCATCCGCCGCCAAGTCCACAGAAGCTTCCGTAGCAAAGCTGAAGGGGTAACGGTGCTCGATTTGCCATTGCTTCAACAGGGGCAAAAGAAGCTTGGCATTACGCTTGTTGCCGATGAAGTTGTCGTCAACGAGAAAGATGGAGCGTCGCCAACCCAAATCGTAAAGGCATTGCAGTTCGGCGATCAGCTGCTCAGGCGTTTTGGTTCGAGGCTTGCGGCCATACAAAACGATGATGTCGCAGAACTCACATTGGAACGGACAGCCCCTGGAGAACTGCACCGACATGGAGTCATAGGCCGACAAATCCAGCAGGTCAAAACGAGGAACAGGGGTGGAGGTCACATCCGGCTTGTCACCATTGGCACTGAAGGTGCCTTGACGGTCCCCGCGGGAGATCGCCTCCACGAACAGCGGCAGGGTGATCTCGCCTTCGTCAAGAATTTTGAAATCCGCCAGTTCCAGTTCTGGCGCATCAGGGGTGGAGCTGGCAAAAGGTCCGCCGACGGCAACAGGCAGTCCCCGACGCTTGGCACGGGCGATTTGCACCGCCATATCGGCCTTCTGCACAATCATTCCGGAAATAACCACCAATTCTGCCCAATTCCACTCTTCCTCGGTCACCTCGCGCACATTGCGATCGACCAGCTTCATCTCCCAGTTCTGGGGCAACAACGCAGCCACCGTCACCAGACCAAGTGGTGGTAGCAACACCTTGCGGTTGACGAGTTCAAGAATCTTCTCGTAGCTCCAAAACGTCTTGGGGAACTCTGGATAAAGCAGAAGGGTACGCATGCTGGGCAGAGGTAGGCGGTTGACGGGAGGGGGCCGTGAAACCAGCGGAAGTTGCTGAACCTTAGGTGGTCTGGCAACCGTTCGGACAAAGCGGGGCCTCACAAGGGGCTGCGCTCTGCTGTAATGGGTCCTGCTTTGAACGCATCACCATGGCTGTGGCCTACTACCTGGCTCTGGTTGGAGGTGGACTGGTTGCCGCCTTCGCCCTCACTGTGGTTCTGAAGGGAGTCAAGCTGATCTGAGCCGCAATCCACCGCGCCTGGCCAGCTCCACCACCCCCAAACCCAATCCCAGGCTTCCCAGAACGCCGATGGTGGTGGCCAAACCCAGTCGTCGCGTCATTTCGGCTGCCAGCAAACCGCTGAATCCACCGCCTCCCAGAAAGGCGATCTGACCCAGGCCAGCCATCCGCCCGCGCAAAACCATCGGCGCACCCACCTGCGTCATCAGGTTGACACCGCTGAGCAGCGTGGCTGTGCCTGCACCGATCAGGAAGCTCATCAGCAGGCCGAGGGCCTGATCACCAGCCCCTTGATGGCGCAAGCCCAAGGCCAGACCGCATTGCGCCACGCCAGTCAGCAAAACACTGGCCCCCATCAACAAGCCTGGCCGCTCCGACAGCCAATGGCTGTTGCGTTGGAGCACGACGCCGCCGCTGATGCTGCCCGCGGCAATGACGCTGGTGAACACGCCAAGGGCCTGCGGGGATGGCCCGACGACAGAAGCGGCCAACACGGGCGCCAGACCGGGGTGGAAAAAGCCAACCAGGCAGGCCACGGCCGTGAAACGGAGAACATGGCGCAGGATGGGTCCGCAGTCCCTCCAGGCTGCGCTCAGGGTCACGCCCCGTCCGGTGGTGCTGCGCTCTTCCCGGTCGCGTCGAGGCTGAAGCACGAGCAACAGGGCCGCGATCGGGCCTAGGAAGGTGGCGGCATCCATGACGAGGGCGAGGACAGGCCCCGTCAGCGCCAGCAGCCAGCCCCCCAACGGAGGCCCCAGAAGCTTGCCGACGTTGAAGACGATCGAGAAGCTGGCGAGATACGGGGAGAGCTCCTCCGGACGATCCACAAGCAGCGCGGTGTATTTGTTGCGTGCGGTGAGTTCAAAGGTGCTGGCCACCCCGCCAAGCAGGGTGCTGACCAGGATGGCGACCACCTGCAGGGGCCCTCTGGGGAGGCCCATCGCCAGAGCGGCCAGGGAGGCACACGCCAGAAGCGCCCACTGCGCGCGAATCAGAACGCCCTCGCTGCCCAGCCGATCGGTGAGCTCACCGGCGGCGCCACTCACGAGCAGGCTGGGCAGGGAGAGAGCGGCAAAGTGCAGCGCCAGCAGCAGCGGATCGCCGGTGCCATCGAGAAGGATCCAGCCTTTCACCGTCAACCCGGCAAAGGACCCGACGGTGCTCAACCCGGATGCGGCCAGAAAGACACCGCGCTGGCGCCGCCGCAACCAGGGCAGGATGCGGACGGACGAGGAGAGCCCGGTCAACCGTCGTTGCGCCGATCTTGGCGGGCCTGGCGCACCAGATCATCCGCCCCGATGAGCTCACCTTCCAGGTCATAGGTCTGGGCGGCGGTGATTCGAACAGGCACGAGCTGTCCAGGGGACGCCAGCCAGCCTCCGGGCCCCGGCTGGACATGCACCTCCCCGTCCACTTCGGGGGCGAAACGTCCGCAACGACCGATCATCGCGCCTGTCTCGGGATGGACCTGTTCAATCAGCACATCCACAATCGCGCCGACACAGGCTGCATTGCGGGCCGCTGCGATCGGTTGCTGCAACGCCATCAGTCGATCGCGGCGCTCCTCGGCCACGGACTGAGGGACCGGATCCGGGAGCGCCGCCGCTGGGGTGCCGTCCTCCGGCGAGAAGGTGAAAACCCCCACGTGATCAAAGCGCTCCTGCTGCACAAAGTTGAGGAGGTGCTGAAAATGCTCTTCCGTTTCCCCGGGGTAGCCCACGATGAACGTGGTGCGCACCACGGCTTCCGGCAGATGATCGCGCACCCGGTTGAGCACACCAGCCGTCACGTCCGCCTGCCAGGGGCGATTCATGGCCCGCAGGATCTCCGGATGGCTGTGCTGCAGGGGCAGGTCGAGATAGGGAAGCACATTCGGCACCTCGCGAAAGGCCGCCAAGACCTCGGAGGTCAAGCCCGTGGGATAGGCGTAGTGGACACGAATCCAGGGAATCTCCACCTCTCCCAGAGCCCGCAGCAGCTCGGCCAGCTGGGGTTTGCCTTCGAGATCCAGTCCGTAATTCGTCGTGATCTGGCTGATGAGGATCAACTCCTTCACCCCCTGGGCGGCCAAGGCATGAGCCTCCGCGAGGATGGAGGGAATCGGCCTGGAGCGCTGATCCCCCCTGAGCTTGGGGATGATGCAGAAGGCGCAGCGGTAGTCGCATCCCTCCGCCACCTTCAGATAGGCCACCGCTTCATTGGTGGTTCGGTAGCGCGGCAGATGATCGTCAGCGAGGTAGGTGGGCACGGCACTCACCTGCTTCACGCGCTCCCCGGCTTCCACCCGACGCAGCACGCTGACGATGTGTTGATAGTCCCCGGTTCCGACGATGGCCCTGGCCTCCGGCAGGGCTTCGAGAAGATCCTCCTGAAAGTGCTGCGCCAGGCAGCCGGCGATGATGATTTGCTTGCCCTGCTCCGCCAGTTCCACAAGCGTGCGCACGGATTCCTGACGGGCGTCCTGGATGAAGCTGCAGGTGTTCACGACCACCACGGCAGCATCCCGTTCATCGGCGCTCACCCCGTATCCCGCCTCGGCCAAAAGGCCCAGCATGTGCTCGGTGTCGACGCGGTTTTTTTCGCAGCCAAGGTGGGCGAAAGCGACCGTGGGTCGGCTCCTGTCGGACCTTGCGGGCATGAGGCGGTGTGAAGGGCTGCCTCTCCACCCTATGGAAGCGTTGACGCGCTGCCAGAATTTGGCCACCTGTTTCCAGTGCCCGTGACGTCCACCCGCCTTGCCAGCCGCTTGAGCAGCAGCCGACGCCGAGGGGATCCCGGTCGTCGCTGGGCTCGGCTGACCATGGCCGTGCTGGCCACCATCGGCTTGCTGGACACCGGCTCGATCACCCTTCATCGCTGGGGTGTGCTTGGTCCTTTGGTTTGTCCGGGCGGTTCCGACGGTTGCGACAAGGTGCTCAACAGTCCATGGGGAACCTTGCTGGGCCAACCGCTGGCCCTCTTTGGCGCACTCGCTTATTTGGCGGTGCTGCTGTTGGCTTTGCTGCCATTGTTCTTGAAGGGAGAATCGCGAGTTGACCTCCACCAGCGCAGTTGGTGGGGGCTTTTTCTGATCAGCACGGGCATGGCGATCTTCAGCCTCGTGCTGGTTGGGGTGATGGTCTTCAAAATAAAGGCCATTTGTGCATTCTGTCTCCTTTCAGCAGCGCTTTCGTTGGCTTTGATGGTGATATCCATTCTGGGAGGGGAATGGGGAGAACCGGGACAGTTGATCTTTCGCGGCATCTTGATCGGGCTCGCCGTGCTGGTCTTTGGCATCGGCTGGGCCACCGCTCTGGATCGCCCAGAAACCACCATCTCGAAAGGGATGGCGCCTCCGGTCACCGCGCCAAGCTCTCCAGCGGCGATTGCTCTGGCCAAGCATCTCACCGCCAAAGGCGCAGTGATCTACACCGCCTATTGGTGTCCCCATTGCCATGAACAAAAGGAGCTCTTTGGCAAGGAAGCCACAGCGCAACTGAAGGTCATTGAATGCGCTCCCGACGGGAAAAACAACCAGGCAGAGCTTTGCAAAACCAAGCAGATTCAGGGATTTCCAAGTTGGGAGATCAATGGCACCATTGATTCCGGCGTGAAGCCACTTGCAAAATTAGCGGCCCTGTCCGGCTACAAGGGCCCGAACGGGTTCTGAGATCTCCGTCCTCAGGTTGGCCCGCGACCGCTAAGAACTGAGCAAGCCGCTCGCCACGGGAGCCGTCTGGATGGGTTTGCCGATTTCCTGAACGCTGTGGCACTGCCAAAAGGGCTGGGCCACCGGCATGTCAGTCCGGAAATGTCCGCCGCGGCTCTCCTCCCGAAACAGGGCCGCCTCCATCAACAGCTCAGCCAGCACGAGTCTCTGCCGCAGTTCATGGAGGATGGGCAACAGCTCCACCTGGGCGCTCTCCAGCTGGACGCACAGCTCCGGTGACTGGTGTTGGACGTGCTGCCAGAGCGGATCCTGCTCACAAGCCTGGCGATCGCGCCGCACCAACCTCAACGCCTCCCGGATGGCTCCGCCCTGACGCTCAACACCTGCCACCTGCCAGCAGAGTTGTCGCAGGCGTTCCACGCGCTCCTGGAGCGTTTCGACCGAGGCCAACTCTGCTGGGGAGGCTTGAAGTCCCTGATCCTCCATTCGCACGACTCTTGCCGTTATTGGCGAGTTGGGGTGGGACACGGCAAGAGATGAGAGCTGACGGGCAAAGACAAGGCATTCCATGAGGGAATTGCTGGCCAAACGATTGGCACCATGCACGCCGGTACATGCCACTTCTCCAACGGCATAGAGCCCCGGCAGGGTGGTGGCGGCATTCAGGTCCGTTTGCACACCTCCCATCCAATAGTGAGCGGCTGGGGCCACGGGGACAGGAGCGGTGAGAGGCTGAAGGCCGAGCTCAAGGCAGCGGCCAAGGATGGTTGGGAAATGTCTTCGCAAGCGTTCCTCGCCCACAGGGCGTAGATCCAGCCAGAGATGGTCGACCCGTTGGTTTCGCATGCAGCGAGCCAAAGCTCGACTCACCTGATCCCGGGGGGCCAGATCTGCGCCATCCAGATGCGCCACAGGACTGCGTCCCTGTGCATCGCATAACCGCGCTCCCTCGCCGCGCACGGCCTCACTGATGAGGAAATGGGGAGCACCCGGCAACATTAAGGCCGTGGGATGAAATTGCACGAACTCCAGATCCCGAATGCGAGCCCCCGCGGCCCAAGCCATGACAACGCCATCGCCGGAGGCTTGACTGGGGTTGGTGGTGTGCGAGAAGAGATGACCGCCACCACCGCAGGCCAGCACGACAGCAGCGGAGCGCAACCAGCGCACATGTCCGTGGTCCAGGACCTGTAGGCCCACGCAACGCCCGGCCTCCACCCAGAGCTGAAGGGCGGGCACGCCCTCGCAGCGTTCCAGCCCTGGGCGTTGCGCAACGTGCCGTTCCAGAGCGTCGACCAAGGCTCCACCTGTGCGGTCTTGGGCATGGAGGACCCTTCGATGGCTGTGGGCCGCCTCCAGGGTTGTGCTGAGACGACCGTTCTCACGATCGAAGGCCATGCCCAAATCCAGGAGTCGCTCCACGCAGATCGGAGCCTGACGCACAAGGAGTTCGACCGCAGGTTGGTCACACAAACCGGCTCCCGCGCGCAGGGTGTCAGCGATATGACTGTCGGCGCTGTCCTCGGGTCGTGTGACGGCAGCGATGCCACCTTGGGCCCAGCGGCTTGCGGAGCGTGGGTTCAGCTGTTTGCTGAGAAGCAGGACACGCAGACGCTTGGGGAGTTCCAGGCAAGCCATCAGCCCAGCGGCGCCACTCCCCACAACCACCACGTCCCACTGAGAAGCCAACAACGAGCCCATAGGGATCAAGCGCTGTTCTGAGCCTATGGGAGCGAAATACCACCCCTGCGAGAGGTTTAGCGGGAGTCACCCTCTGCGCTGGTTGGCACATCCACGGACTCGACATCGATTGTCACCTGACCAGAATCCAGGGCATCCAAGTCGCGAGCAGCCCACGCGGGTTCCTTGGGCTGCCCAGCCTGATTAGGAAGCGGCGAACCACAGGCTGGACAGATCGTTGTGGCAATGCTTGTTGTTCCACACGCGCCGCAGGTGATCAGGCGGCTGCGAAAGGCCTGCCAGGCCAGGAAGCCTGCGCCTGCAGCCAGCAAGGGGAGCAGAAGCACCAACAGGGTGACCCCACCGATCAGATCCAACACCAGTCGACCCGCCGGTCCGGGAAGGAGGAGCAGGAAGGCGGCGAGCGCCACCCACACCCAAGGGAAGGAGTTGCGTTGCATTCAGCGTTGGAAACGGGATTGGCGCTCCATCCACCGCTCGCAGGCGGCCAAGGCTTCAATGCCAGCCCACCCGAGCAAAAGGGTGGCCAGAATCCAGATGACGAAGCCACCGACCAGCACCAGAAGGGGAATCAGTGTGAGGGCCGCCAGGCTGGCTAACACAAGGGAACCGACTGCGGCGCTCGCGAGTAGAAGACTGGCCGGCAATGGCGGCAGGGCCAGTCGGGCGAAGACAGGCGGCCGTGACTCAGTTGGGCGCAACACAAAGACGGAAGCAGGATGACATCATCTTGGCTCCGACACCTGGAACTGTGGAGTCAGAGAAAGTGCGGATGGCCCTCCGTAGCGACAGCGAGCCATTGTGACACTGAGACACTGGCCAAAATAAAGGATGACGCCGAGGACCCAAAGCCAGAACATGAGGAGCAAAATGCCGCCGATGACCCCGTAAGCCTGAAAACGCAATCCCAAAGCAAACAAGAGCTTTCCGAGGAGGATGGTCAGCGCCGTGGACAAAGAGCTGATGAGAAGAGCTCCTGGCATCAAAGCCCGCCAGGACACAGGCCGCGAGGGCAACAGCCAGAGAAGAACCAGCATCGAGATAAACCCCAAGAAAGTCGAAAGGAATAGGTCAGCACCTGCCGAAAATTCACCAAGGAAGGAATAACGAGCCGGAAGAGCGTGTGAAACAAGGTCTCGTAACATCGTAGACCCCAATACACGGATATTTCCAATCAACTGATCAAGAATCATGAGAGGCCCGACAAGGAATAAAATCAACAGCGATTTCATCCGCAAGACGATAAATCGCTGCACTACCATCACCCATGTCAAAGTTTCCAAGCCAGCTGGCCGGTTCCACCACAGGCGGTCAGCACCTCTTTGCAGCGTAAGATAAATATTATTGGCATTCAACAGAAGCAAGATCACCCCAATAATGCCAGCTCCAGAACCCTGGCGCAGAAAGCGCGCCAGGGACTCCTCAACCAACGGTCCAGCGGCTTGGTTTGGAATAACTTGGGTCAAGAAGAGCCTGACGCGGTCCTGTAGAGCATCATCCCGGCCCAAGACTCGCGAAGCAAAAGCAAGGGCAATCAGGACGGCAGGAAAAAATGATTGGAGTGTATGAAAAGCAAAGGCAGCACTCAGATCGATGCAATCGCACCGCAACCACAACTGGTAAGTCAGCCAAAGAATCTTCAAGCGACGCGCCAGCCACCACCCCAGCCCCCGCCGCTTGGGAAACACATGCCTTGACGAATTGTGGTTTGAGGACACTCGGCTCAAGGAGCCCTCATGCGATGAGTCCTGCTGGGAGGAAATTTGCTTGAAGACTAAACCACTATCACCAACAAAAACCAACAAAAACCAACAAAAAAAGCCACCCATGAGGTGGCTTTTTTCATAGTTAGAAAAGATTTATCCTGGCATCGTGCTATTTTGGCGAGGTGCTGCCACCTAAC
>CAYVWU010000082.1:0-10559 GCA_964455575.1 uncultured Cyanobium sp. | reverse complement strand
ACCTGGGATCCCTACATCAGCCAGCCCTTCTTTGATGAAGGCGGCACGAGCAAGGGGCTGGGCTGGCAGATCCTGATCTCCCTCCAGCGGGTCGCCCTCGGCTATGGCCTGGCAGCCCTGGTCGGCATCACCATCGGTGGCGTGCTGGGCCTGAGTCGCTTCATCGGCAAAGGCCTCGATCCAGTGATTCAGGTCTTGCGCACCGTGCCACCCCTGGCCTGGTTTCCCATTTCGCTGATGGTGTTCCAGGACGCCTCCACATCGGCGATCTTCGTGATCTTCATCACGGCGATCTGGCCGATCATCATCAACACCGCCGTCGGCATTCGCGAGATTCCTCAGGATTACACCAATGTGGCGCGGGTGCTGCGCCTCCGCAAAGGGGAATACATTCGCAATATTGTCATTCCTGCCACGGTGCCTTATGTGTTCACCGGATTGCGTATCGCTGTCGGTTTGGCGTGGCTGGCGATTGTAGCTGCGGAAATGTTGAAGGCCGATGGTGGCATCGGCAACTTCATCTGGGACTCCTACAACGCCGGTGGTGATAACAGCTCCAGCCAGATCATTTTGGCCATTCTTTATGTCGGTCTCGTGGGTCTGGCGCTCGACCGCCTGGTGGCCTGGGTGGGGCGTCGCGTGGCGCGGGGGGCCAACTGACGTGACGGCCTTTCTGACGGTTGACGATGTCACCCAGGTGTTTCCCCTCAATGATGGGGGGCGGTATGTCGCCCTCAAGGACATCGATCTGGAGATTGCCGAAGGGGAATTCGTTTCGCTGATCGGCCACTCCGGCTGTGGCAAGAGCACCCTGCTCAACCTCCTGGCCGGCCTCAGTCAGGCCACCCGTGGCGGCATCTTGATGGAGGGGCGACAGGTGACCGAGCCCGGTCCCGATCGCATGGTGGTGTTTCAGAACTATTCACTGCTGCCTTGGCAGACGGTCCGCCAGAACATCGCCCTGGCCGTGAACCGCGTCATGGGCCAGGCCAGCGCCGGCGAGCGGCAATCCCGGGTGGACGAGGCGATCGCCATGGTCGGCCTCGCCGCGGCGGCCGAGAAGCTGCCCGCCGAACTCTCCGGAGGCATGAAGCAACGGGTGGCCATCGCCCGGGCGCTGGCGATTCGCCCCCGCCTGCTGCTGCTGGATGAGCCCTTCGGCGCCCTCGATGCCCTCACCCGCGGCAACCTGCAGGAGCAGCTGATGACGCTGTGCCAACAGGCCGGGGTGACCACGGTGATGGTGACCCACGACGTGGATGAGGCCCTGCTCCTCTCCGATCGGGTGGTGATGCTCACCAACGGACCGGAGGCGGAGATCGGTCAGATCCTGGAGGTGCCCTTCGCCCGCCCCCGTCACCGCCTGGAGGTGATGGAACATCCCCGCTACTACCAGTTGCGGGCGGAGTTGATTGGCTTCCTGCAGCAGCAGCGCCGTCTGCGTCAGCGACGCGCGGAGCGCGATCTGGAGCTGACCCTCTCCGCCTCCGCCACGACAGCCTCCGCCACGACAGCCGTCGCCGCGACAGCTGCTGCCACAACGGCTGCGGCCACGGGTGCGGCCAGGGGCGCATCGGCGGCGGCCAGCCGCTCCGCCCCCGAACGGCTGGCGGGACCCACGACGGTGCGCCTGGGGGTGATTCCCGGTCTCGATATCGCTCCGCTGGCCCTCGCCCTGGCCGACAACCTCCTGGATGCAGGTCGCGTGCGGGTGGTGACGGTGCCGTTCGCGAGCTGGGAGCGGTTGGAGGAGCGCCTGCGGGAGGGGGATCTGGATGCGGCGATCACCGCGGCCACCACTCCCCTCGCCCTGGCCCTCGGCCTGAACGGCTCCGCGCCCTGGCCGGCCATCACGCCGATGACGGTGAGCCGCAACGGCAATGCCCTTTGCCTGGCCCGCTCTTTCCTGCGCGAGGGGGTGAGGGATCGGGACAGCCTGGCCGTCCTCCTGCGGCAGCGGGCCGAGCCCCTGCGGCTGGCGGTGCCCCAGCGCCACGGCACCGCTGAACTCCTGTTGCGCCACTGGCTGGCCGCGGCGGATGTGGCCCTCGACCGGCAGGTGACCTTCTCGGTGCTCTCCCCCATGGCGATGCAGGGTGCCCTGCGCGGCGAGCGCATCGATGGCTTCATCGCTGGGCGTTATCGGGTGGCCGAGGCGGTGGAGGACCGTCAGGGCTACGTGCTCGCCACGGACCTCGACATCTGGAAGGGTCACCCGGAAAAGGTGCTCACCTGCTCGGAAGACTGGGCGGAGCGTCATCAGGAGGCCCTGCTCGCGCTCTGCGCGGGCCTGATGCGCGCCGGGGAGCGCTGCGATGACGGCGGCCGGCGGGAGGAGCTCACCCGCGTGCTCAGTCAGCCCCAATGGCTGGGCACCCGGGCGGCCCTCGCCCTCGGCCGCCAGTTCGACCTGGGGACGGGGGCGCCACCCGGGGAGCTGCTGGCTTTCAACCGTTGGCACGCCGATCGCGCCCATCTGCCCAACCGGGCGGAAGGAACCTGGATCCTGAGCCAGTTCAGCCGCTGGGGCTGGTGTCCCTTCCCCAGCAATCGACTGGAGCTGCTCAGCCAGGTTTATCGCCCGGATCTCTGCGACAAGGCGCTGGAGCTGGCCGGCTATCCCGTGCTGCGGCCCGATCGCCACCCCTTCACCCTGGCGGATGGCATCCCCTTCAACCAGGACGATCCCCTGGCCTACCTGCGGTCCCTGCCGGGCGGCTCAGAGCCGATCGTGGCCCCCGTGACCCTGCCCGAGAGCCCCTTCCTCTCCTCCCCCTCCGCAACGCCCGCCTGACATGACGACCGCCAGCGCCTATCTGGAATTCAACGCGGTGGGACAGGTGTTCCAAACCCGCCGCGGCCCCTTTGAGGCCCTGCGGGATATCGACCTGCAGGTGAGCAAAGGGGAATTCGTCTGCGTCATCGGCCACTCCGGCTGCGGCAAGAGCACCCTGTTGAACATGGTGAGCGGCTTCCTCTCCCCCACCAGCGGTCGGGTGACCCTGGAGGGGCGCCCGATCGAACGGCCCGGTCCCGATCGCATGGTGGTGTTTCAGAACTACTCCCTGCTCCCGTGGCAGTCGGTGCGCCAGAACGTTGACCTGGCGGTGCGGGCCGCCCGACCAGAATTGAATCCCACCCGCCGGCGCCAGGTGGTGGATCATCATCTCGAAATGGTGCATCTCTCCGATGCGGCGGAGAAGCGACCGGGACAGATTTCCGGCGGGATGAAACAACGGGTGGCCATCGCGCGCGCCCTGGCGGTCCAGCCCGCCGTGCTGGTGCTTGATGAGCCCTTCGGTGCTCTGGATGCGATCACAAAAGAAGAGCTGCAGGAAGAGTTGCTGGCCATCTGGCGCGAGCAGCGCCCCACGGTGTTGATGATCACCCACGACATCGACGAAGCGCTCTTCCTTGCGGATCGCATCGTGATGATGACCAATGGTCCTCAAGCCACGATCGGTGAGATTCTGGACGTGCCCTTCGAGCGTCCGCGCTCGTACATGGCGATTCAGGAGGATGCCCGTTACGGGCAGCTGCGCAACCAGGCCATGGACTTCCTGTTCCGGCGCCATGCCCATGCGGTGGATTGACGGAGGCTGATGCGCCTCCTGCTCGCCCCCGATGCCTTCAAGGGATGTCTGAGTGCGGCGGAGGTCTGCCGCGCGCTTGAGCAGGGCATCCGGCGGGTGGCGCCGGCGGCGCACATCCGCTCCATCCCCTTGGCGGACGGGGGCGAGGGCACCGTCGAGGCTCTGGTCGCCGCCACCGGCGGCCGGCTTCAGACCGTTGCGGTGACGGGTCCGCTGCCCGGCGAGCGGTCGCGGGTGGAGGCGCGGCTGGGCTGGCTCGGGCCCACCACAGCGGTGGTGGAGATGGCCAGCGCCTCGGGCTTGCCCCTGGTGAGCCCCGACCGCCGCAATCCGCTGCACACGACGAGCCACGGCACAGGTGAGTTGATCGCCGCCGCCCTTGACGGCGGCGCGCGACACCTCATCGTGGGTTTGGGCGGTTCGGCCACCAATGATCTCGGCGCCGGCATGGCCCAGGCCTTGGGGATGCGGTTCCTCGACGGGGCCGGCCGCCTGATCGCTTCCCCGCTCAGCGGAGGGCGGCTGGGGGAAGTGGCCGCGGTGGATCGGTCGGGGGTGCATCCGGGCCTGGCGGGCTGCCGGCTCGAGGTGGCCAGCGACGTGGACAACCCCCTGCTCGGTCCCCTTGGCGCCACGGCGGTCTATGGCCCCCAGAAGGGCGCCACCCCGGACGACCAGGCGGTGCTGGAGGCGGGGCTGGCCCATCTGATCGGGCTGGTGGAGGTCGCCACGGGCCGCCGGGTGCGGGATCGGCCCGGGGCCGGCGCCGCGGGGGGCATGGGCGCCATGCTGCTCGCCCTCGGCAGCGAGGATCCCCGGCCGGGCATCGAGCTGGTGTTGGCGGCCAGCGGTTTCGCCGCGGCGCTGGCGGAGGCCGATCTGGTGCTCACCGGCGAGGGGCGGGTGGATGGCCAGACCGCCCGCGGCAAAACGATCAGCGGAGTCGCCCGGGCGGCGGCGGCGGCGGGGGTGCCGGTGGTGGCGCTCGCGGGAGAGATCGGACCCGGCGCTGAGGCCGTTTTGGCCCTCGGCGTCAGCAGCCTGCTGTCGCTCGTGCCCGGTCCGATGGACCTCTCCACGGCGATGGCCCGCGCTCCCGAGCTCCTGGCCGATGCGGCGGAGCGGTTGGTGCGGCTGGTGGTGGCCCTGGAGACCCGGGATCGTCGTCGGATCAGGGTTGGGGATCCGGAGGTCCGCCCGTCTCGCGCATCAACAGCGCCCGCCCCAGGGCCTGCTCGGTCTGGGCCGTGAGCAGGGCGGCCTGGCTGGCCTGCAGATCCCGTTGCACCAGAAGCACCTCCGTCAGGGGCTCCACCTGGGCCCGATAGCGCAGCTGAGCGTCCCGCAGGGCCCGCTCGCCGGCGGCCACCGTTTCTCGCGCCGCGGCAATGCGCGAGGGGGACGCCTGCACCTGCTGCCACGCCTCCCGCACGGTGGTGCGGATGCGGCGGCGGGCGAGGTCGGCATCCGCGGCGAGCACCGCGGCCTCCCGTTCCGCCAGGGCCGCCCCCTCGCGGGCGCGGCCACCATCAAACAAGGGCTGACGCAGTTGCAGCAGCCCTCCCCAGTCGTAGAAGTTGCCTTGGATGTTGCCGGGGGTGTCGAGGCCCGGCAGGGTGACATTGGCGGGACCCGCCTGCACCCGCCCCGTGGTCTCCAGCACCGGCACATCGATGGTGTTGGTGTTGATCCCCGCTCCCGCCAGCAGCGAGAGGCTGGGCAGGAGCGTCGCCCGCGCGGCCTTCGCCCGTTGCCGGCTGGCCTGCTCCTGCAGCTTCAGGGCCTCCAGCAGAGGGCGCTCCGCCACTGCCCGGTCCAGGGTGGCCTCCAGATCGAGGGGCCAGGGCCGTTCCAGATCGCGGATGGGATCCGCCGCTTCCGGGGCCTCGCCCAGCGGCAGGCCGAGCAACTCCGCCAGCCGGGCCCGGCTGGCCTCCCTCTGCGCCCGGGCGGTGACCAGGCCCTGGTTGTCGCCGGCCCGCAGGGCACTGGCGCGGAGCACCTCGATCCGGGCGGCCAGACCCTTGGCGAAGATCGCCCGCACATCCCGCTCCAGCGCCGTGGAGGCCCGCAACGCCGTCTCCCACACCGGCACCAGAGCCTGACGCAGCTGCAGGTCGCGATAGGTGCTCTCCAGCTCGTAGCGAACCTGGCGTTCGTTCTCGCTCAGCTGGCGGTCCGCCGCCTGGCGGCTGCTGCGGGCGGCGGCCACCTGCCAGCCCTCGCTGATCGGCAGCAGGTTGGCGTTGAACACCACGCCCCCGCCGGCGAAAAGGCTCTGGATCACGGCGTAGCCGTTCTGCCCGAGGCCGAAGCTCAGATCCCCGATGGTGGGGAGGTTGGTGATCACGCCGATGGAGGTGCCCACCTGGGTGCCGCTGGCGCTCCCCACCAGATCGAGCCGTGGCCAGAGCTGGCTGCGGCTGAAGCGTTCCCCGGCCACGCCGCGATCCAGCTCCCTCCGGGAACGCTCCAGGTCCAGCGAGGCCGGCAATCCCCGCTCCAGCACCTCCGCCAGGGTGAAACGCGTCAGCCGCGGCGGGGTGGAGGCCAGGGCGGTTTGGCAGGTGAGGAGGAGGGCGATCAGGCGGACGGCCGGACCGCACCGGGGAGGACGCACGTGGGAGCAGGACAGAGAGTGGCCTGGACCTTACGGACACCCTCCCAGTCGCCGCTACGGTCTTGTGCAGAAACCGCTGTTGGCTTGCCTTCCACCCCCGTCGGAAGCCCTCCTGAGTCCCGCCCCGGAAGCGATCCTCAGAAGCCTTCCCAGTCCCCCCCGGACGGGGGTTCCACCGGCTCCAGCCCGCTGCTCCCCGACCCCTCCAGCGCGAGCGGACCGCTGAGTCGCCTGCCTCGCCTGCTGCCGGTGCTGGTCGTGGCGTCCCTCACCGGCGTTTGGTCCGCCATGCCTGTGATCCCCGTGAAGGTGCGGGGGAGCGGCCTGCTGGCGTCGCCGGAGAGCCGCCGGGCCTTTTTTGCCCGCGGCCCCGGTCAGGTGCAGGCCATCAAGGTGGGCGTGGGTGATGAGGTGGTCCCCGGCCAGCTGCTGCTCACCCTCAGCCGGGTGGGTCAGGCGGCCGCCGGTGGCGGCGGGGTTGCTCCGGATCCGCGGGTGATTCAGGCCCAGTTGCAGGCCATCGAGCAGCAGCTGGCCAGCCTGCGCGCCCAGGGTCGGGCGATCACGACGCAGGATGCGGCCCTTGTCAGCCGCCGCGGCGAGTTGACCACCACCAACAAACCGGTGGAACGGCAATTGCGGGCGCTGGAGGACCTGCGCAAGGACGCGGTCATCGCCCGCTACAGCCCCCTGTGGGTGGGGGCTCAGGACCTCTACCTGCGCAATCAGGCCGACATCGCCACAATCGATGGCCAGCGGGCCCAACTCCAGGCGGAGCGGGCCTCCCTGGTGTCCAGGGCCGCGGAACTCCGCTCCCAGCGGGCGAGCTTGGAAGCTCAGCAGCTGGCGCAGGATGTGTTCAGCCCGGCGGCCGGGCGGATTCTCGATCTTTCGGTGGAACCGGGACAGGCGGTGATGCCCGGCGAGCGGCTGGGCAGCCTGGCGGTCACGACGCCGCGGGACAAGGGGCTGGCGGTGGTGCTCTTCACCAGCGCGGACGCGACCCGCGTGGCGCCGGGCGAGGAGCTGGAGCTCGATCCGAAGGTGTTGAGCCGCGACAGCTATGGCGGCGCCGAGCAGCGCTGGGGCACGCTGCGGGGCACCCTGCTGCGCCTCTCGCCCGCCAGCGTGGACCTGGAGGATGTGGCGGCCCAGGTGGGTGGAAAGGAGGAGGCGGCGAATCTGATGGCCCGTGCCCGCCAGCAGTCCTTTGGCGATGGCGGTGATCTCACCGCCCAGATGCCCGATCGTGCCGGGGCCCCCGTGGTGCTCGGGGTGGTGCGGCTGGAGGCGGCGGCCACCCCCAGCGGCCTGGCCTGGAGTCGGGGGGAGGGCCCCCCGCGCGCCTTGCCCTCCCGCACCCCCCTGGAGGTGTCCGCGGTGGTGGAGCGCCGCTCTTTGTTGAGCTATCTCACACCCTTTGGCCGCTGGCTGGCGGGGGCGCGGACATGAGACCCCCGCAGACGCCCCTGGCCCGTGCTCTGGGCCCCTGGATCAAGCCCTGGCTGGCGCCCTGGCCGTGGTTGAGCCTTGGCTTCCTGCTGCTCTGCACGCGCACCGAGCCACCGCGCCTGTGGTTCTGGCTGGCGTTGTTGATGATCAGCCTGCTGGTGGGGCTGATGCGGGCTTTGGCGCGGGAGCGTTGACCCTCCCCGCCGCCGTGCGCCACCCCCTGGTGGTGGGCCTCGTGGCGGCCCTGGTGTGGAGCATGTCCCATGCCTTGGGATTCGGATCCGGGGCAGCTTATGGAGTGGTGATCGGCGCGGTCGCCGTGCCGCCCGACTTTCGTCGCCTGCCGGCTCCCCTGTTCGTGGTGGTGCCCCTGCTGGCGGGTGTGGCCCTCGGGTTGGGCACGGTGATCAAGCCTCTCCTGGAGGCGCCGGTGGTCTGGTCGTTCGCCATCGTCGCCCTGCTGGCGCAGCTGATCGGCCAGCTCCTGCCGGATCGCCTGGCGATGCTCCGCGGCTTGTTGCCGACCCTGGCCATCCTGCCCCTGTTGGGGAGCAACAGCACCTGGCTCTCGGCCTGGCACGAGCTGCTGGCGGTCGTGTTGGGGCTGGCCGTGGCTCGGGCGCTCACCACCGCCTTCCGCCTGCCGCTCGACATCCCGCCCGCTCCCCACGGGGCCGAGTCGCCGGCCGCGCCGGCGCGCACCCTGTCGCAGCGGCTCGCGGATCCCTATTTCTGGCGCAAGGTCATCGCCTCCGCCCTGGCGCTGGCGGTGGGTCAGGGGTTGGGCGCCCTCAGTCCGAAATACGTCTACTTCGGTGTCGTGCTCCTGCTCAACGAGAGCCTGGGGGCGACGCTGGCGCGGGTGCGCGATCGCATGATCGGCGTCAGCCTGGGGGTGTTGATGCCCTGGTTGGTGTTCAACCTCTTCGGGGTGAGCAGCGTCTCCCTGGCGCTGGTGATGGGGGGGACGGCGGCCCTGCTGCCGGCCTTGGGGCTGGCAGCCAACCTGCGCACCGCCCTGATCTCCAGCGGCGTCACCTTCGCCGGCTATCAGGCGCTCGCCGACTGGTACATCCCCACCCGCTGGATCGCCTATCTGATGGGGTGCGGCCTGGCCCTGTTGGTGTGCCTGGTGTTCCAGCCCACCTCCGCCCTGCGCCGGTTTCAGGAGCTGGCCGCGGCGGCGCGGGGGAACGAGCCGCTCCTCCTGACGAGCGAACTGAAAGCCCTGCTCCCCAGCGCGCGGGAGGAAGCGCTCTGGTTGGGGCAGGGGGAGCGGTTTGAGGCGATGCTGGCGGGGCTGCGGGGGGAGGCGGCTGGAGGGGCTCGCCCGGGGAGCCAGCCCGTCCCTGCCGACCGGGTGTAGGAGGGCTGCGTCCCGAGACAGTCCCGCTCCCGTCAGACGCCGATGAGATCGGTGCCGCTGAGGGCGGTCACCCCCCGCAGGACGGCGATCAACTCATCCTGGCTTTTGCCCGAGGTGTTGAAAATGCCGTCATTGTTGCGATCCCAATAGAGCGACAGTCCGCTGGTGGAGGTCGTGTAGAAGTAACTGGAGCCGGCACGCACCTGCAGTTTGTCCACGCCAGGGGTGAAATCCATGATCAGGGCGTAATCAGCAGTCCCCAGCGTGCTGTTGTTGATCCTGTCGTCATAGAACACGCCGCGGGGATCCCCCAGCAGGAAGACATCGGCGCCGCCCAGACCGGTGAGGGTGTCCACCTGCTTGGCTCCCATGGCTGTGGCGGTGGTGCCTGTCGCGCTGACGCCCGCCAGACGATCCGGGCCGCCGCTGCCGGTGATCCCGTCATTGCCGGTGGTTCCCCAAAGGGTCAGCCCAGAGGCGTTCGAGGTGTCGTTGAGTAGGACGGTCGCGCCTGCGACGCGCGTGGTGAGCGCGGCATCGCTGAAGAGGTCATAGAGGAGGGATTCGTTGCCCTCCGTGAGGCCATCCGCGGCCACCGTGGTCTGGACGACCGCGCCGCCCGTGCTGCTGAGCGCCACGCTTCCCTGCAGAGAACTGAGGC
The DNA here is from genome assembly GCA_964455575.1 of uncultured Cyanobium sp. Classification (GTDB taxonomy): domain Bacteria; phylum Cyanobacteriota; class Cyanobacteriia; order PCC-6307; family Cyanobiaceae; genus Cyanobium. The sequence goes on along the minus strand of CAYVWU010000082.1, from coordinate 867 downwards.
CGACGAAATCGCCTGTGCTGATGCCGACGCCCGACAAGCGCCAGTAGAGGGGAGTGCCGGCCGCCAGGTTGGTGGTGCTGATGGTGAAGTTGAGCGCGGCGCCCTCATTGGCCGAGGCGGGCGCGGCCACGGCATAGGTGGGCGTGCCGGGACTGGGATTCACGAGCTGGCTGAGCCGGTCGATGGCGGCGTTGACATCCAGGCGTCCCCCGGTGGCGGTTTTGCCCACAAGGGACGCGGTCTGCGCCACGCTCTCCAGGAGCGCCTGCTTCAGCTGGGCCATCGTGGACGTCGGCTGCGCCGAGCGCATCAGGGCCAGGGCTCCGGTCACATGGGGTGTGGCCATGGAGGTGCCGCTGTAGGTGCCGTAGGTGTTGCCGGGGAGGGTGGAGGTGATGGCGCCTCCCGGAGCCCCCAGGTCGACCCAGGTGGAGCCGTAGTTGGAGAAGCTGGAGAGAGCGCCGTTGCTGTCGATGGACGCCACGGAGATCACGTTGGGGAGATCGTAGGCGGCGGGATAGGAGAGGCTGCTGGTGCTGCTGTTTCCGGCGGCGGCAACAAACAGGATGCCGGCATTGTTGGCTCGGTTGATCGCGTCGTAGAGACCTTGCGAATAGCCGCCGCCGCCCCAAGAGTTGTTGGTGGCGACCAGTTTCAGCCCATGGCGCGTCTTGAGATCGGTGAAGTAATCCACCGCCTTGATGGCGTTGGCGGTGGTGCCCCCGGTGTCGCCGAGAAACTTGCCGGTGAGCAGGGACACGTCCCAGGAGACGCCCGCCACGCCAATGCCGTTGCCCCCTTGGGCGCCGATCGTGCCCGCCACATGGGTGCCATGGTCATCCCCGCTGCCGTCGTAGGTGCTGTTGT
>CAYVWU010000081.1:0-10725 GCA_964455575.1 uncultured Cyanobium sp. | reverse complement strand
GGTGGGTCTGGCTTTCGGTGGTGCGGGCGCCGATGGCGGTCCAGCTGATCAGATCGGCGATGTACTGGGGCACCACCGGATCGAGCAGTTCGGTGGCGGCCGGCAGTCCCATCTCGGCGAGGTGCAGCAGCAGCGCGCGGGCGCGGCGCAGGCCGGTGTTGATGTCGTAGCTGCCGTCGAGGTGGGGGTCGTTGATCATCCCCTTCCAGCCCACGGTGGTGCGGGGCTTCTCGAAATAGACGCGCATCACCACTTCCAGCTGATCGGCGTGCTGGCGACGGGCCTGGGCGATGGCGGCGGCGTAGTCCTTGGCGGCTTCCACGTCATGGACGGAGCAGGGGCCCACGATCACCAGGAGGCGATGGTCGCCCGCGTGGAGGATCACTTTGACGCGCTCCCGCGCCAGTTGAACCGTGCGGACGGCGGTCTCCGAGATCGGCAGCTCCCGGTGCAGGGCCTCCGGAGGCACCAGCGGCCGGGTGTCCACAATGTGGAGGTCGGAGGTGGGAATCATCGGACCTGCGGTTTAGACGGCCGCGGGCAAGGGATTTCTCACCCTAACGGGCAACGGGAGCGATCAGCCCTCCCCCCAAGACGACGTCACCCGCATAGAACACGGCCGCCTGGCCGGGGGTGATCGAAAACTGCGGCGCGGCGAACTCCAGACGCACCTCCGTCCCCTCTTGCGCCGCCCCCAACGGCACCAGCCAGGCGGGTTCCGGCGCCGTGCGGTAACGCACCTGCACCTCCACGGCGAGGGGCTCCAGCGGCGGCGCGATCGACACCCAGTTCACCGCCTCCACCCGGCAGCTGTCGCGGGTGGCCTCCTCCCGCGGCGCCACCACGACCCGATTGAGCGCCGCATCCAGACGCACCACGTGCAGCGGCTCCCGCCAGGCCACCCCCAGCCCGCGGCGCTGGCCGATGGTGAAGTGCTCGATGCCATCGTGGCGGCCGACCACCGTGCCGTCGGCGAGAACGATCTCCCCGGGCCTGGGAGGCAGGTGGGCGTCGAGGAACGCCTTCATCGAGCCATGGTGTTCCGCCAGGCAAAGATCCTGGCTCTCGGGCTTGTCCGCGGTCCGCAGCCCCAGCCGGGCCGCCTCCAGCCGGGTGTCCGACTTGGCCATCTCCCCGAGGGGAAAGACCAGGGCGCCCAACACCTCCTGGGGGAGGTCGTAGAGGAAGTAGCTCTGATCCTTCTGGCGGTCCAGGCCCCGCAGCAGCTGGTGTCGGCCACGCCCATCGCCGGGCACGGGCAGGGCCTCGCCCCCATCGGCGTGGCGCACCCGGGCGTAATGCCCCGTGGCCAGCCGGTTGATGCGGCGCTCTCCCCTGGCCCAGGCGAGCATGGGTCCGAATTTCACCGCCCGGTTGCAGCGCGAGCAGGGCAGGGGCGTGAGACCCGCGCCGTAGCCCTCCACCAGGAAAGCCACGATCTCCTTTTGAAAGTGGTCACGAAAATCGATCAAGTGGTGGGGAATGCCGAGCTGCTCGCAGATGGCGACCGCATCCACCACGCCTTCCGCGCAACAGGCGCCCTTGCCGCTCATCAGCCAGAGGGTGAGCCCCTCCACGCGCCAGCCCGCCTCGACGAGAAGCGCCGCCGTGAGGGAACTGTCCACGCCCCCGGACAGACCCACCACCGCGACATGGTCGCCGGGCCAGTGGCGCAAGCGCTCCAGGGTGGCCGCGCCCGCGGGCGTGCAGGGGGCGGTCGCGGAGCGGAGGGACGGCTCGGGGCAGGCGGGGGAGAGCGTCATGGCGCCGAAAACGGCAGGGGGGTGGAACTGGCCGGAAGGCACCGTCTCTTTCCATGATGGAGTGCCGCGCCCTCCTCTCGCCGTGCCGATCGGCGCCACGCTCCCCTCTCCCCCGTCGTGGCCCGCGCGGGATGCGGACCACTTGTTGGTCAGTGGGGCCCAGATGGCGGCCCTGGAAGGGCAGCTCTTCGCCAGTGGCCTGCCGGTGGAGGCGCTGATGGAGAAAGCCGCCCTGGCCATCAGCCGGCGGCTGTTGGGGGAGACGGGCGGAGAGCGTTCCGGGCGAGGGGAGGTGGAGGGGGCCGCGGGGGTGGTGGTCCTCGTGGGCCCTGGCCACAACGGAGGCGACGGCCTTGTGGTGGCCCGTGAACTCCACCTGGCCGGGGTGTCGGTCCGGCTTTGGTGTCCGTTCGAGCGGCGCAAGCCGCTCACGGAGCGGCATTGGGCCCATGCCCGCTGGCTGGGCATCCCCGCCCTGGAGACCGCCCCCGATCCCGAAGCGCCAACCCTGTGGATCGACGCCCTCTTCGGCAACGGTCAGAGCCGTCCGCCAGGGGACGCGATCGAGGCCCTGCTGCGGAAGCGCGAGCAGGCCGCCGCGGGCCCTCTGGTGGCGATCGACGTGCCGACTGGTCTCTGTGGCGACAGCGGGCGGGTGCTTGGCCGGCAGGCGGCCCGCGCCTCGCTCACCCTCTGCATCGGCCTGCTGAAGCAGGGTTTGGTGCAGGACGGCGCCTTGCGCTGGGTGGGCCGGCTGGAACGGGTGGATCTGCGACTTCCCGAAGCGCTTCTCCAGCGGCTGCCGGGGGATCAACCCCTCGGGCTGGGGGGGCCGGAGGTTGGCCAACGGGACGCCCGTCAGGCTCCGAGGCCCGAGCTGGATCCGGCCGCGGGGAAGTATGCGCGGGGGCGCTTGCTGGTGATTGCCGGCAGCGAGCCCTACCGGGGGGCGGCGCATCTGGCCTTGGCTGGCGCCAGCGCCGCGGGGGTGGGAAGCCTGCGGGCCCTGGTCCCGCCGCGGGTGGCGGAGCAGCTGTGGATGGTGCTGCCCCATGTGGTGGTGGAGACGCGCCCCCTCGCTGATGGCGCTCTCGACCGGCTGGACGCGGTGCTCGTGGGACCCGGGCTCGGTCCGCGGCCGGACGGAGAGGAAACCGCGAGCCCCGCTGGCGCACGGGAGGCCTGGTGGGACGATCTGCGGGGCTTCCCAGGCTTGCTTGTGGTGGATGCCGATGGCCTCAATCGCATCGATTCCGCCTGGCTGCGGCAGCGGCAGGGTCCCACCTGGATCACGCCCCACGCCGGCGAATTCCGACGCCTCTGCCCCGATTTGGCGGAGCAACCGCCGCTGGAGGCGGCCGCCGCCGCGGCCCGACGCTGTCAAGCGACGGTGCTTCTCAAGGGCGCCCGCAGTGTGATCGCCGCGCCGGACGGCCGCCGCTGGCAGCTGCTGGAAGCCTGTGGCGCGGCGGCGCGGGCGGGACTCGGGGATGGGCTGGCCGGCTACGCGGCCGGCTTCGGAGCGCGTTTCGTCGGGGAGCCGGAGGCCAGCGGGCTGGCTGTGGCCGCCCTGGATCACGCTCTGGCTGGATGCGGGACCGTCCGAGCCAGGGGCCCGGGAGGAGCCACCCCGCTGGCGGTGACAGAACAGCTGGCCCACTGGCTCGGGCCCGGGTCGTGCGGGCCTGGACCCAGCCAGCCCTGACGGGTCGCTTCTCCACGGCGGAACGGGAAGGAGGCTGGGGATGCGATGCAAATCTCATGGACATCGCTGGATGAAGGCCTCACCTCCGCAAGGGCGTAGGAGTCGAAAGAAGGGTAATATAATGATCGACGCCCAGACTTTATGAAAAAACCCCCACTCTTATGGCCGATATTTCCATTTTTGTCCGGGATTTATCTGCTTTATTCGCTCTTCACCTATGCGGTGCTTGGGCGGGTTGCGCAAGGGGCGTTTTGGATGATGGGGCCCACCAGAATTCCTGGATTCTATGACCTGAAATGGCTACTCAGTTTCTCCGCATGTCAGGGTGATATTCAAGAGCTTATTACCTCGAACGCAAGATGTTTTGGATATAGCAATCCCATGTATCCCCCGCTATCTATCGAACTGGGAAGACTTTTGGGCATGAGCCCAAATGACGCGAATTGGGTCGGACTGCTATTTGGCTTGACCCTGATCACGACCATCGCCCACACCTGCTGGCTCTGCACAACAAATCTCAGATCATGGTCGATTATTGTTAGCTTGTTGAGCCTGACATTTCCCATGCAAATTCTACTTGAGCGCGGAAATATAGACGCTGTGCTGTTTCTTTTGTTGAGCCTGTTCTGTTTGAGCGTCTGGCTTCCCGGAGTCGTTGCAATCCTTCTGGCCAATATTGTAAATGCGTTTTCAATCAGCTTGAAGCTCTATCCGTGGATCGGCACCTTGGGGTGGTTGATTTATTCGATCATCGCCCCCATGTCCACCACCAGGAAACGCGTTCTCAATCTTTCCCTCGTTTGCATCACCACTGCCTTGGCGGTGTATACCGCCAGCACGATGGAGATCACCAACGTCGTTTCTTCCGGCGGGCTTGGCAGCCACGGTCTCGCGGCGGTGGGATACCTCAATGCCATGGTCATCAACACACTTGGCCCGGGGCCAGGGAGAATTGCGATTTACAGCTTGATCGCCCTGAAGCTGCTGTCTGTCACGGGAGGGCTAGCGAGCGGCCTGGTCTTTGGACAAAAGTTGGCCCTGCCTCGCGACATGCGAGGCCTGCCAAACGGCAGCCTCGCAGACCTTTACATCAACACCTTCATCATGATCTCAACGACCGTAGGCCTAGGCTGCTATATCTCGAATATAGGCTATGATTATCGCCTGATTTTTTTGCTCCCCTTAATCGCCCTCGTGCTGTCAAATCTTCTTGACAACTCTCAATTATCTCCCGTTCGCAGACAGCTTTTGATGGTCGTTGCTGTGGCTTTCCTGCTTGTCTTCTACCTGCCGTTTTTCTCATTCCTGGACTCAGACACATTAACTTCCCTGGAAATGGTTGATGAAATCATTGCCGCCCCGTTTCTCTTTTCTTGCCTAGGTGGGTTTTGGATCAATCTTTTCAAGAGCCTGCCGAGCAAGGTTGCGTCGCACCTTCCCGTGTCCGCCCCCCTGCGCTGACCCGCATCACCCGAGTCCCGCCGAGCCAGGGGACTGAACGGCCAAGGGGCTGAACGGCGAGGGCGGATCAGGCAGGCATGGATGCCCCCGGGGCCGCAACCGTCGCCATTGCCACCCAAGAGGCGCCCGTCCAACGCGGAGAATGGTGGTTCCTGATGGCTGACGACAGCAGATGAGCGCCTCCCCCCTGTCCCCCGCCGACCTGCTGCCCGCATACCGCACGGCGGCGGCGGAACGAGAGGCCAAAGGCATTCCTCCCCTGCCCCTGACCGCCTCCCAGACCCAGGCCCTCACGGAGCTGCTGGCGAACCCTCCCGCCGGGGAAGAAGCCTTTCTCCTGACCTTGCTGAGCGAGCGCATCCCCCCCGGGGTCGATGAGGCCGCCTACGTGAAGGCGAGCTGGTTGAGCGCCGTGGCGAAGGGAGAGGCGGGCAGTCCGCTGGTGAGCCCGGTGGAGGCGGTGCGCCTGCTGGCCACCATGATCGGCGGCTACAACGTCGGCGCGCTGATCGCGCTCCTCTCCAGCCCCGAGCCGGCCATCGCCGAAGCCGCCGCCACAGGCCTGAGTCGCACCCTGCTCGTCTACGACGCCTACAACGACGTGCTGGAGCTGGCGGCCAGCAACCCCCACGCACAGCGCGTGATCGACAGCTGGGCCGCGGCGGAGTGGTTCACCGCCCGGCCCGAGCTGCCGGCGGAGATCACGGTGACGGTGTTCAAGGTGGAGGGTGAGACCAACACCGACGATCTCTCCCCCGCCACCCACGCCACCACCCGGCCCGACATCCCTCTCCACGCCACGGCGATGTTGGAAACCCGGAAGCCCGGCGGCCTGGAGACGATCGCCGCGCTGAAGGAGAAGGGCCATCCCGTGGCTTATGTGGGGGATGTGGTGGGCACGGGGAGCTCACGCAAATCCGCCATCAATTCGGTGTTGTGGCACACGGGCAACGACATTCCGCATGTGCCCAACAAGCGGGGCGGAGGCGTGATCCTCGGGGGCAAGATCGCGCCGATCTTCTTCAACACCGCTGAGGATTCCGGCGCCCTGCCGATCGAATGCGATGTCACGGCGCTGGCGACGGGTGATGTGATCACCATCCGTCCGTACGCCGGCACCATCGAGCGGGCGGCCGGGGAACCCAACGCCGGGGAGATCCTGGCTCGCTTCACATTGAAACCGAGCACGATCACCGATGAGGTGAGGGCCGGTGGCCGCATCCCGCTGCTGATCGGCCGCTCGCTCACCGACAAGGTGCGGGCCCAGCTGGGGCTCTCCCCCAGCGACCTGTTCATCCGTCCGGTGGCGCCAGCCGACACCGGCAAGGGCTTCACCCTGGCCCAGAAGATGGTGGGCAAGGCCTGCGGGCTGCCGGGGGTGCGCCCGGGCACGAGCTGCGAACCGTTGATGACCACCGTCGGCAGCCAGGACACCACGGGTCCGATGACCCGCGACGAAATGAAGGAGCTGGCCTGCCTGGGCTTCTCGGCGGATCTGGTGATGCAGAGCTTCTGCCACACCGCCGCCTATCCCAAGCCGGTGGATCTCAAAACCCATGCCGAGCTGCCGGAGTTCATGGCCTCCCGCGGCGGCGTGGCCCTGCGCCCCGGCGACGGCATCATCCACAGCTGGCTGAACCGCATGCTGCTGCCGGACACGGTGGGCACGGGCGGGGACAGCCACACCCGTTTCCCTCTGGGGATCTCGTTCCCGGCTGGATCAGGCCTGGTGGCCTTTGCGGCCGCGATCGGCGCCATGCCGCTCGACATGCCGGAATCCGTGCTGGTGAAGTTCTCTGGTTCGCTGCAGCCGGGCGTCACCCTGCGCGATGTCGTCAACGCCATCCCCTATGTGGCGATTCAGCAGGGTCTGTTGACGGTGGCAAAAGAGGGCAAAACGAACGTGTTCAATGGCCGCATCATGGAGATTGAGGGGCTGCCGGATCTCAAGCTGGAGCAGGCGTTTGAACTCACGGACGCCACGGCCGAGCGCAGTTGCGCCGGCAGCACGATCAAGCTGAGCGTGGAAACGGTGAGCGAATACCTGCGCAGCAATGTGGCGCTGCTGAAAAACATGATGGCTCGCGGCTATGGCGATGCCCGCACCCTGGCGCGGCGCATCAGGGCGATGGAGTCCTGGCTGGCCGATCCGGTGCTGCTGGAGGCCGATGCCGACGCGGAGTACGCCGCCGTGATCGCGATCGATCTGGATCAGATCACCGAACCGATCCTGGCCTGCCCCAACGACCCCGACAACGTCAAGACGTTGAGCGCGGTGGCGGGGGATCGCATCGATGAGGTGTTCATCGGCTCCTGCATGACCAACATCGGCCACTACCGGGCAGCCGCCAATGTGCTTCAGGGACAGGGGCAGAATGCCGCGCGCCTCTGGGTGTGCCCGCCCACCCGCATGGACGAGGAGAAGCTGAAGGAAGAGGGCTATTACGCCATCTTTGAGGCAGCTGGATCACGGATGGAAATGCCTGGCTGTTCGTTGTGCATGGGCAACCAGGCGCGGGTGGAGGACAACACGACGGTGTTTTCCACCAGCACCCGCAACTTCAACAACCGTCTCGGCAATGGGGCCCAGGTGTATCTGGGCAGCGCGGAATTGGCGGCGGTTTGCGCGCAGCTGGGGCGCATCCCCAGCAAGGAGGAGTATCTGGCGATCGCCGCGGAGAAGATCGATCCCTATGGGGCCGAGCTCTATCGCTATCTCAACTTTGATCAGATCGAGGGCTTTGAGGATGCGGGACGGGTCGTCAGCGCCGAGGAGGAGGAGAAGATGCTGGCGGAGGTTTGAAGCCTTCCAGGCAAGATCTGCAGCCCAACAGGCAAGATTTGATCAAAAATTGGAAGAACGTCCGCACTCTGCAAACCCGCCCTTGCAGGGTGTTTACGGTTCGAGTGGACCAGATTTTGTTTCCCCCATGTCCTCCACCGTCCAGCGCTGGCTCGCTCCCCTGCGCCGTCTTTTCGTGTTTGGCGTGGCTGTGGTGCTGGCCTTCAACCTGGCTGCCTGCTCCGGGATCAGCAGCAGCGATGCCAGCAACGCGGCCCGCACCGCCGTGAACGTGGCTCAGAAGGCCGCCGACCTGACCGGCAATGAACAGCTCAAATCCGTGCTCACGCCTGTGGTGAAGCTGCTCAACACCACCGAAAAGCAGGTGGCCGCGAACAACATTCCCGCCGCCACATCCACCATGGCGAAGTTCAAAGGCCTGTGGGACACCGCCGCCCCGGTGGTCAAGCTGGCCGCGGGCAACAACTACGGCCTGATCGACAAGGGCGTGAAGCTGGTGATCAACACCTTCGGCGGTGACACGGCCCCGACGAAGGACGCCGCCACCACCGCCCTGAAGGGCCTGGTCGGCCCCCTGACCGCCCTGCTCGGTTGACGGCCTCGCTCGCTCGGTTGACACCCGGGCGTTGATCCGGTCGAACGGACCTCCCCGTCCCGGCCACGCCGCTGGTTCCAGGAGCCTCTCCCAAGGCTTCTGGAACCTTTCGCCATGAGGCGAATCCGCCGCAAAAAAGTGTAGCAATGCTTACATCAACCTTTAGAAATCGCTCTCCCCGTCCGGAGTCCGTACCCTTCAAAAGTCATTCAGCTTCCATTGCCATGAGCCGCGCTCTCCAGGTTGGCGGTCGCCTTGTCCCCGCGGGGCTGGCCCTCGCACTCGCCGCTGGCCTCGGCCTGACCGGTTGTTCCCCCTCCACCAAGGAGGCCGTTCAACAGTCCGGTGAGGCTGTCGGCCAGGCCGCCAAGGAAGGCGCCGGCGCGGTCGGCGATGCGGCCAAGGAAGGGGCTGGCGCCATGGGCGAGGCGGCCAAGACCGCGGCCACAACAGCGGGACAGGCGGCCCTGACCCCCGCGGTGTCCCCCGTGCTGGATCTGCTGAAAACCAGCGAAGCCGACCTGAAGGCCGGCAACCTCGGCGCGGCCGTGGCGGCCATGGGTGGCTTCCAGTCGCTGTGGGACAAAGCGGCCCCCGTGATCCAGCCCCTGGCGGGCGACAAATGGACCACGATCGACACGGCCGCGAAGATTGTCATCAGCACTTTCGGTGGGGGCGCCAAACCGGATGCCGCCGCCGCTGGCTCGGCCATCACCGGTTTGCTCGGCCCCCTGAGCGGCCTGATCGGCAAGTAGGCCTCAGCCCGCACGCGGCAGTCGCGGCGCATGGGGGCGGCATCCGGATGACGCACGGTGCCGCCCCTGCAACCCCGGGTCCTCGGGGGACGATTGAGGCCTGACGTTGACAGCCCAGGGCTCCGTCACGCCCGGCCGGGAGTTGCCGGGCCGGGAGTTGCCGGGCAAGACGGTGGCCAGGAGCAGGCTGGCGGCTGGGAGCCTGGGAAGAAGCGCATCAAGGGCTCCACAGGCTCGGACGGAGGACCCTTTTCGCCAGCAAGCTCACCGTCACCCCAACCGGCTCAGCCGTGCCGCCCGCGGAGCGGCACTGATCCGGCGACGCAGGCGGCGGCCCCAGGCCAGGGCAGCGCCCACGCCCAGCATGGGCAAGGGAGCCGGAACAGGCTGCACATAGGCAAGGCTGAGAAAGCGCCCGGACGCAACCGTGCCACTGGGACCGGTCATCAGGACGGGATCCCGAAGTTCAACGATATTGGGTGGCCGATAACTCCGGAATTCAGCGAGGGTTTCGGGGCCATGCAGAAAAAGATCGGCGAACGTAAAAGGATTTCCCGAAGCGCTGGTGTCCAGAAGAAGCTGGCGGGAGGCGTAGACGGGTTCGTAGAAATTGCTGTTGTAGAGATTGAACCACAGGCCAGTGACGGGGGGATCGGGGGCGAGCACGCGCGCCCTCAGGGTGATGTGTTCGCCGATGCACGGATAAACGTCACAGGGTGGAGCCTGAGGATCGGGTGGCTGGTTGGCATCCACAACGCGAGAATAGTTGTAGTTAGGGTCGGACAGATTGAAGTTGAGTCCCGAAAGATCGAGCGTGGCCACGCTGGTGGGATCCAGGGTGAGGCGAAGGGAGAGGAAAGGGCTGTCAAAGTTCCCCATCGTGGTCAAACCGCGCACGCCGTTGGCATTGACCAGATCGTTTTCGAAGACGGTATTGTCCCTATCAAGAACGGAGCCATCTAAAGTGAAGTCTACAAAATATCGGCTATGCCTGGGTGCGCCAGGAATGCTGCTGCCGTAATCAAGATCAATCAGGCCGTGGTATTGATAAGGAGTCGCTTTGGCCACCTGGCTCGCACCCAGCGCCAGCGATACAGCCACCAGGAGTTTTGAGGCAGATTTGGTTAGCCGCTGGAGCGATTGCAGCGCCACAAACACACTGATTCTGTTGACGGGAGCGTTCATTTTGTTGTGTTGTTCGGCATAAGGATAAAACTATTTGCCCCGCAATCGCCCTTGCCGACTGAAAGTCTTGTCAGCATTTTCTTGTCACTTGCGTTTGGATGACATCCCAGGCCCTCACTCCGCCCTCACCTCAGGCTCCTCTCCAGGGCGCCGTGCGGAACGTCCACGCGATTTCTGGCGCCGGGAGGGTGCTGAACGTCCCCCCCGGGTGACCGCGGATGGCTCTCCTTGTGGGGCCGCAGGGGCCCCGGTTCGACGTCAACAGGGCTGGCGGTCTGCTGCTGTCGTGGCTGGGGCTGGGCGGTCCTTGACATTCCGCACGCGTCCAGCTCGATCCCTCCATCAGCAACCGAGAGCGATGGCGGATCTTCCTTGCATTGATGGAGGGGTGGCCACGGGCGGAGGAGGAGGACAGGGCTTGATGGGCGGCAAAAATCGAGGCGCCTACGGCGCCGGGG
>CAYVWU010000080.1:0-10804 GCA_964455575.1 uncultured Cyanobium sp. | reverse complement strand
GAAGGTGGTGACAGAGACAAGGTCGGAAGGGGTTGGATCTGGGAAGGCCAAATTAATGAATGCGTCTTCCAGAATCACGTGTTCCGAGCGCGCTTGCTCAATCAAGACAATCAGCCTAAATATGTTTCATGGTGGGCCAATACTTGTGGGGCATCTCATTTTCTGGGGCAAGGGAAACAGACTACTAACCTCGCGTCAATCAGTAAGACGACTCTTGGGCTGCTGCCGATTCAACTTCCTTGTGCTGCCGAGCAGGAAGAAATCGTCAGGCGCGTCGAAACCTTCTTCACCCTCGCCGACCAACTCGAAGCCCGCCTCCATGCCGCCCGTAAGGTCGTCGATCGCCTCACCCCAGCCCTGCTGGCCAAGGCGTTCCGCGGCGAGCTGGTGCCCCAGGATCCGGGCGACGAACCGGCGAGCATGCTGCTGGAGCGACTTGCTGCGAAGAGGCGGGCGGCCCGTCAGGCGGAGGCCGGTGCGGGCAAACCTTCGCGGCGTGGTCGCCCCAGGGCTGCAGCCAACCCGGCACCGATCGATCGCAATGCCGCCCCAGCCCCATCCGCCCCCCTCCCTCCTGATCTGCTGACCCAGCTGCTGCGGGAGTGCGGTGCGCTCAGCGAGCGGGCCTTATTGGCCGTTTCCGAGCTGGAGCCGGAGCGGTTTGAGCAGCAGTTGTTTCAGGAATTGGAGAGGGGCACAGCCCGAGAAGTGCAGGCCAATGGCCAGGCGCTGCTGGAGGCGGTGGGATGACGGTCCCAGAGCCACGCTTCGATGGGAAGCGCTTCCTCAGCCAGAACGGAAGGAGCGGGACATCGGCTGGGGGCGCGCAGGTGCCGATGCCCTACGCCCTGGCCAGAAAGGATCTGAACGCCAGTCGGGAGTTCTGGAAGACCCTGTGCGGCACAAGGATTTGCGGGGGATGTCCACCTGGATGCACCAGTGGTTCTCGGCAGGGAACGGCCGGCAGGCGCTGGTTCTCGGAACCAGCCAATAAAGCGTTACGCATACAGGGAAACACCCAGTGACCAGCAAGATTCCGGTGATACCGACAAATGCTTGCGGAATGCAGGGTGGATTACAACCCATGGACATGAAGATATGTCTTCTTCCACCAAGGGATCATCACAATTAAAGCCATATGAAGGGACTGACGCTGGATTGCGCTTCAAGCCGATTAAGCTCGATACATAAAGCATGAAAACATACTTTACTCGAATTGCATCAAGATTGGCCTCACTGCACTCACAAGCAATTATGTAGTCATCAGGCTGATCTCCTCCGGAAAACTTACTGACCATATCATAGCTTAAAGATTCTAGTTCGCCTTGCGAGAATGAGGATTGCTCAAATTGGGCTGGTCGCGATCTTAAGGGCTTTTGCGAAATGGTGATTACCTGAGGATACGTCCCTCGCCACTCGTCACATCGGGCTTTCAGCCGCTCTCTGGAATAGCCCTGTTCTGCGTTTTGGTTAGCAGCAAAGTCCTTGGTAGCGTTGCCATCCGATTGGGCAATGCAGGTGTTGAAAAACGATATCAGATCTCTTGGCCGATAGAGAGTTCGGTGTATCATGCAATCCAGCATATAGCTAATCCAGCCAAGCGCTTTCTGTGCCTGGTTGATCTCAACCAGGTCACCGCCGTGGATCAAGTCTGGGGCACCGATATCACCTGCATTCCGCTACAGAAGGGTTTCCTTTATCTGGTGGCGATCGTGGATCTCTTCTCCAGGAACATGCTCAACTGGAAGCTCTCCAACAGCCTTGACACAGAGTTTTGTCTGGAGGCGCTGGACATGGCCCTTGGCGGGGGCCGCATGCCAGAGATCTTCCACTCCGATCAAGGCTGCCAGTTCACCTCTTCCGACTTCTTGGCCCGCCGAAAAACTAAGAGGATCAAGATCAGCTGGTCAGGGAAGAATCGTTGCTACGAGAACATCCTGGTGGAGAGGCTGTGGCGCATGGTTAAATACGAGGAGGTCCATCTGCGCACCTACAGCAATGGCTGGGAGGCAGAAATCAGCCTGGTCCGCTTCCCGTGGAGGAACTGCCACGCAAGGCCGCACAGCTCCCTGGGAGGCAAAACACCCAATGAGGTCAATAATGAAATCGAACCCTGTCCTTCCCGTCCAGGGTTAACGACGTCAGGGGGCCGGAACTGTCCAGGAATAGGCACCCACCTCAGCCTACCAATCAGCTGGGCTTCTCACATTCAGAGACAGAGTCAGGAGCATGGACTGGCTTTTATGCCTGCATCACTCCCCACCGCTGATCTTGGCCTTGGCTGGACCCTCGCCAGACAAGCATTTAGGCTTGTGTGCCGAGAGAATCGAATGTCGCCATCTTTCGTCCGAAGTTTTCTGATGGCCTCCCTTGCAAGCGTCTGCTTGCTGGGAGGCGTCCAGGCCAGGCAGCCACCAGCCTCTGATCACCAACAGACCAGGATCGGGGCTCTCCAGCTGGAGAACGGCTATCCCACCAAGGTCGCGGCAGAGCGGCTCTACGACGAGCTGGACTTCCAGCGGGCCACCCAGGCTTATTTGTGGGCCCTCCCGGCCGTGGGTTTCAAGGCTCTCTACGACGCCCAGGCCAAAACCTTCGGCGCCCGCAACGGCGATGTGGTGCTGTACCAGACCCTGAAGGACAAGGCGGGGATGCTGACCCCCAACATCACCACCCTCTACGCCTTCAGCTTCTGGGACTTGGCCCGGCAGGGTCCCCTGGTGGTGGAGGTGCCCGCGGGGCTCACCGCCGGTGGGGTGCTGGACATCTGGCAGCAGCCGATCACCGACATGGGCCAGACCGGCCCCGACAAGGGTGCCGGTGGCAAATACCTGATCCTTCCCCCGGGCAGCCCCGATCCAGTCGCGCCTGGCTACAGGATCGTGCGCTCCCCCAGCAACCAGATCTGGTTCGGAACCCGCGGCCTTGATCCCGACAAGGCCGCGGCCGAAGCCACCGTGCGCCGACATCGGCTCTACGGCTGGAACCAACGCGACAACCCACAGCCCAATGCCTACATCCCCGTGGCGGGTCGCGCCTGGCAATCGGCCCAGCCCGCGGATCTGAACTACTGGCGCCTGCTCAGTGAGCTCTATGCCAACGAACCCGTCGCGCCCCGTGACCGCATGATGTTCGGTCTGCTGGCGCCTTTGGGGATCAGCCCTGGCCAGCCGTTTCAACCTGACGCCCGCCAGGCCAGGGTGCTCACTGAGGCCGCCAAGCTGGGGGATCTGATGGCACGCGCCATCGCCTACGACAAACGCACCCCCGGCGCCACGGTCTACCCCGGCAAGCACTGGGAGTACGCCGTGCTCTTCGACCTCGATCAGGAGACCCCCGATCAGCGCAGAGTGCAGTTCGACGAGCGCAGCTCCTGGTTCTATGAGGCGATCGGCATGTCGGCAGGCATGCAGGGGAGGATCGTGGGGTTCGGCCAGGTGTATCTGGAAGCCTCCAAGGACGCGGCTGGCCGCTGGCTGGATGGCGGCCGCGCCTATCGGCTGCGGGTGCCGGCGAATGCCCCGGTGAAGCAGTTCTGGTCGATCACCCTCTACGACAACCTCAGCCGCGGACCGCTGATCACTGACCAGGGTGCCGCCGACATCAGCTCCCGCAAGCCGGATCTCGCCGCCAACGCCGATGGCTCGGTGGATGTCACGTTTGCACCGGTGCGGCCCGCCGGCGCCGCCAACTGGATCAAGACCACGCCGGGCAAGGGTTGGTTTGCCTACTTCCGCCTCTACGGGCCCACCGAGCCCTACTTCAGCAAAGCCTGGCAGCTCAACGACATCGCACCCATCAACAAACCATGACCGGACCTCTCCCGCTCTCGCCAACCCGCGGTCGCTCAACTCTCACGGTCCTGGCAGGCCTGCTTGCTCTGAGCGGCGTGCTTGCGCCCCTGCAAGCACAGACAGCATTGAGCGCTCCCGCCGTCCCACCCATCACCCAACGCCGCAACCTTGCGCTCTCGCCCGATGAGGCCAGGGCCATCGCCAAGGAGGCCTGGCTCTATGCCTATGCGCCACTCCAGGGGTATCAGACCTTATGGAATCAAACCCAGAACAAGGCGTTTCCTGGCTATGTGGGTGGTTTCAATCAGTTCCGCCATTACGCCCGCTCTGCCACCCCAGCTGATACCGATATCGTCACCCCCAATAACGACACACCCTATTCCTGGGCCTGGCTGGATCTGCGGGCAGAGCCGATCATTCTCTCGCTTCCAGCCGTGCCGGCGCCCCGTTACTACGTGAACCAGTGGTTTGATCTCTACACCCATAACTTCGCCTATACCGGTGTTCGCTCCACCGGACGCCAAGCCGGTACCTATCTCTTTGCCGGCCCACGCTGGAACGGCACCGTGCCAAAGGGCATCACCAAGGTGTTCCGCTCGGAGACCGACTTCATCGGCACCCTCACCCGCACCCAACTCAACGGGCCGGCTGACATTCCTGCGCTCCAGGCCTTGCAGGCCCAGTACACCCTCATCCCCCTCTCCCGATTCAACGGCACCGTGGCGCCAGCGGCAGCACCGGCGGTGGCCTGGCCCGCCTGGGAGGCCACCAAGGCGGAAGGAATCGGCTTCATCGGCTATCTCAATGCCCTCCTGCCCTTCATGCCCACCGTGCCGACTGAGCGCACGATGCTGGCGCGCTTCGCGCGGATCGGGATCGGGCCGGGGCTTCCGTTCGATCCAGCAAAGCTGGATCCTTCCATTCGCACCGCCATCGAGGAAGGCGTCGCCAGCGCCGCCAGGGAGCTCAAAGCGAAGGCCCTGACCCAGACCAGCTCTCAGGGTTTTTTCGGCACCAGAGAGCAGTTAGGGCCTGACTACCTCACCTACCGCTCCATGGGAGCCCTGCTGGGCATCTATGGCAACAGCAGTGAAGAGGCCATCTATGCCAGCCAGCAGACCGGGCCCGATGGCAAGGTCCTCGATGGGCGCAGGCGCTGGATGTTGCGCTTTGAGCCCGGCCAGCTGCCGCCTGTGTCGGAATTCTGGTCGGTGACGATGTACAACCTGCCTGAACGGCTGCTCGTGAAGAACGCCATCAGCCGCTATTCGATTGGTGATCGCACGCCAGGCCTCAAGCGCGGCGCGGATGGATCCCTCGAGATCTACATCCAGCATGAGAATCCAGGCCCCGCAAAAGCCTCCAATTGGCTGCCCGCACCTGCTGGACCGTTCTTCTTCGTCGCTCGCTTGTATGGCCCCCAGGATTCCGCCTTGAAGGGAACATGGAAGCTGCCGCGCTTGGTGGAAACGAAGTGAAAGAAAGCGCTTGGTGGAGTCGGCTGTCACAGCGAGGAAGGAGAGGAATGCCAACCTCACCAGGCCACGTGCGGGCCACCAAACCCTGGGACATCCTGGTTCTCCAGCGCGGCGAACTCACTGCGGCCATAGAAATGAAAAGCCACTGGAACGGCTCATGAGCTGTGGGCAACCCATCGAGACGGAGCTCTCGGACATCAGGCAAGGCCTTTTGTCGGCTGGCGGCCGATGTGATCGCCATGACACCCAGGATCGCGTCCTGCCGCTGCCAGGCTCAGGTGCGTCGGAGGGAAACCGAGAGCCGCTCCCTTCAGGGTGACGAGGGTCCCTCCAATCCCGCCAGCGCCTCCCCCCCTCAGCCCCCCGCAACAGCCCCCCGCGGCGGCGGCAGGCAGCAACTGACCCCCCAGGCCGCCGCCACCATCAGGGCGGACACAATCAAGCAAGCTTCAAGACCTCCCCAGAGGAACAGGGC
This sequence comes from uncultured Cyanobium sp., assembly GCA_964455575.1. Taxonomy (GTDB): domain Bacteria; phylum Cyanobacteriota; class Cyanobacteriia; order PCC-6307; family Cyanobiaceae; genus Cyanobium. The sequence goes on along the minus strand of CAYVWU010000080.1, from coordinate 5,057 downwards.
TCCGGAGAGCAGGGTGCCGACCAGCCGTCCCGCGGCATTGGCCATGTAGTAGAAGCCCACATTGAGGCTGACCGATTCGGCATCGGTGTAGGCCAGGATCATGTAGCTGTGGATCGAGGAATTCATGGCAAACACCACACCAAACGCCGCCAGACCCACCACCACCGCCAGGCCGGGCTGACCCACCTGACGCCAGAGGGCGATGGCGATCAAGGCCGGTATGGCGGTGAGCACGGCGCTCCAGAAGCGCACGGCCGCCACGCCGGGGGGGGCGTTCTGCCCCCAGGCGCGGCGCAGCGATGGCGCGGCCGCTTGCACAATCCCGTAGCCGATCACCCACAGCCCCATGAAGCCCCCCACCTCCCAGAAGCGCCAGCCCAGGGCCCCCTCCAGAAACACCGGCAGAGCCACCACGAACCAGACATCTCGCGCCCCGAAGAGAAAGAACCGCGCCAACGACAACACATTGATGCCACGGCTTTTGGAGAACAGGGCGCTGAACGACGGTTTGCGCTTCATGCGGCCCAGGTCCGCCGGCAGCCCGAGGGTGCCGCAGAAGGCGAGCAGCAGGGCCGCCGCCAGCACCGCCACGGCCGCCCGGAAGCCGATCGCGGTGAGCAACACCGCCCCCAGGAAGAACCCCACGCCCTTGAGCGCGTTCTTGGAGCCGGTGAGGAGGGCCACCCAGCGAAACAATTGCCCCTCGCCGCGGCCCGGATCCTCCGGCGTCGCCGCCACGACGGTTTTGATGGCGCTTTTGGCGCTCATCTTGTTCAGATCCTTGGCGATGCCGCTGATGGCCTGCGCCGCCATCACATAAGCCACACTCCACCAGCGCGGCCAGCTCTCCGCCACTGGAAGCAACAGCAGCAGGGCCGCCACTTGCAGCAAGGTGCCGGTCCACAGGGTGAGGCGCAAGCCAAAGCGTCCGCCCAACCAGCCGCCATACAGATTGGTGAGCACACCAAAAAACTCATAGAAAAGAAACAACAACGCGATCTCCAGCGTGCTGTAGCCCAGGGCATGGAAATGAAACACCACAAGCATGCGCAGTGCTCCATCCGTCAGCGTGAAGGCCCAATAGTTGGCCGTCACGATCGCGTACTGGCGCAGGGGGGAGAGGGAGCTGGCCATCCGAATTCGCCTCAGCGCGCGTCGATCAACGCCAGATGGCACGCCAGATCTGCCAGCCGACAGCTGTAGCCCCATTCGTTGTCATACCAGGCATAAACCTTCAACTGGGTGCCATCCACCACCAAGGTGGACAAGCCATCCACGACGGCACTACGGGGATCGTTGACATAATCAATGGACACCAAAGGGCGCGTTTCGTAGCCCAAAATCCCCTCCAAGGGGCCGCTGGCGGCTTCCGCGAAGGCCCGGTTCACCTCCTCCACCGTGACGGGGCTGCGCACCTCGAACACCGCATCCGTGAGGGAGGCGTTCAACAGCGGCACGCGCACGGCATGGCCATTCAACTTGCCCTGCAGCTCCGGGAAGATCAGGCCGATCGCCTTGGCCGATCCCGTGGTGGTGGGGATCAGGCTCTGCCCGGCGGAGCGGGCCCGCCGCAGGTCGCTGTGGAACCCATCCACCACGACCTGGGTGTTGGTGACGTCGTGCAGGGTGGTGATGGAGCCATGGACGATGCCGAAGCGCTCGTGCACCACCTTCACCACGGGCGCCAGGCAATTGGTGGTGCAGGAAGCGGCGGTGATCAAGCGATGGCGCTCCGGGTCATAGCGATGGTGGTTGATGCCGTAGACGATGTTCAACGCCTCCTCTCCGGCGATCACGCCTTTGACGGGACAGGCCACCACCACGCGTCGCAGGCCGACCGTGTCGAAATAGGGCTGCAGGGTCTCGGGCGTCTTGAACCGGCCGCTGCACTCCAGCACCATCTCCACACCCGCCTCGCGCCAGGGAACAGCGGTGGGATCCGCCTGCCGACTCCAACCCACCGCCGTGGTGCCCACCAGAAAGCCTGACTCAGCCGCCTGCACCGCGTGCGGCCAGCGACCGTGCACCGAGTCGAACGCCAGAAGGTGGGCCGCGGCGGCGGCATCGCCCGCGGGATCATTGACCTGGACGATCCGCACCCCGGGACGGCCCCAGAGGGCCCGAAAGACCAGGCGACCGATGCGCCCGAAGCCATTGATGCCGATGTTCATCGGAGTTTTGGGACCAAGCCGCCGACAGAGCTGAAACCTAAATCAACCAAAGTTGATTTATGGTGTGTTCCGGAACACCCGGCCCGCCCCCGCTCCAGGTCGCCCCGTCCGACCTGTAACAAACCCACCAGAACGCAGAACGCGACCTGAAGAGCTTTCTAGGTTGCGACGCAGTGGTCCCCCAGCGGATGAGCATCCTCGGCGTCGTGGCGGCAACGGAAGCCCGCTTTCGCCAGCGTGAACGCGAACGCGAGAGCAATCTCAGCCGGATCGCCAAAGGGGAAATTCTTCAAATCGCGGCCAACACCCCGGAATTGGTGAACAAGCGCCTGCGGCGTCTTCATGCCGATCCCGAACGGGTGCGGGCCCTCACCTCTGGAGGGCTCCGCTTTGATCCCCAGGGCCCAGGCCGCAGCCCCCAGAGCTTCCCCCGCGCCCTGGAGCGGGTGCTCGACAGCAACGATCTGCTGGGAATGCGGTTCTTCGAACAGGGCTTGCGCGCGGCCCGCGCCGTGGGACGGGTGCACATCCGCGGCGAGCGGGGTGACTCCCTCGGCTACGGCACCGGCTTCCTCGTCTCCCCGCGCCTGCTTCTCACCAACCACCATGTGCTGCCCACCCCGGGCCACGGCAAGCGCTCCCTGGTGGAGTTCAACTATCAGGAGTCCGCGGGCGGAGAGATGCGGGCGAGCGAGGTGTTCCCCCTGGCGCCCGAGGAGCTGTTCCTGTCCGACGCTGAGCTCGACTACAGCCTGGTGGCCGTGGCCCCCCGCCCGGGGCTGGCGGCCTACGGCTGGCTGCCCTTGATCGCCGACACCGGCAAGCTGCTCGTGGGGGAAGCGGTGAACATCATCCAGCACCCGAACGGCGAGCCGAAGCAGCTCGCCATCCGCCACAACCAGGTGGTGGATGAGCTGGAGCTCTTCCTCCATTACCGGACCGACACGGATCCCGGGTCCTCCGGCGCCCCCGTGTTCAACGACCAGTGGGAGGTGGTGGCGCTGCACCACTCCGGCGTGCCGAAGCGCAACGCCCAGGGCGAGGTGCTCACCAGCGACGGGCGGATCTGGCAGGAGTGGATGGGCGAGCAGCACATCGCCTGGGTGGCGAATGAAGGCGTGCGCGTCAGCCGCCTGGTGCGCCACATCGGCGAACGCCCCCTGCCGCCGGAGGGGGAGGCCCTGCGGCGGCAGCTGCTGGAGGCGGAGCCGCCGCCAGCGGAGCGGCTCCCGGAGGCTGTCCCCCCCCCGGACGCACTCCAGCCGTTGCCCGGAGAGGTGTGGCTCCCGGACGAGACCGCCGCCCCGGCCGGCCCCAGCCCGCTGATGCCGCCCGCCCTCCCGCTGAACTCCCCGCCGCCCCTGCCGGTGAGGCTGCCCAACCTCTCCGGGCAGGCCACCTGGACGATCCCCCTGCGATTGAGCATCAGCTTCGGCGCCCCGGTGCCCGAGTCCCCCGCCTCCCTCCAGCAGGGGGCCGTCCCCGGGGTGGACGGCGCCAGCGCGGCGCCAGAGCCAAGCGCGGACCTGGTCGTGGATGGAGACGCGGAGGCGCGGGAGCGCCTGGCCCTCTTCGGGCGGCGCCCCCCCGCGCCCCCCGCCCCGCCGGTGACCCCCGCCGACTTTCGCCTCGACGCCCTGGCCCGCGCCAGCTTCGATTGGCAGGCCAGCCTCTCCCTCTGCCTGGCCAGTGAACTGGCCTACAAGGACTCCGACGACGTGAAGGCCCAGGCGCGGACCTGGGGGTTCAGCGACGCCGCCTTCGTGGAGAAGGGTCCGGCCCAGGGCTTCCTGGCCTGGACCCCGGACCTGGCCATGGTGGCCTTCCGCGGCACGGAGAGCACCGCCGACTGGCTGAGCAATCTCCATCTCACCACCCGTGAGCTGCCGGGCCTGGGTCGGGTGCACGCCGGCTTTCTGGAGCAGTTCCAGGCCCTGCGCCCGGAGATGGAGCGCCTCCTCAACCTCCGGCCCACCCTGCCGTTGCTGGTGACCGGCCACAGCCTGGGGGGAGCGATCGCCGTTCTGGCGGCCAGCAGCTGGGCCCCGACCCGCCCCGTGCGGGCGCTCTACACCTACGGCCAGCCCGCCGTCGCGGCCGATTCCTCCACCGCCGTGGCCATGGCCACCGCGTTGCCGGACCGCTGGCACCGGCTGGTGAACGATGCCGACATCGTGCCGCGGGTGCCGCCCACCTACCGCCATGGCGGGCATCTGCTGCGCTTTGACAGCCAGGGCCGCGTCAGCAGCCCGCGCACGGTTGCCGCCGAAGCCGCCACGGGCGCCCGCGCCGCCAGCGCCCGGACTGGAGCCGAAGCGGCCCCCCTCGTCCCGCCCCCCCTGGCCGAGGACAGGATGCTCACCCCCGAAGACTTCCGCGCCCTCCAGGCGCAACTGCGCGCCGGCGCCCAAACCCGAGGCCTGGAGGGCAGTCGCGGCCTGATCAGCGACCACATGCTGCCCGGCTACCTGAGCTGCATCCGGCGCCAGATCGTCTGATCCAGGGCGACGGGACACCCAGGCCCCCGAGGAGCGATTAACGTCCATCCACCTCTTTCTCAGCCCCCCATGAGTGCGCCCGCCCCCTCCGCCGCTGTCAACGTGAAGGACGTGGTGGTGCGCGACGCCCGGGGGGTGGAGCGCCGGCTGGGCGACTGGGCCGGCCAGGTGCTGCTGATCGTCAACGTGGCCAGCCGCTGCGGCTTCACCCGCCAATACGCTGGCCTGCAGGCTCTGCAGGACACCTACGGTCCCAAGGGGCTGGTGGTGCTGGGCTTCCCCTGCAACGACTTCGGCGCCCAGGAACCGGGCACCCTGCCGGAGATCCAGCAGTTCTGCTCCACCACCTACGGCGCCAGCTTCGAGCTGTTCGACAAGGTGCACGCCA
>CAYVWU010000079.1:0-10976 GCA_964455575.1 uncultured Cyanobium sp. | reverse complement strand
AGGCCACCAGATCCAGGGCGATGGCGCGCCGCAGCAGGGCCTGCACGCGCCGTTCCAGAGCGAGGTCCACCCGGGGCGGGCGGCCGCAGAGGAGGCCATGGATCACCCCCTGGTAGCTGCTGCCGGCCAGCCCTAGCCGCTCATCGCTCTCGGCCTCCAGGGGCACCCCCAGCAGCCAGATGGCCGCGGCGTCCTGGCGCCAGGCCAGGCCCCGCACCGTCGCCAGGTCCTCCACCAGCCCCACCATGCCCACCACGGGGGTGGGATGAATCGGCTGCGGGCGGCCATCGGGCCGGCGGGTCTCGTTGTAGAGGGAGACGTTGCCGCCGGTGACGGGGGTGCCCAGGGCCTCGCAGGCCTGGGCCAGACCGCGACAGGCCTGGGCCAGCTGCCAGTAGCCCGTGTCGGTGTCGGGGGAGGGAAAGTTCAGGTTGTCGGTCACCGCAAGGGGCTCGGCGCCGACGCAGCTGAGGTTGCGGGCAGCCTCGGCGACGGCGGCCATGCCCCCCCGCTCCGGATCCAGCGCCACCCAGCGGTTGGGACAATCGACCACGGCGGCCACGCCCCGCTGACTGGGCTCCAGGGAGCCGGGTCCCTGCTGAGGCCGGAGGCGCACCACCGCGGCGTCCGCCCCGCCGGGGGGCACCACGGTGTTGGCCTGCACCTGGTGGTCGTACTGCCGCCACACCCAGCGCTTGCTGGCGATGGTGGGGTCATCGAGCAGGCGGAGGAGCACATCGCTCCAGGGCAGGCGGCCATCGCCGAGGGCGACGCCCGCCGCTGTGGCCTCCGGCAGGGCGCTCTCGCTCCAGCGCCAGAGTGCCTGGATCTCCTCCGGCGGCTCCGCCAGAAGGGTATGGGCGTTGATGGGGGTGTCCTCGGCGAGGGCGTTGGCGGGCACCTCCGCCGCCACCGCGCCCCGATGCAGCACCCGCACGACGTTCTCGTCGAGCACGCGGCCGACCACCGCGGCCTGCAGCCCCCAGCGGGTGAAGCGAGCCATCAGCTCCTCCTCCCGACCGGGCTTCACCACGAAGAGCATCCGCTCCTGGGATTCGGAGAGGAGGTAGTCGTAGGCGCTCATGCCGGTCTCGCGGGCGGGGACGCGGTCGAGATCCAGCTCGATCCCCAGCCCCCCCTTGGCCGCCATCTCGGCGCAGCTGCAGGTGAGGCCCGCCGCCCCCATGTCCTGGGCCGCCACCACGGCACCGCTCTGGAAGGCCTCCAGACAGGCCTCGATCAGGCCTTTCTCCAGGAACGGATCCCCCACCTGAACAGCGGGCCGATCATCGAGGGAGGCCGCGCTGAGCTCAGCGCTGGCGAAGCTGGCTCCTCCCATCCCATCGCGCCCGGTGGTGCTGCCGACATAGATGACCGGAAAGCCCACCCCGTCCGCGCCCGACTTGACGATCTCCGCCGTCTCCATCAGGCCGAGGGCCATGGCATTCACCAGGGGATTGCCGGAATAGCTGGGATCGAAGGCCACCTCCCCGCCGACGGTGGGCACCCCCACGCAGTTGCCGTAGTGGGCGATGCCGGCGACCACCCCTTCCATCAGGCCGACGTTGCGCTCGTCCTCCAGGGGACCGAAGCGCAGGGCGTTGAGGAGGGCGATCGGCCGGGCGCCCATGGTGAAGATGTCGCGGAGGATGCCACCCACCCCGGTGGCAGCGCCCTGGAAGGGCTCCACAGCGGAGGGATGGTTGTGGCTTTCGATCTTGAAGGCCAGCCGCTGCCCCTCCCCCAGGTCGACCACACCGGCGTTCTCTCCCGGGCCCACCAGGATGCGCGGTCCGCTGGTGGGGAACTGGCGCAGGAGCGGCCGGGAATTGCGATAGCAGCAGTGCTCGGACCACATCACGCCGAACATGCCGAGCTCCGCCCGATTGGGGGGGCGGCCCAGCCGGCGGCAGATCTCCTGATAGTCAGCCTGGCTGAGGTTTTCCTTGCGCAGGGCCTCCTGCACCGCGTCGGCGGGTGGCACTCCCACGATGGTCTGCGTCGGGCCCAGGCAGTCTCCCACCTGGCCCCCTCCGCCTCAGACCCAGGGATCCTCCACCGGCGACGAGGGGGGCGCGGAGGGGCGCCGGGAGGAACGCGGAGGGAGGGGATCCTCGACCCTTTCCGAGGCTCTCTCGGAGGCTCTCTCGGAGGCTCTCTCCGAGCCCCGATCCGAGGCTCTCGGAGGGGCGCTCTCGGGAGGTCTCTCGGACGGCATCTCCGGCCAGTCCTCCAAAGGGTCGACGCCGTCGTCGGCGAGGCCGGCGGAGGCGCTGGAGCGGGACCGGTCCGGATCATCCCAGGGGGGCTCCTCCAGCCAGCCTTCCAAGCGATCCTCCAGCCGACCGCCGGCCTCCTGAAACCGCTCCCGCAGGCGCGTGGTCTCCCGTTCCATCTGATCGCGCCAGCGGCGGGAGCGCCGCAGAACGTCCTGGCGCAGGCTGGCCCGGGCGAGGGGCAGGTCGTCCAGCTCCTTCAGGGCGGTGAACACCCGTCCGGGCTTCTGATCGACGATCCGCTCGGGGCTGAGCCGCCAGCGGCTGGTGCCGGGCAGGCGCGGGTCGCTGCGGGCCACGAGGTAGTGGGCGATGCGGCCCGTTCGCAGCTCAACGGCGGCATCGGCGACGGTGCCGAGGGTTTGGCCCGTCGCCCCCAGCAGTTGGGCCTTCAGCAGGGTGGGCAGGCGTTGCACCGTGACGGCATCGCTCACGGCCGGCTCCCCTTTGACGAAGGCCTCCTGCTCGCTGAGTCCCCGCAGTTGATCGAGCCGCCACACCAGCCGCCGCTGCTGAAGGGCGGAGGGTTTGCTCACCCAGCCCAGCAGGCGGTGCACGGGGGGATGCATCCAGGCCAGCTGGCCCGGGCCGTGGTCCAGCCCCTGATCGCAGCGCACGCGCCGGCGCAGGAGGTCACTCAGCAGCAGCTGTTCAGGAAGGGCCAAGGCCTCAGGAACGAATCTGCACGGGCATCACCAGGTAGGTGTAGTCGCCGTCCTCCCCCACGGGGGAAAGCACCGCCGGGGTGGTGGGGGCGTTGCAGCGCATGCGCACACGGTCGCTGCTGATGGCCTTCAGGCCATCGAGGAGGTAGCGCACGTTGAAAGCGATGTCGATCGGTTCCCCCTCCACCTCGGCCGCCACCTCCTCGGAGCCGCTGCCCACGTCCTGGGCATCGACGCTGATGGTGATCAGGCCGCGGGCGTCGTCCAGGGCGATCTTGACGACGTTGTTGTGTTGATCGGCCAGGACGGCCACCCGCTCCAGGGAGGCCGTGAAGGCCCGACGATCGAGGCTGATCGAGCGGCTGAAGCTGGCGGGAATCAACTGGCGGTAGTTGGGGTAGGTGCCGTCGAGGCTGCGGGTGGTGAGCACCTGATCGGACCAGAGCAGCACCACCTGCCCGCGATCGCAGAACAGGCTGAGGGGATCGCCGGAGGGGCGTCCCGCCAGGAGGCGCTCCAGCTCCCGCAGGGAGCGGGCCGGCACCGTTACGGCAAAGGGCTCGCCGGGGGTGTCCGGATCGGCGGAGGGGGTGTCCGAGGGAATGCGGGGCAGGCGCAGCACGGCCAGGCGGTGGCCATCGGTGGCGGCGCACTCGAAACCGTTGTCATCGAGGTGGAGGTGCACCCCGGTGAGCAGCTGCTTGGCTTCGTCGGCGCTGCTGGCGAAAAGGGTGGCGCGGAGACCCTTCACCAGGGCCTGGGGATCGAGCTGGATCGGCGCGCCGCTCTGCACCAGGGGGAGATCGGGGAAATCGTCCGCGCTCATGCCCCGCATCTGGTAGGTGCCGGAGAGGCTGGTGAGCTCGACCTGCTCCTGGCCCTCCTCGCAGCTGAGGGTGATGGGGCTGTCGGAGGACAGGCGGCTGACGATTTCGGAGAAGAGGCGGGCGGGCAGGGTCACCGCGCCGCTGCTCTCCACGCTCGCCGCGAGGGTGGTCTGAATGCCGAGGTGAAGGTCGAAGCCGGTGAGGCTCAACCGGTTGGTGGCCGCGTCAGCGGTGAGCAGCACGTTGGCCAGCACGGGATGGGTGGGGCGCGCGGCGACGGCCCGACTCACCAGCTGGAGGCTGGCGCTGAGTTCGGCCTGGGAGCAAACCAGCTTCATGGGGGACTGGAAACGGGCACGGATCAGCCGCCATACGGTTTCACACCATGGGCCTCCGCGCAACTGGCGGCCCGGCCACGGATTCCCCAACTCGCCAACCCCGCTTCGACAACCTTCAAAAAAAGCCTTTTTTAAAAGAAAAAAAATCCGTCGTAGAAGGGCCTGGGGAAAGGGTGGAAAAGCCCGCACAACCCCTGTGGCGGCAGCATTAAGAGGAGCCTGGCCCTGGGGAGGGGGAAAAGCCGATTGGGCAAAACAACGCGTTTTCCCCTCTTTCCCGCGCCTGGGGAAAACAGGGACGAGCCCCTCTCCCCTCGGAGGCCTCCGTTTTCCCCGCGGTCTCCCCCCGTTTTGCACCGCCCATCGGCCCGCCCCATTCCCTCCGCCGGGCCACGCGGAGACACGCGCCGGGCGGCGCTTGCCCAGCCCGGGCACATGGAAACCTGTCCACACGACAACCTGTCCACGCGGAGGGTGCCGCGCGGACGGTGCTGCTCCGGGGGGTGGCGGGGGGCTTTAGAAGCCCATCACGCTGGCCACCACGCTGGTGTCCGGTTCCAGGCCGGTGTGGAAGCGCGAGTCGTTGTGTTCGATGGCGGTGGTCGGATCCTTCAGGCCATTGCCGGTCAACACGCACACCACCGTGCTGTTCGCCGGCACCTCGTCCTTCCGCTTCAGCAGCCCTGCCACCGAGGCCGCGCTGGCGGGCTCACAGAACACCCCCTCGTCCCGGCCGAGCAGCTTGTAGGCCTCCAGGATCTCCGCGTCGCTGACGGCCAGGAAGCCGCCCTGGCTTTCCTGCTGGGCTTTGAGGGCGTTCTCTTTGTTGACGGGATTGCCGATGCGAATCGCCGTGGCAATCGTGTCGGGATGCTCCACCGTGTGGCCCAGCACCATCGGGGCCGCCCCTTCCGCCTGGAAGCCCATCATGCGAGGCAGGGTCTGGCTGAGGCCGGCGTCGCGGTATTCCTTGAAGCCCATCCAGTAAGCGCTGATGTTGCCGGCGTTGCCGACGGGGATGCAAAGCCAGTCGGGGGCATCGCCCAGGGCGTCGATCACCTCAAAGGCGGCGGTCTTCTGGCCTTGAAGGCGATAGGGATTGAGGGAATTGACGAGGGTGACGGGGTAGCGATCCGCCACCTCCCGCACGATGGCCAGGGCGCGGTCGAAGTTGCCCTTCACCGCCAACACCTCCGCGCCGTAGAGGAGCGCCTGGGCCAGCTTCCCCTGGGCCACGTAGCCATCCGGGATCAAGACGAAGGCCCGCATGCCCCCCCGGCGGGCGTAGGCCGCGGCGGCCGCGGAGGTGTTCCCCGTGCTGGCGCAGATCACGGCCTCCGAGCCCTCCTCCTTCGCCTTGCTGATCGCCATCGTCATCCCCCGGTCCTTGAAGGAGCCGGTGGGGTTGAGGCCGTCGTATTTGAGGTGCACCCGCACCCCTCGCCCGATCAGGCGGGAGAGGCTGGGGGCGGGGATCAAGGGGGTGGCTCCCTCCCGGAGGGTGATCACCGGCGTGGCGGCCGAGACGGGCAACCAAGGGCGGTAGGCCTCGATCAGCCCTGGCCAGTCCTGCATCGTGGGACGCTGACCCAGGCGACGCAGGGCTTGGAGCAGGGGCACGGCGCGCGGGGGGGAAACACCGAATCTAAGCGCCGGAACCCCCGTCTCAGCTGGCTGGCCCCGTGGGTTTGGTGGTGGATCCCCCGCCGCGCAGGCCATCGAGGGGCGATTCGGAGAAGAAGCGGATCAGCTCGGAGATGGAGCTGGCTTTCTGGGAGAGAACGAGCAGCTGGGGAATGTTGACGGCCATTTCCCGGGTGGGATAGGCCTTGAGGAACCCCAGGGCTGACAGGGAGCCGCCGCCCTCGTCGATGCCCATCACCACCGCGGAGCGGAGGGCGACGACGCCCTCCTGGGGGGCGCGGGTGGGATGAATGATCAGGGAGATCCGATCGAGGACGGCATCGCCGATCCGGGTGTTCAGCAGACGGCTGACGAGCGGGACGGGGAGCGCGATCTTCTCGTTGAGCATCGTCTTCAGCTGGCTCGGGTTCTGGCGACCGAGACGGAGCAGGTCGCCCAACAACCCCGGCGCCTTGCCGGTCGTGGCCAGCGTTTCAAACTCGCTGATCGGGATGGAGCGGCGGAAGGCGCCGCTGATCAACACCACGCGATCGGCGGCCTGAGCGCTGGGGGCGCCGCCGCCGAAGCCGAGAAGGAGGGCTGAGGCCAGGCCTGCCCCCATCCGTGTGCTCCATCGGCCTGTCGTGCTGCCCATCGCCCTCTGGAAGTCTCACGTTGAAACGCAAATCTAAAGGGAGTTCCAGGGGCGACCGACCCTCAACCCGCCAGCTTTCAGGCTGGAGTCACGAGCACATCTCGCAGCAGGCGCACCACACCCCGCTCGGCCAATCCCTTGGCCACATCCGCGCCCATCTGCCGCAGATCCGGCTGGCCGAGCAGACGGGGCAGCCGCTGGAGCAGCAGGCGGGGTTCAAAGCCGGGAAGAGCGGTGAGGATCAGCGACAACTGGCGCACCGGCTCCAGATCGAGCAGGGGACGCGGGTCAAGGGCTTCCGGGCTGGTTTGCCGCTGGCGCAGCCCCGGAGGGAGCAGGCGATCGGGCAGGCGGCGCCCGATGCGCAGAGCCATGCGCCAGGCGAGGTTGTCCATGCGCTCCACCATGGCGTCCACCAGCTGACGCCGCAGCAGGCCGCCCCCGGGGGAGAAGAGGAAATCGATCACCTGATCCAGAAGCCCCTCCACATCGAGCTGCTCCTGCAGGGCCGCGCTGCTCACCAGCGCTTCCAGCCGCTGCCAGCGGAACTCCTCGCCATCGAACAGCATTTCCCGCAGGCTCTGGCGCAGTTGCGGATCGGGATCCTCCATCAGCCGGCGGGCGAAGTAGGGATAGGCGGCGCCAAGAATCTTGAAATCCGGATCCACGCTGAGAGCAATCCCTTCAAGAGTGACCAGCGAACGGATGATCAGGGCGTAATAGGGTGGAACGCGAAAGGGGAAGCGATACATCACGCCGGAGAGGTCATCGGTCACGGCTTTGAAGTCCATCCGATTCACCCCCATCTCCAGGGCCTGACCAAACACCACCTCAAACGCCGGCACGATCGGGGAGAGATCAACCTCTTCGCTGAGGAAGCCGAGGCTGACGAAGTCTTTGGACAGGGAGCCAAAGTCACGGTTGACGAGATGAACAACCGCCTGAATCAACCCCGTCCTCGCTTCACGGGTGATGCTGCTCATCATGCCGAAATCCAGATAAGCCAAGCGGCCATCCGCGAGGGCGAGAAGGTTGCCCGGGTGAGGATCAGCATGGAAAAAGCCGTGCTCAAGCAGCTGTTGCAGGCTGCAATTGACGCCGATGCTCACCATCTCGTCCGGGTCGACGCCAATGGCTTTGACGGCTTCGAGATTGGTGAGCTTGACGCCGTCGATCCATTCCATCGTCAACACACGTCGACTGGTGGCATGGAGATAAATTTCCGGGACAGCGATGTGATGATTATGAGCATGAAGCTGCTTGAATTTCGTTGCATTAGCAGCTTCATTCATGTAGTCCATTTCCTCGAACACTCTGGTGCCCAGTTCATCGATCAGGCCTACCAGGTCGCTGCGGATCAGGCGAATATGGCGGTTCAACCAGCCGGCAATGTTGCGGACGATATAGAGGTCCAAGGTGATTTGTTCCCGCAGTCCCGGGCGCTGCACCTTCACGGCCACCTTTTGTCCGCCCTTCAGCACGCCTCGGTGCACCTGACCCAGGGAGGCGGCGGAGATGGGCTCTTTCTCCAGGCTGCTGTACACCTCGCTCACCGGAGCGCCGAGATCCTCCTCGATGCAGGCCATGGCGAGGGTGGAATCAAAACCCGGCAGCTGGTCCTGCAGTTGAGCCAGCTCCTCCAGCAACACCGGCGGCACGATGTCCGGACGGGTCGAGAGGGCCTGGCCGGCCTTGATGAAGGCGGGGCCCAGGGCGGCCAGCAGTTCCGCGCATTCCCGCGCCCGCGCTCGGGCGCTCTCGGGGTTGCTGAGCCGCCCGGTGAACCGATCGGTGACCACGGCCAGAAGGAACAGGCAGATCGGCACCAAGGTTTGCCAGAGGCGCCGCAGGAGCCGTTTCGGGTGTCCGGCGTAGAGGCGGGTGATGGCGGCCGGGTCATAGACCAGCAGGCCGGAGGCTTCCAGAAAATCTTCGAGCTCTGGAGGACCCGCCGGCGTCTTGTTCACGGGGGCCTCAGGGTGGGGGGGCGAGCTGATGGTGGGTAGGGCGGGGGGCGCTGGCGCCATGGGATCCGTGCCGAACACGGCGGCGCGCATGCGAGCCAGCGCCTGCTCCGCGGCGGTCATCTCCGGGGCGGAGGAAGTGGTGGGGGACCTCATCGGGCGTCTCGGGCCGCGGAGCAGGGGCCGATTCTGTCTGCTGGCGGGGGCTGGTGCGCCTCAGGCGGTCAGCCCCTCCCCCCGGACGATGCTCAGGCCGTGGCCTCCGGCGCGTCCTCGCCGTCCAGGTCCGTCTCCGCGGAGGTGCCGAGGGGCAGGAGGCGGATCTGCCGACGGCCGAGCTTGATTTCAAATTCGTCGCCCGGCTTGAGGTCGAGAAGCGATGTGTAGGCCTTGCCGACCATCAGGTTGCCGTTGAACTGCACCTTGGTGTTGAAACTCAACTTGCGCCCGGGTTTGGAGCCGTGGCCCGTCTCCCCGAGGTGCATTCCCTTGGCTTCGAGCAGGGCCTCGTAGAAGGCGGTGAAGTTGAGACGCTCGGTCCCGTCCTTCTTGGTGCTGACGTAGCCGCAGCTGCGGACCAAGTCTGACTTGGACGCATCTCCCAACTCCTTGACTTTTGCAAGCAGATCAGAGCCTGTTAATCCAGAATTCATCGTTGATGGGTTGGGGCATGACCCCATGAATAATAAGACCATAACGGCCTTGATGTTTCCCTTCTTTGGCACCTTGTTGCGGATTCCCGAATCCACCCGAACGCCCCGGCTGTGGTTTCTCAACACGAGGCGCTGAATTCCAGGCAACCGATGCGTTCCCAGGCCGCACGTCGCCAGTGGCAGAGGCCGTTTCTCCTTTATTCATCCATTGTTCCCTGGCCGGGCCTGAGCGGAGTGGCTGCCGGTCTCACCCGCTTGTCTCCTGGCGTGCTGATGGCCTGGAGTGGCTTTTTTCCGAGGCTGGAGCGCCGGGCCCCCTGTTGTCGCCCCGGAGCCTTCGCTACGGTTTGGGGACGCTCCGTGTATGAACGCCAGTGCTGACAGGGCTGCGCTTGCGGAACATCGCTCTGATCGAGGAGCTTGATCTGTGCTTTGCGCCGGGATTCACCGTGCTCACCGGTGAGACGGGAGCGGGCAAGTCGATTCTTCTCGACGCGCTCGACGCGCTTCTCGGCGGGGCTCAGGGAGCCCAGGGAGCCCGTCTGCTGCGCCGCGGATCGGAGCGCGGATCGGTGGAGGCCACCTTTGCCTTGACGGCGGCTTTGCGGAGCTGGCTGGACGAGCAGGCGTTGTCGGGGGAGGAGCCCGATCTGTTGATCAGTCGCGAGTGGCGGTTGCAGCAGGGCAAATTGACCAGTCGCCACCGTCTGCAGGGTGTGGCCGTGAGCCGGGCGCAGATTCTCGATCTGCGCCCATTGCTGGTGGATCTCACCGTGCAGGGCCAGACCCAGCATCTGGCTCGACCGGGGCAACAGCGGCGCTGGTTGGATCGGCTGGCTGGCGAGGCCCACGCGCCCCTGTTGGAGAGCGTGCGCTCGGCCCATCGCGCCTGGAAGCGGGAGGCGCAAGCCCTGGCTCTGGCCCTGGCCAGGGCGGAAGAGGTGCGGCACGAGCGCCAGCGCCAGGAGCAGCTCTTGGAGGAGCTGGAGGCGGCGAACCTGGAGGATCCTCTGGAGCGTCAGCGGCTGCAGGCCGAGCAGGATCGCCTGGCCCACGGGGTGCGGCTGCAGGAGGGGGTGATGACCCTGATCGGCCGGCTGCTGGAGGGGGCGGAGGGGGCCCCTTCCGCCCTGGACCATCTGGCGGCCTGCGAGCAGGAGTTGCGCCTGTTGGAGGGTCTCGATGGCACGGGTGTGGTGCCCCTGCGGCGGAGCTGTGAGGAGGCGGTGGCGCTGCTGCGCGATCTGGCGCGGGAGCTGGATCGCTATGGCGCCTCCCTCGAAAGCGATCCCGAACGCTTGGCCCAGTTGCAGGAGCGGCTGGCCCAGCTGCGGGCCCTGGAGCGCCGTCACAGCCTGGAGCTGGGCGAGCTGCTGGCGGTCCGCGATCGCCTGCGCCAGGAGTTGAGCCCTGGAGGGCTGGAGGCGGAGCTGGCGGACCTGGAGCGCCGGGAGGCGGAGGGCCGCGCCCAGCTGGATCAGGCCTGCGGGCGACTCACCGCCGCTCGGCAGACCACCGCGCGCGCCTTGGAGTCTCAGCTGCTGGAGGCCCTGCGGCCGATGGGCCTCGCCCATGTGCGTTTTGCGGTGGCGATCACCCCGGTGGCCGCCAGCGAGGAGGGGGCGGATGGGGTGAGCTATCTGTTCTCCGCCAATCCGGGCCAACCGCTGGCTCCGCTGGCGGAAGTGGCGTCCGGGGGGGAGATGAGCCGCTTTCTGTTGGCGCTCAAAACCTGCCTCGCCGCCGCTGAACCCGAGGTCACCCTGCTGTTCGATGAGATCGATGCGGGCGTCAGCGGGCGGGTGAGCGGGGCGATGGCGGATCTGCTGAGGCGTCTCGCCCACTCCCGCCAGGTGTTCTGCGTCACCCACCAGCCTCTGGTGGCCGCCGCCGCCGAGCACCATTTCAAGGTGGCCAAGGTGGTGGAGAGCGGCGACACCCGCACGCGAGTGTCCCACCTGCGGGACACTCAGGA
>CAYVWU010000078.1:0-11163 GCA_964455575.1 uncultured Cyanobium sp. | reverse complement strand
TCATCGCCACCACCTGGCCGTTGGCCTGCAGCGCCTTGACGATGCGCAGCTTCTGTTCGGGCGGCACCCGCGCAAAAACGCTGCACTGCTTGACCACGCTGCGCAGATGGGCATCGTCAAAGCTTTCCAGCTCTCTCCCCAACACCACCTCCGCGCCCTCGTCCACCAGGCCGATGCCGACACCGATGGCCTTCGCGGTGAGCGGATGGTCGCCGGTGATCATCAGAGGGCGGATGCCGGCCTCCCGGCAACGACTCACCGCCAGAGGCACCTCCGGCCGGGCTGGGTCGAGCTGGGCCATCAGACCCAGCAACACCAGCTCCTCCAACTCCCGCTCGGGGCTTGGGTGATGGGGGGCGCAGGCGAAGGCGAGCACCCGCAACCCGCGGGCCGCCAACTCTTTCGCCTGCTCCAGCCACCAGCGCCGCTCATTGGCTTCCAGCGGCACCACGCCGGAGCCATCGATCCAGCGGTTGCAGGTGGCGATGATCACCTCTGGCGCTCCTTTGCTGATCAGGAGCATGCGGGAGCCGGCGGCATGGGCTCCGAGCGGCGCCTGCAGCTCGCCATTGCCGTCCTGCACCCACACCGCCATCAGTTGGCGCTCGGAGCTGAAGGGAATTTCAGCCTTGCGCGGGTTGTGACTGCGGAGGGCAAAGCCGTCAATGCCCGCCTTGGCCGCCACCACAAGCAGCGCGCCTTCGGTGGGATCCCCGAGAATGTCGAAGCTTCCATCGGCCTCCTTGGTGAGCTCCGCGTCGCTGCAGAGCACCCCGGCCTTGAGCAGAAGATCGCGGCACCCCTCGGGCAGGCCCGCCTGGCTCCCGGCGGGGGCGGGCAGGGGTTGGGCGGTGAACGTGCCCGTGGGGTTGTATCCATGGCCGGACACCGTCACGGCCTCCGTGCCGCAGCGCAGCTCCTGCACCACCTGACGGTTCTGGGTGAGGGTGCCGGTCTTGTCGGAGCAGATCACCGTGACCGATCCGAGAGCTTCCACCGCCGGCAGGCGGCGGATCAGGGCGGCACGCTGCACCATTCGCTGGGTGCCGATGGCCAGGGTGACGGTGATCACCGCGGGCAGGCCCTCCGGCACGATCGCCACGGCCATCGAAAGGGCCACCTCCAGGAGGTTGAGGAGCGGCTGCCCCAGCAGCCAGCCGCCCAGCACCACCACGGCCACCAGGGCCAGGGCGGAGCCCACCAGCACGTTGGCGAGGCCATCGAGCCGCTCCTGCAGGGGAGTGGTCTCCCCGCCCGCGCTGTTGATCAGGGCGGCGATCTGCCCGAGCTCGGTGCCCATCCCCGTGGAGGTCACCAGGGCGGTGCCGCGTCCCCGGGCCACCTCCGTGCCCTGGAACAGGCAGTTCTGGCGCTCCAGCACAGGGGTGGAATCCTCCAGCAGCAGCTGGGCCTGCTTGCTCACCACCTCCGCTTCGCCGGTGAGGGCCGCTTCCCGCAGGCCGAGTTCCACGCCTTCCAGAAGGCGCGCGTCAGCGGGCACCCGGTCGCCGGCCTCCACACGCATCAGATCCCCCGGCACCAGCTGCTCGCTGGGGATGCGCCGCCAGTCCCCGTCCCGCAGCACCGTCACCAGGGGCTGGGCCATTTCCCGCAGGGCGAGCAGGGCCTTCTGGGCGCGGGCTTCCTGCAGGTAGCCCAGCAGGGCGTTGAGGCCAACGATCAAGACGATCGCGATCGCGTCCTTGGGAAAGCGCTTCTCAATGAAGGCCACACCGGCCGACACCGCCGCCACCGCCAGCAACATGATCAGCATCACGTTGCTGAGCTGATCCCAGAGGATGCGCAGGTTGCTGCGGCCCGGAGCCAGCTCCAGGCGGTTGAGGCCGTAGCGGGCCAGCCGTTCGGCGCTCTGAGCTTCGCTCAGTCCCTGATCGGTGGCATCGAGACGCTCAAGACAGTCCCGGGGGGAAAGGGCATGCCAGGGCTGCCGGGCGGGAGACAGGGTCACTCAGGGGGGCGTGATTGGGCAGGAAGTTAGCCACCCCCGGGCCAGGCCGACGGAAACAAGGAGACAGGCCGGGGGAGATGGTGATCGTAGGTTTTCGGGAAGCCGGGCTCTGTTGATGGCGCGATTCCAAGCCCTGATCACCCTGCGCCAATGGTTGATCGGCCAGCCGCTGCCCACCAGCGCCCACCATGAGGAGCGCTACGGCAACGCCGAGGCCCTGGCGATCCTGAGTTCCGATGCCCTCTCCTCTGTGGCCTACGCCACCCAGGAGATCGTGCTGATGCTCGGGTTGGCCGGGGCGGCGGCCCTCAACTACACCCTGCCGATCACCGGGCTGATCGTCGGCCTGATGGTGATCGTGGGCACGAGCTACCGGCAGACCATTCGGGCCTATCCCCACGGGGGCGGCTCCTACCGGGTGTCGGAGGAGAATCTGGGGGCGATCCCCGGCCTGGTGGCCGGCGCCTCCCTTTCGATCGACTACGTGCTGACTGTGGCGGTGAGCGTCGCGGCGGGGATCGCCGCCCTCACCTCCTATTTCCCCGCGTTGGAGGCGGACCGGGTGCCGCTCTGCCTGGTGGCGGTGCTGCTGGTGATGGTCACCAACCTGCGGGGTGTGAGCTCCAGCGCGCGGGTGCTCAGCGTGCCCACCTACTTCTTCATGGGAATGGTGATGCTCCTGCTTGTCGGGGGAGCGGTGAAGGCGGGCCTGGGCCAGCTGCCCACCACCTCCCTGGCGGAGCAGGAGGCGATGCTGCGCGAGGCCCATGGCGAGGGCCTGGCGGTGCTGGGTCCGATGCTGCTGCTGCGGTCCTTCAGTTCTGGCTGCGCTGCCTTGACGGGCATTGAAGCGATCAGCGACAGCGTCGCCGCCTTCAAGCCCGTGGAGTGGCGCAATGCCCGGCGAGTGCTGGCGGTGATGGTGACCATGCTGGCGGTGATGTTCAGCGGCATCAGCGCCCTGGCCCATCAAAGCGGCGTGGTCTACGTGGAAAACGGTCCCACCCTGCTCTATCAGCTGGGGGGCAGGATCTTCGGGGATGGCCCCCTGCTGGCGTTGCTGCAGCTCGCCACCCTGCTCATCCTGTTGTTGGCGGCCAACACGGCCTATGCCGACTTTCCCCGCCTGGCGGCCTTCCTGGCGCGGGATGGCTTCCTCCCCCGTCAGCTGGCCTCCCTGGGGGATCGCCTGGTGTTCAGCAATGGCATCTACGCCTTGAGTGGCTTCGCCGCCCTGCTGCTGATCGTGTTTCAGGGCAGCGTCAGCCAGTTGATTCCTCTCTATGCGGTGGGGGTGTTTCTGAGCTTCACCCTCTCCCAGACGGGGATGGTGGTGCATTGGTGGAAGCAGCGGGATCGGGGCTGGCAGACCAAGGCCCTGGTGAACGGGTTGGGGGCGGTGATCACGGCGGTGGTGACGGCGGTGCTGCTGGTGAGCAAATTCACCCACGGGGCCTGGTTGGTGGTGCTCACCATTCCGATCCTCGTGGCGATCTTCCTGCGGATCCGCACCCACTACAACCATGTCTCCCGCCGGCTGCGCATGGCCAAGGAGGTGCGCCTGAAACTGCCCCCGCCGCCCGCCAGCGGGGGCACGCCGACGGTGGTGCTGGTGGGGCAGCTGCACCGCGGCACGTTTGAGGCGATCCGCTTTGCCCGCACCATCGCCAGCGACCTGGTGGCGGTGCATGTGGATCTGGGGACGGCCAGCACCGCGGACTTTGAAGAGAACTGGCGGCGGCAGGTGCCGGAGGTGAGGTTGGAGGTGCTCCCTTCGCCCTATCGCTCCCTGGTGGATCCCGTGGTGGGGTTCGTCAAGCGGTTTGAGGAGGAACACCGCAAGGACCGGGATCGGTTTTGCGTGATTGTGTTGCCGGTGTTCGTGACGCGGCACCGCTGGGAAAACCTGCTGCACAACCAGAGCACGATCCTGTTGCGCAACGCGCTGCGGGCCCAGGGGACGCGGGTGGTGACGACGGTGGGCTTCTACCTCTGAACAGCCCTCCTCCAGGCATCGTCTAAATTCCTACTGATAAACCGTATTTTCTGGCGGCCGGCCCGCGCCTTCCTCCATGAGCAACTTCCTCGCCGTGGCCGCCACGCTCCCGGGGTTCATCACGCTGGCCATCTTCGCCGGCGCGATCCTCCTCTTCGTCACCGGCTGGCTGGCGCCGGAGGTGGTGGGCCTGCTGGCGGCGGCCCTGCTCGTGACCTTCAAGGTGCTCAAGCCCGATGAGGCGGTGCAGGGCTTCGGCAGTCCGGCCCTCATCACGTTGATGGGGCTGTTCGCCGTCTCCGCCGGTCTCTTTCGCAGCGGCGGCCTCGATCGCCTGCGGGCCCTCATCGGCTCCGACGCCGTGCGCAGCCCCAAACGCATGATCGCCCTCCTGGTGGGGGTGGTGGCTCCCGTCTCGGCCTTCATCCCCAACACGCCGATCGTGGCCACCCTGCTCCCGGTGATGGAAGGCTGGTGCCAGCGCCGCAAGATCGCCCCGTCGCGCGTCTTGCTTCCCCTCTCCTTCGCCACGGTGCTGGGCGGCACCATCTCCCTGTTGGGCACCTCCACCAACCTTCTCGCCAGCGACGTCAGCCGCCAGCTCGGCTACGGCTCCCTGGAGCTCTTCAGCTTCACCAGCATCGGCATCCCCATCTGGCTGCTGGGCAGCGTCTACATGCTCTGGGTCAGCGACCGCCTGCTGCCGGATCGGGGGCTCGACGGCGATGACCTGCTCGGCGGCCTGGCGCGGGAGGGGTATCTCACGGAGGTGTTGATCCCTCCGGGTTCCGAGCTGATCGGCCAAACCGTCCATGCCAGCCGCCTGCAACGCCGCTTTGACGTGGATGTGCTCGAGTTGCAGCGGGGGGAGGAGATCTTCGGCGCGCCCCTGGCGGATCGGGCGTTGCAGGGGGGCGACCGGCTCGTGCTCCGCTGCAACCGCGAGACGCTGCTGCGGCTCCAACAGGAGCACACGGTGGTGCTGTCCCCCGCGGGCGAACAGGAGGAGGCGATCCAGGAGCTGTCCCGCCCGGAGATCACCACCCAGCGAATCGTGGAGGTGTTGCTCCCCAATGGCTCCAGTCTGGCGGGTTCCAGCCCCCGCGACCTGCGCTTCCGCCAGCGCTACAACGCCACCTTGATGGCCGTGCGCCGGGGCAATCAGGTGCTGCGCGAGCGGCTGGGGCGTGTGGTGCTGCAGGCGGGGGATGTGTTGCTGCTGCAGGCGCCGGTCGATGCGATCCGCGGCATGCAGGCCAACAACGATCTGGTGCTGCTGGAGGAGCTGGAAAAGGATCTGCCCACCACCAGCCGCAAAACCCTCGCCCTGGCCATCGGCGCCCTCGTGATCGTGCTGCCGATGTTCAAGGTGCTGCCCCTGATGGCGGCGGTGTTGCTGGCGGTGGTGATCATGGTGGCCACGGGCTGTTTGCGGCCCGGTGAGCTGCAGCGCTCCATCCGCTGGGATGTGATTTTGCTGCTGGGGTCGTTGTCGTGTTTTTCGGTGGCGATGCAGAAGACAGGACTGGCGGAGGCCCTGGCCCGGGATCTGCTCCAATCGCTGCAGGGCTGGTCGCCGTATGCGGTGTTGCTGGTGGTGTTCGTCATGGGTCAGCTGTTCACCGAGGCCTTGAGCAATGGCACCACGGTGGTGCTGCTGACGCCGATCGCCACGGAGCTGGCCAAGGGCCTGGACTTGCCGCCGATGGCCTTCATCTTTGCCATCCTTTTTGCCGCCAGCCAGAGCTTCCTGACGCCGATTGGCTACCAGACCAACCTGATGGTGTTCGGCCCCGGCCGCTACCGCTTCCTCGACATGACCCGCTACGGGGCGCCGCTGACCGTGATGCTGGCGCTGGTGGTGCCCTGGTTGATCTGCCGGCGCTTCGGGCTTTGACGGCCTGTCCGGCTGCTCGGGCCCATGGTTCACCAGGCGGACCAGCGATTGTCAATCAGCGCTTCTGAATCAGCGTGAGCAGAGAGGGCCGACACCACTCCTGGGCCACCAACGTGAATGAGCCGGAAAATCCATAGATCTTCCCCCAACACTCGCCGCAGAAATAGATGGGGAAGGTGTCCTCGGTGATGATGTTGACGTGGGTTGGATCCTGAAAAGCCTCTTTGCAGGGGTAGGCAGGAGTTTGGGCAAAGAAGAGGCCGCCTGGTTTGAGAACACGATGGATCTCATTCATCAGATTGATGAAGGGGAACGTTGTCGATCCGTTCAGGATGGCAACGCGAGGGATGTGTTCAATGAAGTCGAAGGCTGTCAGAAAGTCGAATGTTTCCGCCTCGCAAGGTATAGGAGCGGTGGCGAGATCGCATCCCATGATCCTGTTGTCGCTGGAGGAGGCAATATCAATCCCCTGCGCCAGAGAGGCACGAAACGGGTTGCGGGGAATCTGGCCACAGCCCAGGTCCAGTGTGCGCGAATCGGCGCGATCGAGATACGCCGCCGCGTTTCTGCCGAGAAAGTCTTCCGTGGTTGGAAACCGTTCGGAGGGTTGGAAGGTGTCTGGCGTCCATCCCTTCCAGCCGGGCACCCCTGCTGAGCTGAGCATCTGATTCAGGAGTGTCTTGATGCGCATCGGAACCGCGGGATGGCTGTTGCTGGCCCCGGACTCTACCCCAGATGTTTTCGCTCATTCACGCCGAGGGGGCAGTCCGGCAAGGCTGGTGGTGCCTTGTCTGTGGCTCGGGACAGGATCGTCTGCGACGGCAAATCTGATCGTTCAGAACAGCGGTTTTCTGTGAGATTGGCTCTCGGTCGAGGAGCTGTTGTCTGTTGGCGTGATAAAGATTGATGATAGAAGATGGTCCATGGGGTCTCAGCCCGTTGGCTCTCCCATGGCCACAGGTTGTTTGCGGATGGGTGCGCTGCAGCGCTTCATCCGTTGGGATGTGATCCTGCTGCGGGGTAGCTTCCTCTGGGGAGTGGCTGGTGGCGCAGCTCATGCCGATTTGCAGCCAGAGCAACCTGATGCTGGCGGTGTTGGCGCCCTAGTCAATCTGCTGGTGTTTCAGCCTTGATGGGGAGGTTGGCTCGTAAGGCTGCACCTGGATCGTCAACAGCCGGCATGGCCTTTACTAAGCTCAGGGAAGGAAGCAAGCCATAGCGGCCCATCATGCCGGCGAATCCCATGAATGATCCCAAACTCTTTCCAGATTATCTCGATGCCATGGATCGACATTGGCTGGATGCGGAGGTTCTCTTCAAGAAGCAGCCTCAAGGTCTTGCCAATGCAGACCAGCTCTATGGCCTCTCGGCAGAATGCGGGCTCAAGGCTTTGATGTTGAAGTTGGGAATGAAACTGAAAGACAACAGGCCAGAACATAAGAAAGACCAAAAACACGCGGATGCCATCTGGTGCCGCTACGAAACCTATCGCCAGGGCCGCATGACAGCAGCAGTCCTGGCGCTCAACCCGAATAAAAAACCCTTCTCCGATTGGCGCATCCATCATCGCTATGCGAGCCGGAGTTGTTTTCAACAAGGAGAGGTTCAGAAGCACAAGGAAGGTGCTGATGAGGTCAAGAAAATTGTGGAACATGCCCGCAACATGGGACTACTGCCATGACCACCTTTGATCAAGTGTTGCCAACTCTGTCGGCCATCCTGAAAGAGCGATGGCCGGCCTTGCATTCCTATCTGCCGATTTTGGTGAACCGTGACTTGAACGGTCGAATTCGTCTCATTCTTGATGCCAGATATCAGTCCGATTCAGAAGACACCGCCGATCATCCCCTGCACCAGCTGGCGGAAGCGATTCACGCTAACCTCTTTCCTCACGTCGGCTCTCTGGAGCAACTCATCCTCTTCGAGGATGACCTTAGTGCTGATCTCAACGAGCTGTCGCAGGCAGGCCAATCCTTCCAGCTGATGGACAACGATGGACAGGCGTTGAACGATGTTCATGTCGTTGATCGTCTCGCCCAGGAAGCAACTTGGGAATCTATTAACGAACCTCCGGAAGCCAGCGAATCACCGGGCTCCAGGTTTCCCCGCGTGGTGTTCTATTCCATCAAAGGTGGCGTGGGGCGCTCGACGGCGCTGGCCAGTTGTGCCTGGTCTCTCGCAGCCGCTGGTCTGCGCGTGCTGGTTCTTGATCTCGATCTGGAATCTCCAGGGCTCTCCACATCTCTTCTGCCACAAGACCGACAGCCCGACTTTGGCATCACCGACTGGCTGGTGGAAGATCTGGTTGGAAATGGCGATGCCGTTTTGCCTGATATGCACGCCTCCCTCAGTGCTCACCAGCGGGGCGGCGAAGTGATCGTCGTTCCCAGCCATGGCCATGTTCCAGGGGAATATGTGAGCAAATTGGGTCGCGTCTGGATGCCTGGCTTCAGCCAAGACCATCAACGCCAGGGATGGTCGGCTCGTTTGAGGGGATTGATTGAGCAATTGGAGCACAAACATCAACCCTCGATTGTATTGATCGACTCCAGGGCTGGCATTGACGAAGTGGCCTCAGCTTGTGTCACTGATCTTGGGGCGCAGCAGATTTATCTTTTTGCGGTTGACAGCCGTCAGACCTGGCAGGGCTATCGCATCCTCTTTGATCACTGGCGTCTCCATGGTGTTGCCCCAAAGATTCGCGAGCGTCTGCAAGTGGTTGGCGCCTTGATGCCCACCTGGGGCGACCAGGCCTTTCAGCGGGCCACCAGCCAACTTCGGGAACAGGCTTATCTCGCCTTCAGCGAAGGGCTTTACGACGAGGCGGTTGCCGATGCTGATCCTTACGATGCAGCAACCACGGATCCGTTCAACTTTGACTTGCTCAGTGAGGATGCGCCCCACAACCCCTGTGCCATTCGCTGGGATCAGGGCTTTGCCGCGATCCAATCGCTGCATGAGCGTCTTTCGGACACAGAAGCTGATCAGATCAAGCTGGTCTTTGGCCCCCTGCTCATGAATCTGCAGGACATCGCGGGGCGAAAGACATGACGACGTCGCTCAATGGCCTTGATCTGCAGGCCAGCAGGGATGCGATCGCGGCGTCGCTGCCCGCGAATCCGTCTAGCCCCCTGCCGGATCAGCAGCTGTTTTTGCCCTGGCCCCATCGCAAGGCCTTGGAGTTGGAGTGCAGCCTTGTGATCGGTGAACGTGGCGCTGGCAAAACGGCTTGGGCCACTGCCTTGTTGAACCAGAAGGACCAGTCCCCCAAAGCCTTGCCGCAGGCGATCTTCCCCTATTCGCTTCGCACCATCGCCGGCTACAGCGATCAGGGCCACACCAGCCATCCGCCCCCGGGTGTCTTTGCTGAGTTGATGAGGGATCAAGCCGATCCATACAACCTGTGGCTCGCAGTTGTGCTGCGTTCTCTGACATCCAGTTCAACGTCTCTTCCGATGGATTCTTGGGCAGCCACGCTGGCTTGGGCGCGTGAGCATCTGGAAGAGGCTTGGGCCCTGCTGCGTCAGGAAGATCGGGCCCTGCAAGAGTCCAATACCGGCCTTCTGTTTGTGTTTGATGCGCTGGATCGGGTCAACACCGATTGGTCGGATGTCTCCGCTGCCATCCGTGCGCTGCTGCGCCTTGTTTTGGATCTGAAGATCTTTAAGCGAGTGCACACCAAAGTCTTTCTTCGCACCGACCAATACACTCGCAACAGCTTCGCTGATCTGCCCGATATCGCCAAGATACGCGCCACCCGTGTTGAGCTGCGTTGGTCCCTAATCGACCTGCATGCCCTGCTGTGGCAGTGCCTCTGCAATGGCAGCCCCAGCCAGGCGCGTGACGATTTTCGTTCCCTTTGCCTCACCGTGTCGGAACCCCACCTCTTCCGTGGCCGTGGTGATTTGTTTTCCGCAAGCCCGAATTCAATTCGCTGGGAGCTCCCCGTTCCTGTGCAACAGGATGAACCCGTCCAACGGCAGCTTTTTGAATGCCTGGCCGGCCGCAGGATGGGGAGAGGGGAGAAGAGTGGCGTTCCTTACACCTGGATTGTGAATCATCTCGCTGATGCGCAGGGGAAGACAATGCCTAGATCCTTCCTCACGGCGATGCGCATAGCCGCCGATGAGACTCGCCATCGGTTTTTCGATGCGGAGCATATCCTTCACTACGATGGCCTGAAATACGGTGTTCACGCCGCATCAGACAACCGCATCGCTGAACTGCAAGAAGACTACCGTTGGCTCCCGAATTTGATGGAACCTTTTCGAGGGTCCTCGGTTCCTCTCAGTGAGGACACCTTTGCGCATGTCTTAAACGATGCCTTTGGATCCATCCCTGAGGGCGTGCCACATTTGGCGGAAGGTTTACCCAGTGAGCTGCGCCATCAAGGCGTTGTCGGTCTCACCACCTATCTCGTTCAGTTGGGAGTGCTCACACGGATGCAGGACCATCGCCTCAACATGCCTGACATCTATCGCATTGGCTTCAAACTCGGCCGTAAAGGTGGTCTCAAGCCGGTTTCGCGCACCATTGCCCAGGCAGAATGAATGCCTTCTGCTCGCCCGGGTGAGCCTGCATCCACGTCTTCCAGAGACGGCCACCTTTGCCGGCCTGGCATGGATGGTTTGGGAGGAGTGAAACTCCGACATGGCGTGCCTGCCCGCGGTGGCGATCGGCACCGATCAGGGCTCCGCAAAAAGGGCCACGCCGATGGCGCGGGCCGACTGGTTGAGCAGGCGATCAAAGCTGGCGAGCGCGGCTCCATGTCGCTGGGCAAGCTCCAAATAGGCGGCGGCATAGGTGGAGAGCCCATGGGCACGGGCCAGGGCCAGGAGGCGCGTGCCCCGTTCCGGGGAGGGCTCGCCATCGTTGGCTAAGGGCAAGCTGCATAGCCGGGTGAGGAAGCGATCGCTTTCGGCCCGGGTCAGCACGGAACGCCGCTCGGCGACCACCAGGGCATTGCTCACCTCCAGGTGCCAGAGCCCTGCAATCCACCAGGGAACCTCCCCGCAGGCGGCCAGCAGGCGGTTGGCCCGATCGCGTTCGCTCGGCTGTTGACGGTCGAACAACCAGGCCAGGGCCATGGAGGCATCGATCACGATGGCCGCGGCGGCCTCGCTCACAGGCGTCCCTCACGCACAAAATCGGCCACCGCGGCCGCCACGCCCGTGGCCGCGTCCGCGCGATGGGGAACGAGATCGGCCACCGGTCGTCCTCGCACGGTGATCGTGAACCGCTCGCCGCCTCCCCCTCAACCCCGCTTGTGGTGCCGCAGGGAATCCCCCAGCGACAGGGCCA
>CAYVWU010000077.1:5578-11168 GCA_964455575.1 uncultured Cyanobium sp. | reverse complement strand
TACAAGGACATCCTCGCCCGCCGGGAACGGGTGTTTGCGCTGATCAGCGAAGAGCTGCAAGCCATCCGCAGCAAATACAACTCCCCTCGCCGCACCCAGATCCTGGACCTGGAAGGCGGCTTGGAAGACATCGATCTGATCGCCAACGAACGCTCGGTGGTGCTGCTCACGGAAACGGGCTATCTCAAGCGCATGCCCGTGAGCGAATTTGAGGCCACCAGCCGCGGCACCCGCGGCAAGGCCGGCACCCGCTCCCAGGGAGAGGAGGCGGTGAAGCTGTTCATCAGCTGCAACGACCATGACGCGATGCTGCTCTTCAGCGATCGGGGCGTGGTCTATTCCCTGCCGGCGTATCGGGTGCCGATCTGCAGCCGCACGGCCAAGGGAACACCGATCGTGCAGCTGTTGCCCATCCCCCGGGAAGAGGCGATCACGTCCGTGTTGGCGGTGAGCACCTTCGGAGCGGACGAACAGCTGGTGATGCTCACCAGCAAGGGCTACATCAAACGCACGACCCTGTCCGCCTTTGCCAACATCCGGGTCAATGGCCTGATCGCCATCTCCTTGGAGGAGGGCGATGCTCTGCGCTGGGTCCGTCTCGCCCTCACCGGCGACAGCGTGCTCATCGGCTCCCGCAACGGGATGACGATCCACTTCCGGCTCAGCGATGAGGAGTTGCGCCCCCTGGGTCGCACGGCGCGCGGGGTGCGGAGCATGAACCTGCGGGGTGGCGATCACCTGGTGAGCATGGACGTGCTGCCGGCTGAGCTCGCGGATCGCGTGGCGGAAGGAGCCGACGACGAGGACGCCGAAGGGGAAGAGGTGATCAGCGGCGAAGGCCCCTGGGTGCTGGTGGCCAGTGCCAGCGGATTGGGCAAGAGGGTGCCTGTCCAACAGTTCCGACTGCAGAAGCGGGCGGGGATGGGGCTGCGGGCGATCCGCTTCCGGCGCGAGGGCGATGTGCTCATTGGCCTGAAGGTGCTCGGCAGCGGCGAGGAACTTCTGCTGGTGAGCGAGAAGGGCGTGATCGTGCGGATGCAGGCCGACGCGGTGCCGCAGCAATCCCGAGCGGCCACAGGCGTGCGCCTGCAGCGGCTCGACGCGGGGGATCGCTTGGCGGAAGTGGTGTTGGTGCCGCCGGCAGCGGCCGGCGCCGAGCCCGCGGCCGGAGCTGGTGGCGAGGACGCCGGCGATCACGCCGGCGACTCCTCCGGCGCCGACGCCGAAGGGGCAAGCGCCGCAGCCGACCTGGACATCGACGACTCCCTGGAGTCGCCGTCGAGCCCAGAGGCGGTAGACGACGAGGCCTGAGACACCCCCCGAGGGAGGACTGACCAACACCGCGCCGAAGCGCACGCTTCGCGCGGGATGGTCACGAACGCGCAAGGGCAAAAGATTTGTGGCCGTCCCGTTGCGGGCCCGGGAATCTGCATAGCGTCAAGACAGCCCTGTGTGCTCCCATGGCGAAACGCGCTCTCTGCATCGGCATCAACGACTATCCCGGCACCCAGAACGATCTGCGCGGCTGTGTGAACGATGCCAACGACTGGGCCTCCACCCTCGCGGCGCGTGGTTTCACGGTGAGCAAGCTGCTTGACAGCCAGGCCACCAAAGCGGCCATGGTGGCAGGGTTCAACACCTTGATCACCAGCGCCAAGGGTGGTGACACCATCGCCATCACCTTCTCCGGCCATGGCACCCTCGCCCCGGACACCAGCGGTGACGAGGCGGACGGCTACGACGAAGCGCTGTGCCCCTTCGACATCCATCTCGGCAACGTGCTTCTCGATGACGAGATCCACGAGCTGTTCGCCAAGCGGCCCGCGGGCGTGCGCCTGCTGCTGATCTCCGACAGCTGCCATTCCGGCACGGTGACCCGCAACGCGCCCGCGGATCCGGACGCCCCCGACGCGCCCCGCATCCGCTTTCTTCCCCTCGCCAGTTGGCTGCCCGCCGATCAGCTGCCCAAAGGTCCCAGCGGCCGCCCCCTGGCCACCCTGCCCGTGAACCAAGTGTTCTCCCCCTGGGCCGGCGTGGTGAGCGCCAGCGGCGATCTGCTGATGGCGGGTTGCGAAGAGGGACCGGATCACTACAGCTATGACGCCACCTTCAACAACCGATCCAACGGCGCCTTCACCTACTACGCCCTGAAAGCCCTCAAAACACTCCCCGCCGCGGCCACCTACCGCGACTGGCACGCCGCCATCCGTCGCTCCCTGCCCTCCACCAACTACCCGCAGAAGCCCCAGCTGATGGGCGCCAAGTCCACCCTTTCCTCCCCCATCCTCGCCTGAGGAGAGCCGCGTGTCGCCCCCCTCCTCGCCCGCCTCCCCCGCCCAGGACTCCGCCGGTCCGCTGCGGGGGGTGGCCCTGACCGAACCGCCCCCTCCCGCCCTGCTGGCCCCCCCGCCCCGTCCCAATGGCGGCGTCAGGGGGGCGAGCGCCGACACCCCCTCCGCGCCGGAACCGGCCGCGGACGATCTCCTCACGCCGGACTTCGTGCGCGTGGAGCACGCCTTTGATCTCACCGCCACAGCCCGGGAGGCCACCGCCAGCGTGTCTCCCCTGGACGGGCTGCCCGACGAGCGGGTGGTGGTGCTGGAGCTCACGGAGGATGGGGGAACGGCCATCACCACCGCGGGCGCCCTGCGAAGCCGCCAGGAGCTCTGGCAGGCCGCCTCGGCCCTCGGGAGCCAACGGGGTCTGGCGCCGGCCCGGCTGTTCAGCCGCCTCTACAGCCTCTCCTTCGGCGACGACGGCGTGCAGCGCGAAGTGGAGGAGCAGCTGCGCAAGCTGGCGCGCGAGCGGCTGGGGAAGGCCGTCGACGAGGTGATCGACATCAGCGCCTCCTGGGTGGCCACGAAGGTGCTGCTCAAGGTGATCGAAGCGCGCCTCCCCTCTCCGCCGGGCCTGCACCGCTGGCGGGGGGGGCCGATCGGCACGGAGCCCCCCCTCCAGGCCGATGACCCCGCCCTCCGCGCGGACGCGGAGCGGGGACTGCTGGTGTTCGTGCACGGCACGGGCTCCTGCACGCAAGGGAGCTTCGGGGAGCTGGCCAGCCCGGCCGCGGGGGTCTGGCCTCTGTTGGCGAGTGCCTTCGGGGAGCGGATGTTCGGGTTCGAGCAGCACACCTTCTCCGTCAGTCCGATCGACAACGCCCTGGCGCTGGCGCGCAGCCTGCCGCGGGGCGCACGGCTGCATCTGGTGAGCCATGGCAGCGGTGGCCTCGTGACCGACCTGCTCTGCGCGGCGGGCATCGACGATGGGCTGATCGAGGCCTATCACCATCCGCCCGCCAAGGAGGAGCGGCTCACCCGCCAGCGGGAAGCCGCGGCCGCGGAGCAACGGGACCGGCTGCGCGAGCTGCGGACCGTGCTGGCGGAGAAGGCCTTCCGGGTGGAGCGCTGCGTGCGCGTCGCCAGCCCCGCGCGCGGCACCCGCCTCTTGGGGGAAAACCTCGACATCTTTCTCTCCGTTCTCCTCTCGCTGATCAGCAACCTGCCGCTGCTGGCGGGCCAGCCGGTGGTGGCCGTGTTGAAGCGCTTGGTGCTGGACGTGGTGCGGCGCCGCCTCGATCCCTGTCTGGTGCCCGGCCTGGCGGCCCTCGCCCCCGATGCGCCCCTGGCGTCGCTCCTGGCGCGGCTCCCGGCCCGAACCGACCTGGCCATGGCCACCATTGCCGGCCATCGGGAGGGGGGCCACCCCCTGGAGCGGCTGGCGCTGCTCTTCAGCGACAGCATCTTTTTCCAGCGCGCGCCCAATGATCTCGTCGTCGACACCGACGCCATGCAGGCGGGCCTCGCCCCACGGGCGGGGGCGCGCGCCTTTCTCGATCGGGGGGTTGGCGTCAGCCACCATCGCTACTTCTCGCGGCCCGGCGGCGCGCAGGCCGTGGTCCGCTGGCTGACGGAGCACCAGCCGCTGACGCTGGACGACTTCCATCCGTTGACGGTCGCGTCGGCGGAACGGGAGCGGGCGAGCACGCGGGAGACGGACGCCAGGGAGGAGACCGCCCGGGCCGTCGGCGGCAGCGGCGCTCTGCCGGTGGTGGTGGTGGTGCCGGACCTGATGGGATCCCATCTCTGGGATCAGACCCGCCAGGAGCGGCTGTGGCTGGCGCCCGGCGCTGGCCTGGCGGAGCGGCTGCGGCGGCTGCGCGATCCGCGGGATCTGGCGATCGAGCCGGAAAAGCTGCTGGAGCTCCTCTATGGCGACCTCTGCCGCGCCCTGCGGCCGAGCCATCGGGTGGTGCGCTTCGCCAGCGACTGGCGCCAACCCCTGGACGTGCAGGCGGAGCGCCTTGGCGCGGTGCTCCGTCCGCTGGTGGCGGAGGCGACGGACGAACGCCCCGTGCGCCTCCTGGCCCATGGCCTGGGGGGACTGGTGGTGCGAGGGCTGATCGCCAAAGCGCCGGATCTCTGGCAGCGGCTGATGGAGCGCCGGGGCGCTCGCTTCGTGATGTTGGGCACGCCGCACCACGGGTCCCACCAGATCGTGGAGACCCTCCTGGGGAAAGCGCCCCTGATCCGCACCCTTGCCCGCGGGGAGCAGGGTCTGGGGATGGAGGAGCTGCTGACCCTGCTGGCCGGTTGGCCCGGGGTGTTGCAGGGCCTGCCGCGACCGGGCGCGCCCCGGCGGCGCCACCGGGCCGACGACGGCGACGACGGCGACGTCATCGACGCCGATGGCCTCTGCGGCGGGTTGAGCTGGTATGACCCGGAGCTCTGGCGGCGACTGAAGGAGCGGAACAGCGACCGCTGGTTCGGCGACCGACTCGGCGCTCTCCCCACCGCCGACACCCTGGCGCGGGGACGCTGGCTGTGGGAGCAGGCGGCAGACGCCACAGGACTTCCCGGGGATCCGGACCGCGTGATCCACGTGCTGGGTCAGGCCCCCCGAACCCCCTGCGGCGTGGCGCTACGACAAGGGCGCCTCGTGATGCTCAGCACCACGGCCGGCGATGGCGTCGTCCCCTGGAGCGCCAGCCACCTGGAGGGCATCGGCCACGTCTACCGGGCGGCGGCGGACCACGGCGGCCTCGCCTCCCATCCCGCCCTCCTCCCCGCCATCGTCGACCTGCTGGTCGAGGGGCGCAGCGACGCTCTCCACCCCCTGCCGCGGCAGCGGGGCGCACGGGAGGCGGAGCCCACCCCCCTGCCCTGGCAGCCCGGCCCCACCCCCCTGCCCTGGCAGCCCGGCCCCACCCCCGTGCCCAGCGATGACGACCTGCTGCGGGAGCTCGCGGGAGCCGAGCCCCCGGCGCCGGCGCACGCCGGTCACGCGCCCCCCCTGCGGGTGTCCTGCCAGGCCATGGACCTCCGCTACGTCGACCATCCCGTGATGGTGGGGCACTACGAAAACGACTCGATCGCCGCCGCCGAAGCGCTCCTCGACCGCGACATCGTGGCGGGAGAGCTCAGCAGTCGTCGACGACTGGGGCTCTACGCCGGCCCGCGGGGATCGAGCACGGTGGTGCTGATGCGCCCCAGCGCGCGGGAACAGGGGCAGGGCAGCTGTCGCGGCGCGGTGGTGATCGGCCTCGGCCCCATGGGCGACCTGTCGACGCTGGCGCTCACCGAGGCGGTGCGGG
>CAYVWU010000077.1:0-5478 GCA_964455575.1 uncultured Cyanobium sp. | reverse complement strand
GCTGGAGGAGCGATGGAATCGCGACGGCAAGCGGGTGCTGGCCGTGGAGCGCGAACTGCGCTTCGGCAAGGGGTGGCGCCACAGGCTGGATGCGTCGCAGGAGAGCGACTACTGGCCCCGGATGGTGGTGACCAACGGCGAGCTCTGCCCGGACACGCCTGACGGCGCCGGAACCGGTGTGACGCTCGCCAACGCGCTCACGTTCTCGTTTCTGGGCCAGCGGGCCCGGGCCGAAACCCAGCAGCAGCGCCGGCAGAACGGGCTCGTGGAAGCGCTGGTCGCCGCCTCCATCCACAACCCGACCATGAATCCGGATCTGTGCCGCACGCTGTTTCAGCTGCTGGTGCCCTTCTCGTTCAAGGACCTGGCCCGCCAGCTGGATCAACTGGTGCTGGTGCTCGACGAGACCACCGCCAACCTCCCCTGGGAACTGCTGATGGCGGACGACAAGCCCCTGGCCCTGCAGCTGGCGATCGTGCGTCAGCTGCAGGCGCCCCGCTATCGCCAACGGCTGCGGCAGACCACCAACCGCGCCGCCTATGTGATCGGCAACCCCAGCAGCGAGGGGTTCACCTCCGTGTTTGTTGGCGACAGCGGCACGGGCGGCACGGGCCTGGCGAGCCTGGAGGGAGCGAGCGCGGAGGCGGAAAGCGTGCTCCGCCTGTTGCGCCAGCGCGACTATGTCTGCGAGGAGTCGCTGCGGGAGGAGAACGCGGTGGACGTGATCAACAAGCTCTATCGCCATCCCTACCGCCTGCTCCACATCGCCGGCCACGGGGTGTTCAACCAGCCGACCCACCACGGAGAACGCCGCAGCGGCGTGGTGCTCGCCGGCGGACTGCTGATCACCGCCGCCGAGATCGAGGCGATGGAGGTGGTGCCCGATCTGGTGTTTCTCAACTGCTGCCACCTCGGCACCGTGAGGCGGGAGACGGTGGCCTTCAATCGGCTCGCGGCCAGCGTGGCCGGGCAGTTGATCGAAATGGGGGTGCGGGCGGTGGTGGCCTGTGGCTGGGCCGTGGATGACGCGGCCGCCCTGGCGTTCGCGGAAGAGTTCTACGGGGCGATGCTCAAGGGGGTGCCCTTCGGTCGGGCGGTCTTCCGCGCGCGCCAGGCGGCCTACACCACCCAACCCAGCAGCACCACCTGGGGGGCTTACCAGGCCTACGGCGATCCGGACTATCAGCTGGAGGAGCTCGCCAGCGCCTGCGACGCCGTCCCCGCCCCTTCGGATGCGGGGCCCGACAGGACGCCCCTGATCTGGGTGACGCCCCTGGAATTGATCGATCGGCTTCAACAACTGGAGGGTCGCATCCGCCATGGCACCCGCTCGTCCGCCGACCGCCCTCGCCTCCTGGCGGAGCTGGAGGGACTCCTGCGCAGCGCCCCGGCCTCCTGGCTGGGGAAGGCGGAGGTCGCCCTGGCCGTGGCGGACGTCCACGCCGCCCTGGGGGGCGAGCAGCGGGAAGAGGCCTGTCGGCACTACCTCACCGCGGTGCGCTGCCACCAGGCCAGCGACGGACTGCCGATCCGCGCCATCGAGCAGCTGGCCAACCTGGAGGCGCGGCTGGGTCACCATGCCAACGACGAACCCAGGGTGGAGCGGGCCATCGCGCGCCTGCGGGCGCTGCTGCACCTCGCGGACGGGGACACCGCTCCGGCGGCGACACCGCCGGAATGGCAGGGGCTGCTGGGGAGCGCCTGCAAGCGCCTGGCCGCCCTGCGGGCTCGGGTCCTCGTGGCCCAGGGACGCGCCGGGAAGGAGGCCTTGCAGTCGGTGATGACGCCCCTGGAGGAGGCCATCACGGCCTATGGGCTGGCGAGTGGCGACCTCACCAACCAGCTGAACCAGCTCGCCCTGGAGACGGTGCGCTCCCTCCAGGACCCCGCCGAGGCCCGGGCGATCCGGCGGGCCCGCGCCCTGCTGGCGGAGCAGCGCCGCGCCATCCCCGCCGAGACGTCGTTCTGGAGCGCCGTGGCCTGCGCCGATGCCCTTCTGGTGCTGCGGATGGTCGACCGGCGGCTGGCGGCGGAGGACGCCGCGGGGGAGAAGGCGGCCCGCGACGTGCTGGAGGCCTACCAAGAGGTGTTCGCCCACGGTCGCGGCACCCCGCTGGAGCGGGAATCGGTTCTGGAGCAGCTGGCGCTGCTGGCGGATCTGGTGGCCGCGCGGGGACGGGGGCGGGCGGATCCCTGCCCCGCCGCGATGCCCCTCGCCCAGCGGCTGCGGGCGATCGGCGAGGCCCTGCGGGCGGAGGAGTCGGTGGCGCCGCCCTCTCCAACGGAAGAGGGGGGCGACGGGGAGGAGATCGAAACCCTCTAGGAGCCGCTCCCGTCCGGCTGTGCGGGAAAGTGGCGGGGTGATGGCCCGGGAGGCGCGCGGCGGTGAGTGCAAGCAAGAGCAACCCGACCCACGGCAACCCGGCGTGGAGCGGGGATGGGCTGGTGATCGGCGCGGGCCCGGCGGCCCTGGCCATCGCCGCCGAGCTGGGGGAGCGGGGCCTGGCGGTGGCCGCCCTCGCCCCGGACGCGCCGACCGCCCCCTGGGCCAACACCTACGGCATCTGGGCGAGGGAGGTGGAGGAGCTGGGCCTGGCGCACCTCCTCTCCCACCGCTGGGAGGACACCGTGAGCCATTTCGGTCCCGGGGGCGACGGGCGGGAGGGCACCATCCGCCACGGCCGCGCCTACGGGCTCTTCGACAAGACGGCCCTGCAGAGCCACTGGCTGGAGCGCTGCGCCCGGGCGGGCGTCCGCTGGCACCAGGGCCGCGCCGAGACGATCCGCCACGATCCCGCCGGCTCCACGGTGACCACGAGCGCGGGGGAGGAGTGGCGGGCGCGACTGGTGGTGGATGCCAGCGGCCATGATCCGGTCTTCGTGCGCCGCGGCAGCGATGGTCCTGTGGCGGGGCAGGCCGCCTACGGGATCGTGGGCCGCTTCAGCGCCGACCCCATCCCGCCGGGACAGTTCGTGTTCATGGACTACCGGCCAGACCACCTGTCCGAGGCCGAACGCCGGGAGCCGCCCACGTTTCTGTACGCCATGGATCTGGGAGACGGCGTCTTCTTCGTGGAGGAAACCTCCCTCGCCCTGGCGCCTGCCGTGCCCTTCGCCACGCTGCGGGATCGCCTGCGGCGACGCCTCGCCCATCGGGGTGTCACGGTGCGGGAGGTGCTCCATGAGGAGTTCTGCCTGTTTCCCATGAATCCCCCCCTGCCGGATCGGCGCCAGCGGGTGGTGGGCTTTGGCGGCGCCGGGGGGCTGGTCCATCCCGCCTCGGGCTACATGGTGGGCGGGCTGCTGCGGCGGGCGCCGGAGCTGGCGAGCGCCATCGCCTCCGCCCTGGCGGCGGGCCTGGCGGGGGAGGCGTTGGCGGCGGCGGCCTGGGAGGGATTGTGGAGCCCGCAGCTGCGCTGGAAGCACGCCTTCTTCCGCTTCGGTCTGGAGAAGTTGATGCGCTTCGAGGAGGCGCGGCTTCGCCACCACTTCCACACCTTCTTCCAGCTGCCCACCGCCCAATGGACGGGCTTTCTCACCAACACCCTGCCGCCTCGGGAGCTGCTGGCGGCCATGGTGGGGCTCTACAGCCGGGCGCCCTGGGACGTGCGTTGGGGGCTGATGAGCCTTCAAGGGCGCGAGGGGGCGCTGCTGGGGCGCCTGCTCGGCGGCGGCTGACGCCCCCCGACGGATCGCGCCAGCATGGGAGCCCGCCCCCGCCGCCCCCGCTGATGCCCTCCGCCGCTCCCGACACCTCCACCGCCCGGGCGGACCTGCTCGCCCTGCTGCGCGGAAGCGGTGACACGAGCGGTGGGGGGAAGGAGCGCCTTCCCGCGCTGATCAGCCAGCTGGAGCGCGAGCAGCCGGCCGATCTGCGCCACGACCTGCCCCTGGTGGAAGGGGTGTGGGAGCTGCGCTGGAGCAGCAGCTCCCTGCCCTATCTGGCGACGGCGCCCTGGCTCACCAACCTGCAGGTGTTGTCGCCCTCCCGGGGCCAGGGCATGAACCTGCTGCGGCTGGCCGGCCCCCCGGGGGAGCTGGCGGGCATCGCCGTGCGGGCGGCGATCGCCGTGGAACCGCCCGCCTCGCCGGAGCACCCCAGCCAGCGGGTGAGCGTGCGCTTTGAGCGGGGCGGCTGGATGGGGCCGACCCTGGGCGGCCAAAGACTGCAGCTGCTGCGGGAGGTGCGGCAGAGCTTCCCCGCCTGGCTGGACATCACGGTGGTGGAC
This sequence comes from uncultured Cyanobium sp., assembly GCA_964455575.1. Classification (GTDB taxonomy): domain Bacteria; phylum Cyanobacteriota; class Cyanobacteriia; order PCC-6307; family Cyanobiaceae; genus Cyanobium. The sequence continues at coordinate 1,249 of CAYVWU010000077.1, read as the reverse complement.
CAGGAGCTGCGGATCTGTCGCGGCAACGCCGGCACGCTCTTCGCCCTGCTGCGGCGACCCGACCTGAGCCTGGAGGCGCTGCTGGGTTGAGCCCGGGGGACGGTGGAGACTGGCTCCAGGTGAGGGCAACGCCACGACGGCCATGACGGCAAAGGCTGAAGGCAACGCCAGGACGAGTCCACCCGCGGGCATCGCGCCCTCGACGCCACCGCGCGCGCGGCGGGCCCTGCTGACCGGGCTGGCGGCGCCCCTCCTGGTGGCGGCGCCCCTCCAGGCCCTGGCCCTGGACGGGGCGCAAGGGGCGGCGGGGGCGCAGGTGGCGGGCGCTGGACCTCCGCCCCCGCCACCACCGCCACCCCCGCCGCTTCCGCCACCTCTCCCGCCGCCGCCGCCGCGGGCGGGCAGCACCGGCAAGACGCCCGTGGCGGAACTGCTCATCGACCTCTCGGAGCAACGGCTGAGCGCGTTCGATGACGCGCACCGGTTGCTCTATCGCCGGCCGGTCTCCACCGGTCTGCCCTCCAGCCCCACGCCCACAGGCTCCTTCACCGTGGCGTCCCGCTTCGCCACCACCTCCCTCACAGGCCGCGACTACCGCATCCCCTCCGTACCCCATGTGCTCTGCCTGGGGGGCGCCGGCCTGAATCCGGATGCCATATGCATCCATCCCGCCCCGTGGCAGGAGGCGGCCGGCGAGCCGTTCGGCGTGCGGCGCAGCCACGGCTGCGTGCGCACCAGCAGCGCCACGGCCCGCTGGTTGTTTGAACGCACGGCGGTCGGCACGCCGGTGATCATTCGGCCCTGACGTTCACGGGCACCACCTGCAGGCCAATGGGCGCCAGGGCGATCAGGGCCAGCTTGATGTGCTGCAGACCGAAGGGGATGCCGATGATCGACACAAAACAGGCCAACGCGGAGCTGAGATGGCCGATCGCCAACCACCAGCCCGCGAGGAGAAACCAGATCACATTGCCGAGCAGCCCCAGAGGGCCGGTCCCCAGGTCCATGCGGCCGGTGAGCTCACGCCGGCTGACCGCCTGGTAACCGAAGGGCCAGAAGGAGAAGGTGCCGACCACAAAGCAGGCCCTGGCCCAGGGGAGACCCACGATGGACAGGGCGGCCAGCAGACCGGCCAGCCACCAGCCCAGGCCCATCACAAAGCCGCCGAGCACAAACCAAAGGACATTGAGCAGGAAGCGGACCATGGGCGGCTGAGGGCGTGTTGCCAGTTTGCCTGGGCTGGGCCACG
>CAYVWU010000076.1:0-11186 GCA_964455575.1 uncultured Cyanobium sp. | reverse complement strand
CCGAAGCCACACGCCCCTCAAACGTGCGTGTCTACCAATTCCACCACATCCGCAAGAGACGAACGACGGCAAGAGAACCCTGCGCGTTCGGGTGGGGGCTTCCGGCCGAAGCCGCAAACCTTGAGCAATATACCCAAGGCCCGCCCGCCCGATCCAATCCTGTCGGCGCTGCCCGATTTCGCCTTGGCCGCCACGGCGTTCGGGCTGTCTCCTCGCGCTTGGCCGCCGCCTGGCTGACAAGCCGGGCGAGGCGGTGGAGCGGGGCGGGGGCGAGACAGTGGAGCGCCGGGGGCGGTGAACACGGGCTGCGGGTGCGAGCGGGGCGTTCAGTTGGCGCTGATACAGTCCATCTCCAAGCACGGTTCGAGTTTCCCCTCGGCCCCTTCCCTTGCAGCGCCTTGGCGCCGCGGGGGTTCCAACCGCACAGGCTCGGATGCCCATCGGCAAGCTGTTGATCGCCAACCGCGGCGAAATTGCCTTGCGCATCCTGCGCAGTTGTCGGGAGCTGGGCATCAGCACCGTGGCGGTCCACAGCACGGTGGATCGCAACGCCCTGCACGTGCAGCTGGCGGATGAAGCGGTCTGCGTCGGCGAGGCGCCCAGCAGCCGCAGTTATTTGAATATTCCCAACATTCTGGCCGCCGCCACCTCCCGCGGAGCGGACGCCATCCATCCGGGGTATGGCTTCCTGGCGGAGAGCGCCGCCTTCGCGGAGATCTGCCGCGACCATGGCCTGACCTTCGTCGGTCCCTCCCCGGAAGCGATCCTGGCGATGGGTGACAAGTCGACGGCCAAGCGCACGATGCAGCAGGTGGGCGTGCCCACCATTCCCGGCAGCGACGGCCTGCTGGCCTCGGTGGAGGAGGCGCAAGCCCTGGCCCAGACCATGGGCTTCCCCGTGATGATCAAGGCCACCGCCGGCGGGGGAGGCCGGGGCATGCGGCTGGTGCCGTCCGCCGACCAACTCGAAAGCCTGTTCAAGGCCGCCCAGGGCGAAGCGGAGGCGGCCTTCGGCAACCCCGGGCTCTACATGGAGAAATTCATCGACCGTCCGCGCCATGTGGAGGTGCAGGTGCTGGCGGATCGGTTCGGCAATGTGGTGCATCTCGGGGAGCGCGACTGCTCGATTCAGCGGCGCCACCAGAAGTTGCTGGAGGAAGCCCCAAGCCCCGGGCTCGACCCGGTGGTGCGCGAAAAGATGGGCGAGGCGGCGGCGGCGGCGGCCCGCACCATCGGCTACGAGGGAGCCGGCACGGTGGAGTTTCTGCTGGACCGCTCGGGCGCGTTCTATTTCATGGAGATGAACACCCGCATCCAGGTGGAGCACCCCGTGACGGAGATGGTCACGGGACTGGATCTGATCGCGGAGCAGCTGCGGATCGCTGGCGGTGAGCCGATCAGCGTGGCGCAACGGGACGTGCGCCTGCAGGGCCACGCCATCGAATGCCGCATCAACGCCGAGGATCCGCGTCAGAACTTTCGTCCAGCGCCCGGAAAGATCACCGGCTGGCTGCCACCGGGCGGACCGGGCGTGCGGGTGGACAGCCATGTGTACACCGGCTACGAGATTCCACCCTTTTACGATTCGCTCATCGGCAAACTCATCGTCTGGGCCCCGACGCGGGAGCTGGCGCTGCGGCGCCTGCGGCGCGCCCTCTCCGAATGGGCGGTCACCGGAATCCCCACCACGATTGAGTTCCACCTGGCGCTGCTGGATCGCGTCGAATTCCAGAAGGGGGAGGTGTACACCAAATTTGTCGAAGAGAAAATGTTGCCGCTCAGCTGAGGCGAGCGACAGCTGAGGCGGCCGTCAGTCGAAGGGAAACAGCGAACAAGGGGGATCGGACGAGGGGGGCGTCAAACGACTCGAGCCTCAGCCGATGGCGAGCTGCTGAGCGTTCCGCAACACCTGCGTCAGAAGGCCCTGCTGACCCACCAGCAGTTCGCGACCGAGGCTGACCAGACCCACCCAGATCACCGGGGTGACGTCCACGCCGCCGATGGGCTGAATCACCGCCCGCGTGGGCGCCAGGACGGGTTCGGTGAGCAGAGCCACCCAGCGGGGCAGACCCTTTTGGAGATCGATCTGGGGATACCAGGTGAAGACGAGTCGGGCCAGAAACAGCAGGGTCCAGGCGGCGAGCACCAGTCCCAGGAGGAGGTGAACGAGGGACAGGGCGCCCGGTGAAGCCATCACAAAGCTCAACGCGAAGGGCCCCGGATCCTAGGAACTCCCCCACCTTGCCTAAGATCGCGATCACCGGAAGCTCGCCTCCTCCATGACCCCTTCCCTGTCCAACTTTCTGAGCAGCCTCTTCTGGGGTGCGGTGATCGTGGTGGTCCCGATCGCCCTCGCCCTGATCTTCATCAGCCAGAACGACCGGGTCGACCGTCGCCTCTGACCCCTTGCGGCCCCTCCGGCGCGGACCGAGGGTGGGAAATGGGTTGATGTTTCCTAGAGTGCTGCCAATCCTCCCCGTCCATCCCCTTGGTCAACGCCAGTCTCAACTGGGCCAGCATCGTCGGCATCGTCCTGGCCGTGGGTGGCGCCTTCCTCTATTTCATGAGGAGTTTCAAACCGGCGCTGGCCCGTGACTACGACGTGTTTTTCGCCGCCGTGGGCCTGCTCTGCGGCGGCATTCTCTTTTTCCAGGGTTGGCGACTGGATCCCATCCTGCAGTTCGGCCAGTTTCTGCTGGCGGGCACCACGGTGTTCTTCGCCTACGAGAGCGTGCGGCTGCGGGGCATCACCACCGAACAGGCCCGCCGCTCCTCCTACTTCGACGAGGAGGAACCCGCCCCCTTCCGCCCGCGCGGCGGCGTGGGTCCCGGTCCTTGGGATGGCCCGGACCGCTTCAGTGAGCCCGAACCTCTGCGACGCCGCATCCGCTCCCGCGAGGAGGAGGAGGAGGATTTCTACCGACCACGGCGCTCCAGCCGCGCGGCCATTCCCGAGCGCGCCGCCAGCCGCATGCCGTACCAGGAAGATTGGGAGCCGGAGGGCCCCGGCGGCGTGGCCCCGGATCGGGGCCAACCCAATCCCTACCGGGCCGGCGGCAGCCGCTCCACCGCCCCTGATTTCGGTGCCCGTCGCCGGGAACGCGACGATGCCGGCAGCGCGCGCCGGGGCTCCCGCCCCGTGCCCAGCAGCCGTCGTCCCACCAGCGCCGGAGAGGGGGCTGCCGGTCCCGCGCCCGCGGCAACGGCGACCGGACTGGGCCCGACGGGCATGCCCCAGGGAAGTCCCCTTCGCCGGGGGGCCCGGGGGGAGGAGAGCGGCGCGGCGGTGAGCGATGCCGACTTCAGCCCCGTCGATCCCCCCCAGCGGCCCTCCGGCCCGGTGGCGTCCTCCCCCCGTGACAACACGTCCCGCTTCGACGACTGAGCACCCCATCGACCGGGGGGCACGCCTGTCGTGCCGCCTGTGGCTTCTTGCACTCCTGCTGTTGCCCTTCTTTTGCGCCGGCTGCGGCGCCGGGCCCTGGCTGTCCCGGCGCTCCGCCGGGTCCACTGTCGGGCTTGGGCAGCAGGCGGATCGCCAGGATCCCGCCTTGAGCGGGAATGGCCAATGGCTGGCCAGTCTGGTGGAGCGGGAAGGGACCCCGAGCGTCCTGCTGCAGGAGCAACCCTCGGGCCGGCGCATCCCTTTGCCACGGCTGCGGGGACTCACCCCCCATCGCTCACCCTCTCTCAGCTGGAATGGCCGCTATCTGGCGCTGCTGGTGCAGCAAGGCCCCCGACACCTGGCGGTGGTGGAGGATCGTGCCCGCGGCCGCCTCCATCGCCTTCAGCTTCCGGCTGGCCTGGAGCTGGAGCGGCTGAGCCTGTCGCCGGATGGGCGTCGGCTGGCGCTGGCAGCGGTGGCTCAGGGTCGCCCCCAGGTGCGGCTGTTCGACCTCTCCGGGCTCCTGGAACCCGATCTGCCGCCGGCCTGGGCTGTGCGGGGCGAGCCGGCGACGTCGGGAGAGGCTCCATGAGCCGCGGACGGACGCGCGTTGCCGGGGTGGCCGCCGGTGTGGCGTTGCTGCTTAGCGGCTGCCTGAGTCCCGGGCCCGTCCCGATGAATGGCCTGAACCGCCGGTTGGCGCAGCAGGGAAGCCAGCGGGAGCCGAGCTTGTCGGGCCGCTGGCTGGCGCTGATCGCCAACCGGCAGGGTCGCGATCGGGTGGAGCTGGTGGATGTGGAGCAGCAGCGGCCCGTGCCCTTGCCGGGCCTCAACCGGCCGGACGCCCTGCCCCTGAGCGTGAGCGTGAGCGCTGACGGCTCTCGGTTGGCGGTGGTGCGCCAACGGGAGGGCCGCACGGAGCTGGTCCTCCATCGGCGGGCCGTGATGAGCAGCGAACCGATTCGGATGGAGCCGGAGGGCGTGCCGCGCCGGGCGATGCTGCGAGCCGATGGGCGGGAGATCGCCGTGGAGGTCAGTCGGGGGGGGCTGGTGCAAGTGGATCTGATTGCGGTGCCCTGAGGAACTGGGCCCGGGTGCTGTCCCCCTCAGGGCCGCCTGGCGCTCAGAACCGCCGTCCGCTCACGGCACCAGGCCCGCCCAATGCAGGAAGGTGTCGCGACTGAGCCACTCGATCAGGAGCACGGAGGCGAAGCCGAGCATGGCGAAGCGGCCGTTGACGCGCTCGGCGTAAGCGCTCCAGCCGAAGGCCGGGGTGTCCAGGGTGGTGGCGCTGGTGGCCGGCGTGGCGACGGGCTGCGCGGATGCGTCGGGAGCGGGAGTGGAGGACTCGGTGGCGGGCGAAGAGGACAAGGGACGGAGGAGCGGTGGGCGAGGGGAGACGGGGGGCCGGGGAGGGCGATGTCCGGGGGCTGAAAGCGGAAGACGGGGGCCTCGGCCGAAGGCGGGAGGCCGGGGGTGGCGAGCGGGGAGAGACCGGCGCGATCGAGCCAGTCTGACCTGGAGGGTGGCAACGGTGGACTCCCCACGTGCGGGAATCCATCAGCGCCGGACTCACGCGTTGCCGGAGTCAGTCGGCGCCGGAGAAGGTGTAACCCGCGGCGGGCACCAGTCGCCAGGCACCGCTGCCATCCAGCTCCAGCACGGTGTTGTGGTAGTCGGTCAGGGTGGGGCGGTGGCCGACGCTGACGAAGGCCAGATCGCGGGCCACGAGCAGGGCGTAGAGCTTTTTCTCGGTGGCCACATCCAGGGCGCTGGTGGCTTCATCGAGCACGACGAAGCGCGGCGCGTTGAGGAGCAGGCGGGCGAAGGCCAAGCGCTGCTGCTCTCCCAGGGACAACAGGCGGGGCCAGTCTTCCTTCACGGACAGATCGGGGTAGCGGCTGACGAGCTCCGGCAGGCAGACCTCCTCCAGGGCATGGCGAAGCTGGGAATCGGTGAAGCGCTCGGGGGGCTGGGGGTAGCAGAGCTGCTCCCGCAGGCTGCCGAGAAGCATGTAGGGCTTCTGGGGGATGAACAGCAGCTCCGAGGTGGGGGGGCGCTGAATGGTGCCGGTGGTTGCGGGCCAGAGGCCGCTGAGGAGGCGGAGGAAGGAGGTTTTGCCGCAGCCGGAGGGACCGACGACGAGCAACCGCTGCTGGTTGTCCACCGTCAGGTTGAGGTCGCGAATCAGGGTGCGTTGGCTGCGGGGCGGAATCAGATCCACGTCGCGCACCACGATGGCCTCGGCGGTGGGGACGGAGCCGGCGGGGGCGGCCTCGGCGGTGAGCTGGCGCTGGGCAGCCTCGCCGCTGATGGCGTTCACCTTGCTCTGGAAGCCCTCCAGACGACTGATGGAGGCCGAGAACTGAGCCAGGGCCTCGATGTTGTTGACGATGAAGCTGACGGAGAAGAAGACCTGGGAAAAGGCGATGCCGGCCTGGCCAAAGACGCCGAAATCCACCTGCTTGGCGAAGTAGAGCGGCGCGATCACCAGCCAGGGGAGGAAGCGGGAGAAGTAGTCGTAGGAACGCTGGATGACATTGATCATCGCCTCCCAGATGATCAGGCGATCGAAGTTGCGAATGGCCCCACCCAGTCGCCGCTCCGCCTCATCCAATTCCACCTGTTCGCCCTGATAGAAGGCGATGGCTTCCGCGTTGTCGCGGATGTGGACCAGCCCATAGCGAAAGTTGGCTTCCAGCTTGAGCTGCATGTTGCGCAAAAAGACCAGCCTGCGCCCAGCGATCACGATCAAGGCTGTGCCGCCCAGCGAGTAGGCAAGGAGCACGAGAGCCAGCTTGTCACTGATCGTCCAGAGAACGATGATGAAGCTGAAAAAGGTGAGCAGAGCCTCAAAAACACCGACGGTGAAGCCAAGACTCTGCTGGGTGAAGCTATCTGTGTCTTGCGAGATGCGCTGGTCAGGGTTATCGATTTCTTCCAGGGTTTCGTCGTTGGGATTGAGGACGTAGTAGGCCCGATCCGAGAGATAACTATTGATCAAGCGACCGGTCAGCCACTGGCGCCAGAGCAGACCGAGCTTGGGCACAAGGTAGCTCTGGATCGCCCGAATCGGTAGCGCTAAAACAAGGCAGAAAGCGTAGATGGCAACGATTTTCCAGAATTCATCCTGCTTATAGGCCACCAAGGCGTTATCGATATTGCGGGCGATGAAGCTGATGCCGACGTTGATGCCATTGATCACCAGGATCAAGAGGATGATCGTGCCCAGCAACAGCCAGGGCACCCAGCGTCCCTGGCGCAGGCGACCGCGGAAAGCGCCGAAGGTGGCCAGGCCGGCGGCGAACAACACCATGATCACCGCCCCGACGGGGCTCTTCCAGATGGCCTCGACCTGCTGGGGAACCCCGGGCAGGAAACGGCTCTGCAGTTCGGGGATCAAGGCGCCGCTGAGGGCAAGGGCGCCGCTGAGCAGCAGCAGGGTGAGCCCCACCACCACCGCCACCAGGGCGATCAGCAGCCCTAAAAACCACCAGCCCGAGCCCGAGGTGGCCTCCAGAGGCAGGAAGTAAGGCTGGGCCAGACGCTGCAGCTGGCCCAGCTGTTCTCGGAGAGCCTTGAAGGGATTCATGAACGGGGCACGACCGCGAACACAGTGTGGGCATTGTGGCGGCCCACGGGAATCAGCCGGGTGGCCAGGCCAGCGCACGCCCGCCGATGACGTGCACGTGGAGGTGAAAGACGGTCTGCCCGGCTTCGGCGCCGCTGTTGATCACGGTGCGCCAGCTCGACAGGCCCTCCTGCCGCGCCACCTGGCTCGCCACCAGCAGCAGGTGGCCGAGCAGCTCCTGATCCTCCAGGCGGGCCTCCGCCAGGGAGGGGATCCATTGGCGAGGGATCACGAGCACATGGACAGGAGCCTGGGGATGCACATCGCGGAAGGCCAGGCACTGCCCGTCGCTGTAGACGGGATCACAGGGGATCTCCCCTCGGAGGATGCGGCCGAAGATCGTGTCGTTCGCGGCGCTGTCCCCCGAGGGGGAGGGGCTGCTGACCATCGCGGGACGGGGAGGATGTGACAGGTGGTGGCATCCATCCCGTGGACCATGGATGGGGACCACAGCGATGTTGGCACGATGCGGGAGCGCCGCCATTCGGGGGCTGGACGCCCTGGCGGTGGGAATCGAGGTGGACATCGCGCCGGGTCTGCCGGGGTTGCAGATCGTGGGACTGGCGGACGCGGCGGTGCAGGAGGCGCGGGAGCGGGTGCGGGCGGCCCTGCGCAACAGCGGACTGCGGGTGCCCCTGACCCGGGTGGTGGTGAGCCTGACGCCGGCGGATCTGCGCAAGGAGGGTCCCGCCTTTGATCTGCCGATCGCCCTGGGGCTGTTGATCGCCAGCGGGCAGCTGCCGCCGGAGCGGATGGAGGGGATCTGGAGCGCGGCGGAGCTGGGGCTGGATGGCACGTTGCGCGGGATCCGCGGCGCGCTGGCCCTGGCCTTGGCGGCGCGGGAGGGTGGGGCGCGGGCCCTGCTGCTGCCCCGCGCCAACGCGCCGGAGGCCGCGCTGGTGGACGACCTGACGATCCTCGGCGCCCGCGACCTGGGGGAGGCCCTGGCGCTGCTGGCGGATCCGGCAGCGGCCCCCGCCCCCCGACCGCGCCCCGAGCCGCCCGCGGTGGCGCCGGCCGATCTGGCGGAGGTGCGCGGCGCCAGCCACGGCCGCCGGGCTCTGGAGATCGCCGCCGCCGGAGGCCACCACCTGCTCCTGGTGGGTCCCCCCGGCAGCGGCAAGACGATGCTCGCCCGCCGACTGCCCGGCCTGCTGCCCCCCCTGACACGGGAGGAGGGGCTGGAACTGACGCGGCTGCAGTCGGTGGCGGGGCTGTTGCCGGAGGAGGGCGGCCTGGTGCGGCAGCGCCCCTTCCGCAGTCCGCACCACAGCTGTTCGGCGGCGGCCCTGGTGGGGGGCGGGGGGTCGCCGCGCCCGGGCGAGCTGAGCCTGGCCCACCTGGGGGTGTTGTTCCTGGATGAGTTGGGGGAATTCCGCCGCACGGTGCTCGACCAGCTGCGGCAGCCGCTGGAGGATGGCGAGCTCTGGATCAGCCGCAACCGCCAGCGGGCGCGCTTTCCCTGTCGCATCCTGCTGGTGGCGGCCACGAACCCCTGTCCCTGCGGCTGGTTTGGCGAGCCGGGGCGGGAGTGCCGCTGCGCGGAGGGAGAGCGGCGGCGCTACTGGGCCCGCCTGTCGGGTCCATTGCTGGATCGCATCGATCTGCAGGTGGTGATGCGCCATCCCGGGGCGGCGGAGCTGGCCGGGGTGTGCGGCGGGCCGGAGGCCCGGCCCGGGGAGGTGATGGAGAGCAGCGCCACAGTGGCGGCGCGGGTGCGGGCGGCGCGGCGGCGGATGCGGGAGCGCAATCCGGGCGGTTGTGGCAACAGCCTGCTCTCCGCCAAGGAGCTGGGGGCCACTCTCGCTTTGGAGGAGGGCGCCCGCACGCTGTGGGAGTCGACCTTGGAGCGGCGGCGCCTGAGCATGCGCGGGGGGCTGAAGGTGTTGCGGTTGGCGCGCACCATCGCCGACTTGGCGGACCAGCCCCGGGTGGAGCGGGCCGCCATCGCGGAGGCGTTCAGCTATCGCAGCTTTGATCAGCTGGATTGAGGCGGGTCCGCGGCCCCATCGGGGGATGACGCCGAGGATGCGGAGCAGACGAACTGGCGAGAAGGCGACGCCCCCGACGGCGAGTGATCAGGCCAACTGGCGACGTCCACGACGGCGAGAAATCGTGCCGTGATAAGGCTGCACGCCAACAGCGGGCGGCTGGAGTGCGGCCTCCTCGCGGGGATCGCCAAAGGCGTGCTGAATCATTTCTGCCAACCAGCGACCGAAGGCGGCAACGGTCATCGAGGAACGGGCCATGGCGAGGAAGCGGACCTGTCCAGCATGGAACCGCGCGTCCCGCCTGCCAATGAGAATTTGAGCGGATCGTCCTGGCGTGGTCTCCGCCCGAGAGGCTGTCCTCCCCCAGTGCCCCCCCCCCGCGTGGCTGAAACGCCGCCGGGTTTCACGGGAGACGCCACCCGGAGCCTTGTCGAGGCGGGCTCAAGGATGCAGGACGTCCAACGTGGCGACCAGCTCAGCGAACCGGGGCCGGCTCGCCGCCACGGGGGCCAGGCAGCGCTGCCGCAGTGCGTCTAGCGCGAGGAGACGCGCATCCGCGCCGGCTTCGCAGCGTTCGAGCAATTCGCCGAGCAAGCAGCCGAAGGCGCGCACCTCCAGGGCCTCAAAGGGATTGGCCTCTCCGGTGGCGCGGGGCTGGTAGAAGGAGGCGGCGCCGAAATCGCCCAGATAGCAGCCCCCATCGGGGCGATAGAGGATGTTGTGCGCATAGAAGTCGCCGTGGGAGATGCCGCGCTCGTGCAGGTGGGCGCCGACAGCGGCCAGGCCCTTGGCCAGCGCCAGGAGCAAGGGCAGGGAGAAGCGTTGGCCGTCCTCGTAAACGTCCCGCGTGCAGGACGCCAGGCTGGGAGGGCCGGCCAGATTGCGGAAGGCCCGATCGACCCAGGGCATCACCAAGCCGCTGGTGCCCTCGGGGTGGCCGGTGAGGACACCCAGGACGCCGATCAGGTGGGCATGATTCCCGGCCGCCAGACAGGCCGCCATTTCTTCCGCGGGAAATCCGTCACTGGTGACCGCCCCTTTGAAGAGTTTCACCGCCACGGGCTGGGCCGGCTCCTGTCGCGACGGCTGCCAATGCGCTTTGTGGATCACGCCCGAGGCGCCTTCGCCGAGTTGTTCCGCCAGGACGAGATCATCCCAGTGCAGCTGGGGCACGGCGCCAGTGGGATCGCGCGGCACGGCGGACAGGGGATTGCCGCCAAAGGCCAACCAGGTGAGCCGGGGCAGCTGCAGCAGCCAGTCCGGCAGGGACTGGAAGCGATTGGCCGAAATGCGCAGCAATTCAAGCGCGACGCAGCCGCGCATCGCCTCTGGAAGCTCGGCCAGTTGATTGCCGGCCAACATCAATTTCTGCAGGCGTGTGCAGGCGCCGAGGGCGTCGGGAAGTGTCGCGATTTGATTGTCGGTGAGGATCAACCAGCGCAATCGCGGGGAAATAGCGGCCGCCGGAACCTCGCGGATGCGGTTGGCTTTGAAGCCCACCATCTCCAGGTGAGCGCAGGAGGAGAGCACCTCGGGCAGGCGGGTGAAGCGATTGGCCGAGCAGAACAACACCCGCAACCTGCTTAGGCGCGACAAATCATCGGGGAGAGTGGATAACGCGTTGTCTGAGAGGTTGAGGATCTCGAGGCTATCGGCCAAGGCGTAGATCTCCTCAGGGAACTCCTCCAAGTCGCAGGACAGATCGAGCCGCTTGATTCCCTTCAGCTGGCCGGCGCGCAAGGCGGCGAGGGTGGCGTTGGGTGCGGTCATGGCTGGAGGAGCTGGGCCTTTGGGCGCCGATGAAGAACACAGGGAGACGTCGACAACTGGCCAGACCGTTCAACAAAAGTCCGTCGATTTTGCGCCAACGCGGGTCATTTGCCTTGCATTCCTCAGATTATAGCGTCTGGGCTTTTTCGAGAAGACCACACGTCGTTCTTTCGCCGGCCGTCAATGGCTGGAGGCCAGAATGACGAGTCAGTAGCTTTGTTGTCTCTTTTCATCGCCTGCGTCCCGCCAAAAGATTCCTGCAGGTCTATCGAATGTCATGTGTCGGTAGATGGCCTCACCTCAACAACAATCATAACCCGCAGAATAGGAACAATCCCTGTTTGATTTAGCCCTGGTGACTGGCTCATTGATCCCTGAAATTCCCCAGATCTGCTCCGGCTTAACCAAA
>CAYVWU010000075.1:0-11206 GCA_964455575.1 uncultured Cyanobium sp. | reverse complement strand
TGCGGGAGCGATTCCTCGGGCTGACCCGACGCGCCATCGGCGGTGAGCTCGACCCCTGGGGCGCGGAAGCAGCCGGGGGGCTGGTGCTGTTGCTCGATCAGGTCCCCCGCCAGATCTGGCGGGACACCGCCTTGGCCTCTGCCTGTGTGTTGGATGGGTCGTGGAGGAAGGGTTCACCGGCGCGAACCACGGCATCCAGCAGCGCCAAAGGAGACGTTGATCCTCCATCCCTGTACGCACGGTCTCGATGGTGCCGCCACGCGAGGGAGAGGCCTCCTGCCTGGGGGTGACGCGGAAATCGCCCAGGAGCATCGCTGGACGAATTTGCTCGCGCGCCGAAGGCTGGTTCCACGCGATGGACCTGTTCACGCTGATCCCGAGGCGGTGGCATCGATCCACAAAAGGACGCCAGGAGAACCGTCCATCCCCCCCCAAGAAAAGTTCACCTTGCGATCACACTATCCGTGCGAAGAATTCAATTAATCATGCGCATGCTTCACTCTAAGGTTCGACTTTTAGTTCCTCTTTTACTTTGTCCAACCATATCGCTTTTGAATGCCGGAAAGGCAGATGCCTTATTGGTTTTTAACTTCGATCAGCAGGGTCCCGATGTTGTACTTACCGCATCGGGTTCGCTAACTGGCCTACCGCCGATTCGTTCAAATGGCATTGGAACTTCACCCAACGCCATTAGACCGACCCTCGGCGAACTCCTGCTTGGGAATAATCAATACACTCCCTACAACTTATATCCAATTACTGGCCCAGCAAACTTCGGGAGCGGAGGTCTACAAGTTCTAACCCTTGTATCGTCCTCTAATAATCACATTAGCTTACAAGGGAGCAACACCCAGTTCAGCATCGAACCTGGTTATATTGAAGGCGCATCAATTTCTTATACTGGAAAATTCGCGAACACGATGCTCGCCAGTCTGGGTCTCAGCTCCACGAGTGGCCTGCTGGCTGAGTACAGCATTGGAACGGACGCGATCAAGGTTTACGCCGGCCCCGTGCCTGTGCCGGCCCCTGCTCCCTGGCTCGCCGGGACTCTCGCCTTCGGATTCAGCCGCCGGTTGCGTTCGCGCATTCGCAGAAGCAAGGCGACTGCTCAGCCCTGAGCCCGTTGGTGGCTGTGGCCCCTGACGTCGATCTCATAGGCCCTTCAAGCATCGTGTAGGCGGTGCCTGGTGGCCCTGCCCGCTTCGGTTGCCGCTAAGCCTGCCGCCGCGCCTGCTCAACCTCCACATTTCCGGCGTTGGCGTTGGCGCCAGGGGCCCCGAGAGCAACCGCCTGTCAAACGGTCGCCCCATGGGCGAATCCGCGGGACGATCCGAAGACGCTCACTCGCCCCGCGCGCCCTGGCAGGAGGCCAGGAGACGATCCAGCAAGGCCAACCCCTGCGGCCAATCCCCAAGACCGCTCTCGGCGTTGATGTGCCCCAGGGGACCGACCCGCAGCGGCTCCAGCCCCCAGGCCTCGGCCATCGAGAGGGAGTAGGCCTCCTCGGCATAGGGGTCATTGCTGCTGTACACCACCAGTCCCCGGGTGTGAAAGGGAAGGCGGGGGGAGGGGCAGAACGCGGCGATCGCGGCGGGGGTGTCAGCGCGAGCGGGGTCGGGCGGAGCCACCAGCAGGGCACCGGCGAGCGGGGGCGGATCGTCGTCCGCCGCCAAGGCGGCGGCAGCCAGGCAACCCAGGCTGTGGGCGATCAGAAACGGGGGCTGAGGAGAGGCCGCCACAGCGACCCGCAGCCGTTGCGTCCAGGCCTTCGGCTCGGGATCCCTCCACTCCCCGAAGTCGACCCGCCGCAGGGAGGGGCGCATCCGCTCCCAGTGGCTCTGCCAGTGGTCGGGCCCGGAGTTGAGCCAGCCGGGCAGCAGCAGACAAGGAATCGACATCCGTCAGAGGCGCAGGGGGCGGGGGGGCAGACCGTGCAGGGAGAGCCCGGCGGTGCGGACAAGACCAGCCAGAAGGCGAGTTCCACCTGCTGCTTCCCGTTCTCCGCAGGACATCTCGCCGGCACCACCGAGGCCAGTAACACTACGTCTTTCCCTTGGCCGGCACCGCCGAGGGTCCCGCAGTGATATTGGCCAACGAGCGCCACCGTGCCGCCCCCGTCGTCTTCCATGCGCTGGCGCTGACGGTGGAGGTTCAGGGCGGCATCACGACCGATGAGGGGAACGGCGTGGCTGTTGATCATATTGCTGAATCAACAGAATGCTTTCGATCAGCAACTGATCAGATAGCGTATTGAAATCAGCATTCGCAACACAATTCCCCTCAACATCACGATGCCAGCGCAGAAAGGCATGCGGCTGAATGGTGAGCGTTGACGACTCAATGCGCAAGTCGTATCCCTCCCTGGGGCGAAGACGCAAGGCGTGAGGACCCAGTTGAACAAGCCCCGAGTATGTGTATTTTGTCCGGTGGGTGATACGGTAGAGTTTCATCGGCGCCTGGCTCCTGAAAAGATCAATACAGATGGGTCTACACATCGATCTTGCGCTCTGGAAATCAATTCGGTTGCGAATAAATCAAGACGCTATAGGGAGCTATGGAGATGGTTCCCTGGAAAGGAAGGCCATCGCGGTCTCCGCTCACAGCTTCGGCGTCTTGGCTTTGATGCCCTGCAAAGATTTCGCTGTAGCCATGCCAATCGCTGTTGAATCGAAGATCCCATTTTCCCTTAGCAGGAAAACCGACAATATATTGATCTTGAGGTTCATGAAAGAAATTGGCGATCACAACAACATCATCACCAGGTCCGCCTCGATCCCAACGGTGGAAGGCAAGCATTTTCCGCTCGTCATTAAGATGATAAACTTGAGTGAATTGCCCGCAAAGGCCGTTGGACACACCATGTTGATTTAGGCGCAGACGAATCAAATCTCGATAGAGGCGAACAATGCCACGGAACGTTTCTCTTTGATCCCAATCAACGGGGATTGTATCGCGGAACCAACCACCCTCAAGAAACTCCTGCCCCTGAAACAACATGGGAATGCCGGGGGCTGTAAAGACCATGGCCGCGGCCATGGTGGAGCGCTTCTGGGCATACCAGCCCGTGGGATCATTGGAGTCGACCTCCTGAGGGATGCGAGACTGCCCATTGGCAACATCATCATGGGATTCGCTATAGATAACCCGCTCAAATGCATCGTCGTTATAGCGATAAAGAATCGCATCGCGAATGCGGCTCAGGGAACGATCCTGATCTCGTGCCGCGATCACAGCATCACGGATTGGCCGGACAAAGTGCGGGTCCCATTGGGAGGCGAAACCGGCTCCCCCTGCGCCAACATCCTTCGTGATCCAATGATTACTTTGCAAATCTTCTGCAATTGTGATACGTCCAGGACGTGAGCGAGAGACAGTTTCATTGATCGCCTGAAGCAGACTCCAGCCGTCAGGCAGCTCCTGGGATCCACTTTCACCAAACTTGCGAATGTACAGAGTGCTGTCAAAACGAAGGCCGTCAACTCGATACTCATCAAGCCACATGAGAACATTGTCGAGGATGAATTGACGAACTTCGCCACGGCCGAAGTCAGGGCGTGTTTCACCCCATGGCGTCAGGGCTCGATCATCATTATAAAAATAAATACCACCTTTACCATTCTCCGACCAACCATCAAATTGCCACAGGTCTAGATCGCTCGGGCCGAAGTGATTATAAACCACGTCCAGAAGAACCGCGATTCCCGCCTGATGGGCCCGTTTGATGAATCGCTTCAGGCCGAGGGATCCCCCGTAATCAGAATCAACAGCAAAGAGGTGAGAGGGGTTGTAGCCCCAGGAGCGCATGCCAGCAAATTGCCCAACAGGCATGATCTGAATCGCATTCACGCCAAGGCGCTTGAGATAGTCCAGACGAGCCGTGATCGTAATAAATTTCCCAGGACGAAATGGATCATCGTCATTAAATGTGCCAACGTGCAATTCATAGATGATGAGCTGATTCCAGGGAGGCATGGAAAAGTCATCATCTGACCAGTCAAACCTGGGATCATGAATAATAGCGTTACCAACCGAATTCGTGACCTCTCTTGCGCAAGGGTCGATTCGCTTGACCACTCCAGTCGAGGTGACAATCTGATATTTGTACTGATCACCAACCTTGGCATCTTCCACTTGAACAATCCAGTGACCGAGGTCCAGGGCTTGCATTGGATGAACACTTCCATCCCAGCCATTGAAGGATCCAATGACGGAAACCTGCTTGGCGTGAGGCGCCCACAAGCGGAACGTCACGCCATTCTCATCAAGAGTTGCGCCCAGCATTCAGGAAGCCATAAAAGTTGACAATAAACAGGCATTAGCCTGCTCGAAAAGAAAACCAGCGCTTTACTTTGGAAATCAAATTATTAATTTAACAACTCCAGTCTTTATTGTCTGTATCTGATGCGAAGTGCATCAGATACAGACAATTCGTTACACGGTTAACAAGCCTGTCTGGCGCTCAAGACCTGCTTGGTGATGCCCAGCTGGAAGGTGGAGATTCGGGCTGGGCGGGAGTCGGCAACCATCAAGGCCGTTACGATTGGACTGAGGCAGACCTTCTGACCCAAGCGCCTCTTTTATGAATCGGGTCTCTTCTCCATTGCAGTCATCATCATGTCCAACAAAGTTGATGCCGCAGCAAAAGATGCTGAAGGCAAATTGGAAGCTGCTCTCGGTGACATCACCGGCGATAAAGGTCACCAGATCAAGGGACAGGCCAAGCAGGTGCAGGCTTCGGCCATCAACGCGGCAGAGGATCTCAAGAAAGCGGCTCAATCAGTGTCTCGGGGCCCCATGATGACGTCATCTCCAACTGTCTCATGCTCGAACTCATTGCGGTTTTATTGATCGTTCTCTGGCTCTTAGGCTTGCTGACCTCGTATACCCTTGGAGGCTTGATTCATCTTCTGCTTGTTATCGCTTTGATTGCCATTCTATTCCGCGTGATCAGCGGTCGCCGTCTTTGATCGCCATAGCTTGAGTTATTGGCGATGGTCGATCTCCCCCAGTGCCTTCGCGGCAACGCCTTGATGTCCCAACAAGCGGCCGTATGTTCTCTGGCTCCCAAAGGCCAAGACCCCATCGATCTGGGCAGGCTCAGGCCGTGGCTCGACGAGCAAGCTGCCGTCGAGGCGACGGTCCCGCTCAGCCGCTCTGAGCGGCGCGCAGCCAAGCTTCAGGCTCAAGCCCACTGAGCACCCCGGCCCAGAAATTCCGGTGGATCAACCTCCTGGCTCAGCGGCTGGGCGTGTTGGTGGCCGCCCTGCTGCTCCGAGGGCCCGGAGGGTTAACCGCGACCACTTCCGCTGCCACGCCCCCTGGCGGTGTGTGAATGACGCTCGACGGTCAGCGGGTCATCGAGCTCCCGGGCGCGGCTGATCCTCGCTCGGAACAACACCTTTGCTCCTGGCCAGTCGGTGATGAACGTGGACCCTCCCTGCTGGCTGGTTGGGGAGCATCAGGTCGACGGAGACACCGTGCCCCCCATCCGGGGCGATCTTCAGGGAGGCCTGGCGGAACATCCCTCACTCCATCGGCACCCGAACGCCATGAGCGAGCCGGATGCCGGCCAGTTGCAGCGCCACGACCAACCGCCGCAGCAAGGCGCGTTCCGCCGCCCACTGCTCGCCGGTGCGGGTGATGAGGAGCACGCTCAGCTCGATCATCCCCGGAGCGACGCTGTTGACGCCACGCACCGCGGGTGGCTCCAGAAGTTGGGGGCTCCAGCGGGGATCGGCCGCAAAGGCTGCGCAAGCGACCTCCACCACAGCGAGCGCCTCCTCCAGCTGCGGAGGGTGCTCCGCCAGCGGGATCAGAACCTCGATGCCGGAGCGGATCTTGGTGTGGTTCACCAGCGTCTGGGCCGTGCTGTTGGCGAACATCACCACCCGCTGATCGACGCAGCGAAGCTCCGTCACCAGAAGTCCCACATCCACCACCTCTCCATCCAGGCCATTGACCTCCACCCAATCGCCGACGGCGTAGTGATCGTCGATCAGAGCCACGAGCCCGGCCAAGGCATCGCGCAACAGACCCTGAAAAGCGATCGCCAGGCCGCCGAGCAGAGCGCCACCCGCCAGCCACGCGCCGGCCGTGAACTGGCGCACCCCGGGGATGTCCGCCAACACCAGAATCGCCAGCCCAGAACAGCAGGCCAGATCGATCAACCGCTGACTGACCTGCAACAGGTTGCGATGCCGCTGCTGCCGGCGGGCCCGCTCCTGAGGCGGAATTGAGAGATTCGTGCTCCATTGGTTCAGCACGAACCGCGCCAGCAGCCGCAGGGTCAGAGCCAGCAGCCCCAGCTGCAGCACTTTGCCCAGGATGAGGAGCGGCTGGAACAGCAACGCCACCGCCAGGGGGATCTGGCCGGGAACAGAGCTCACCAGCAGGGCGACCACGCCCACCAGTTGCGCGAGAATCAGCACGAACAGCCCGCGCAGCAGCCACTGGCCCACCAGCAGGCGCCGTTCGCTGAGGAGACCGTCGCTGGGCGCCAGATCCAACCGGCGCCGCAGGCGACGGCGCAGGGCTGACCACAGCCTGAAACTGAGCAGGGAGGAGCCCGCCAGCAGGGAGGCTCCGAGCAGGGTGTAGCGGATCCGAATCGCGATCTGATCCAGCTGTTCGTTGTGGCGGGCGTGTCGCAGGCGCCGCTGCAGGATCTGTCGCCAACGCTCGGCCAGATCGGCGCGGCTGAGTCCATACAACTGCGCGTCAGCCTCGGTGACGTTGAGGAGCTGCAGGGGCTGGGGCCTTCCCTTGAGCACAGCCTGCAGCGCCAGGTTGCCCTGGGGATCGGGACGCACCACGACGCGCAGATCCTCGGGCCGGCCCAACACCGCCCAGGGATTCCCGGTGCACAGGCGCTGGGATTCGGGTCCCCGAAGCACAAAGGTCTCCAGCAGCGTTTCCACCAGCCCCTCCCCCGCCGAGCAGAGGTCATGGGACGCGTACAGCAGCGCGAGGTTGCCCTCGATCACCTTCGCCCGCTGACGAGCATCGGGTCTGCCATCGTCCTGGCGGAGGACCGGTGCCGCCACAGAGATCGCCGGCACGCTCAGGATGCGCACCGGCGCCACGTCATAGCTGCCCAGGCTGAGCGGAGCCTCAGCCGTCGGCGGAGGTGCTGGCGGCGACAGCGACTGGGCCAGCAGGGGGGCGGCGGGCGCCAGCACCAGGGCGAGCGTGAGGGCCAACGCAGCCAGCAGGCCTGGCAGGGTCGGACGGCGGTGCCCACGCCTCACCTGGGCATCCTCCCGACCCTGCCAGGCCTGGAACCGATCAACCAAGGACCGGATCGTCACTCGTCTGACGTGCTGCAGGCCACGATGCCCCAAGGTGATTTCCCCCGCGTGAGGGGGAATCCTCCAACGGAACCCCGCTGCCGTGGAGGCCTCGGCCGACGTTCGGTGATCGCTCAGCCCAGAGGATTTGGGATCGACGGGCCGCGCAGGGGTCGAGGGGAGGGATCTCAACCCTCCTGTCGCCGCAGGCCAGAGGTTTGCCCAAGGCGCCGGCGCAGACGGCGAGACCAGGCAAAGGCCGAACCGCAGCCCAGCACAGGGAGTGGACCGGGAACACTGGCCTGCACGGCGCCGACGTTGCGCAGTCCGTTGCTGGTGCGGGGATTGCCGAACACATCGGTGCTGATCACGCTGCCATCAATGGGGTTGATCAGCTTGTTGGCCCCATCCGCGTCGGGGACCACGTCGAGGAGGGGACCAGGAGCAAGCGGAGAGGCGCCGCCGGGAAGATTATAATAAATAGAGGGAAAGAATGGAACGCTGGGGTTCAGCGCATAGGGCACACCCGATGTGAGCAGATTGGGCTGGCTGAAGAGGCTCTTCAACGTTGCGGAGTCCTGATGGGTGACCGGTTGCACAAACGAAAAGACATCGGCAGTCAACGTGCCGACTGTATTTTTATAAGTGGCGGAATAAGGCTGATCGATCAAGACAAGATCGGTGTTGATCGCCGACACGGCACTGGAGCCCAAATTGATCGCTCCCCCGTTGAAGGCCTGAAGCGGAGCTCCATTACATTTGTAATTCTGCGGGCAACCGAGAATAGGATTAGGGTTGCCGATTGGAACATCAAATGTACGCGAGGCATCAAATTGAATCGTGGAAGCGATCACATTGGCGACCCCACCGCTGTAAGCCTGAATGCGCGCTGTAGCAGAACTATCATAGGGACGAAACACACTATTAACCACATTGAGAACCCCTTCTTTCTGATAATCAGTGATCGACAAACCCTTGCCAAGGATGACAGAGGAAACTATATTTGCAGTTCCCCCAGTCCAGGTGATGCCGCCGGCGGTCGATGAGGTCAGGAGATCCAGGGTGCTTCTCTCCATGTTGAGCGTGGCATTATTTCCCGCTATGGCTGGAAACCAAATATACTCAGAACCAAGAATGGGTTTTTGAAAGTTATTGATATGATTGAGTGATACGCCCTTTAAGTTAAGAGTGGAATCGTCAAACACTTCAAACACAGGTGCCGGCCGCTGACCAAAGTCCCCCATGTACTTGATCATGGAATCCTGAACAGTGACCGTGGACCCCGCGCCGATGTTCAGAAAGGAATTCAAGCCGTCAATATTGAGTTTATCAATCACAATGTCAGCAATATTATCAGTAATTCTCGCGAATGAATACGTTGGTGCTGTTTGTAAGTCTCCTGACTTAAAGGGCTGGGGATTGGTCTTGGTGTGAACGACCCCACTCGGGGTGATAAAGGAAGGATTCCCGACCACGGAATGGCCGTTGCCTTGAATCAGGAGACCTGCCGGGTCGGTGATGTCGGCAAGACGATATGTCAGAGGAACTCCTTGATAATCATCGATGCTGACGCTGGTGGACAGGTCAATGGTGTCATGACCCGGCGTCGTATTCGCTTGATGGATGGCCCAAGCAAAGGAGCCGATGGTGGTGTCATTCCCCCAAAAATTTTTCGTGACCGAGAAATTGGCGGCCAAGCCAGGGAAGGCCGAAAAGCCAACCGTCGCAAAAATGGTGCAAGCCGCAAAAGATCGCGCAAACACAGAAGTGGTTTTAATCACAAGTTCAGAGGAAATTTTTAGCTGCTTAAGAAGCAGGTTGACGGTGAACCTACGCGTCATCAGCAACATTTGTCAAATGTAAGTGAAACGCAAATTATCACGAGCATCGAATCAAATCGCCGACGCCTCAGGAACAGAGAACGCTGGGAGGCGTGCGTGGCCGTGTCCCGTTCCGTTAGGAAAAACCCTGGAGAGTCATAGGCACCTCCCGCAGACAGGAAGACGCGCGATGAAGGAATGACGCTCTCCTGAACCCGCCCAGGCAGATGGAGACTCCAGATCTTGCTCCCGTAGGACACGGGCACGAGCCGCAGCCCATGGCGGGCGCCCTGGGCCTGGCAGGGTTGCCCCCTTGACTCTCTAGTAGCTGGAGACATGAGGCTGGAGGGATCCCTTCTCGTCGGCTTGCCATGTCCACCACCCCCACGCTCCATGCGGAGCACATCGGGGGCTACAGCGAGCTGGCCGCCAGGCTCGGCGTGAAACCAGACCCTGCCGACATCTCCTGTGCCCCAGTGGTGGCGGTGTTTCTCACCGCTGCTCTGCTGGCGTTGGTGCTGGCCATGCTCAAGCTGATGGATGGGGATGCCTTCGCGGTGAGCTTTGCCAAATACGACCTGCTCACCCAGCGCTGGCGCGCCTGGGGACGCCTCTACCCCGGCATCGAACTGCTGGTGGGTCTTGGTCTGCTGCTGCCGCCTGAGCAAAGCGGCCCGCCGCCCCTGGTGGGGGCGGCGGCCGTGCCCCGCGTGATCGGGCTGGTGGAGGCGATCGGCCTGGGGGCCGAGGGGATGGTCCGGATCACCCTCGCGCTGGTCGCTGGCCTGAGGGATCCTGCCGTCGTCCTGGTGGGGCAGATCAACGATGGCCGCTCAGGGCTGCCGGCTCGCTGACGGACGAGTGTTGTGGTTTCCCGGGGCGACACGGACCACGGCACACCCCACGGGGTGTCCCGGAGGGCGGATCCCCGTAAGCGGCGGCACACACGGGACGAGGCCAGCGGGCCAATGATGGGGCCGAAGCGACATGAGGTCCACCATGCGAGAGGTTGTGTTTCGCCTGACGGCGGAACGATCCGGCCATCTGGAAGCCCGGGCCGAAAGCCTCCCGATCCACATCACGGCTCCCACCCTGGAGGAGCTGCAACATGAGGCCCGCGAGGCCCTGATCGCCCATCTCGGCCCCGCCCATTGCACCTACCGCGTGCGGATCCTGCGCCACCCGGGCCCCTCGTTCAGCGGCGAAGGCAGCGGACGGCTGCCGCGACGCGC
Organism: uncultured Cyanobium sp.; assembly: GCA_964455575.1. Lineage (GTDB taxonomy): Bacteria > Cyanobacteriota > Cyanobacteriia > PCC-6307 > Cyanobiaceae > Cyanobium. Next base: position 868 of record CAYVWU010000075.1, on the reverse strand, counting down.
CCCGGCTCTCTGTCGGTGAGCTGTGCCGCCAGCACCCGCAAGCCTCAAACCTCCGCGTCACGCTCCAAGCCGGCCCTTAACAACGGCAGCAGGGTTTCCAAGGCCACGCCCCGGCTCCCCTTGAGCAACAGCACATCCCCTGGCGCCAGCCACTCCAGCAGGGGCGCGGCGGCGGCCTCGGGGTTGTCCACCCGCACCAGCCGGGGAATTCCCGCCGCCGCCTCCACCATGGCGTCGCCCTCGGCGCCAGCCGCCACCACCACCAGGCCATCAAGACCCAGCTCCCGGGCCCGGGCGGCCACCTGGCGGTGCAGCGCCACGCTCTGCTCCCCCAGCTCCAGCATCGTGCCGAGCACGGCCCAGCGCCGACCGCCCTCGCTCTCCGCCAGCAGCTGCAGCGCCGCCAGCACGGCCTCCGGAGAGGCGTTGTAGGTCTCGTCCAGCACGGTCACCGCGCCGAGCCGCAAGCGGCGATTGCGTCCGCCGGGCACCTCCACCACCAGCTCCCGCAACGCCTCCGGCGACACCCCGAGCGCGGTGGCCACCGCCAGAGCCAACAGCAGGTTGCGGGCGTTATGGCGACCGGCCAGAGGGAGCCGCACAGTGAGGCCCGCGAGCGGGCGCTCCAGCCGCAGGGCGCCCCCGCCCTCCACCAGGCGGCCCACCCAGGTCGCTTGCGGTGCTTCCGGCCAGCCCGAGAGCTCATCGGCGAGCGCCACCCGCTCCACCCGTCCGCTCCAGCCCGCCGCCAGGGCGGCCTCCAGCAGGGGGTCGGCGGCGGGAACCACCAGCAGGCCCGTCGGGTCCAGCGCCTCGACGATTTCGCATTTGGCGGCGGCGATGGCCTCCCGACTGCCCAGGCGGCCGA
>CAYVWU010000074.1:0-11231 GCA_964455575.1 uncultured Cyanobium sp. | reverse complement strand
GTGATCGTGCCTTTATCCTCGATGGTGGTAAGATTGAAGAATTCTCCGACCTGGATGAGGCTGTAGCTGTTCACACCGAGCGACTCCTGTCAGCCCCCTCACATCAACATGCCGAGCAGTAACCTGACGATTATTCTTCACTAGAGGCTCAATCAACATGCTGGGCGTAGATGATTTTAACCCAATGAATCGCTTCCTTCTTCGGAAGGAGCAACAGCAGGAAGAGGTCTCTCCAGAACTCGATCCAACGCAGAGCGAACAAAAAGTTATTCCGATTAAACCGGCAAAAGCAAAAGGTTCAACTTTTTGGCGAATATCTGTCACGAAGATCATGCTGGTGCCCATTACACTTTCGGGCATTTATTTCTATGGTATCGCACGAGATCGCTATGTCACCAGATCTGATTTTGTTATCCGAAAAGCGGAAGAAAGCAGCATTGGTGATGCCGGCGGTGGACTGGCCGGCCTGTTGGCCCGCGGCAACCAACTCTCGCTTGAAGATGCCCGTTTCCTGAAAACCTACCTGCAATCTCCACAAGTTCTTGCCGATCTGACTCGAAGCTTTGATCTGGATAAGGCTTATGCGCAAAAAGGACCAGATCCTTTCGCCGGCATCAAACCGAATCTTTCCAATGAAAAACGTTTGAAGTTTTTCAAGAAACAAGTGAACGTGACCTTAGACGAATTATCGGGGGCCATCGTGCTGCGGACCGTCGGCTTGGATCCCAAGGCGTCTTATGATCTGAATCGATTTATGCTGTCAAAAAGCGAAAACTTTGTCAATCAACTTAACCAAGATATCAGCCAGAAGCAGAGGGGCTTTGCTGAAACAGAGCTAATCCGCGCACGTAATATTCTCAATCAGGCCAAGAATCGTCTGATTCGCTATCAAGAGTCCAATGCTGTGATCGATCCCAAAAGCGAAGCGGAGTTGGCCAGTCAAACGATCAGCAAACTCCAAGAGAAATTGGTTGATCTGCGTGTCGAGCTGGCAACCCTGAGACGGCAATTCAAAGACCCTGCGGAACCCGAAGTGGCCGCCATTGAAGATCAGGTCCGAGAACTTGAACAACAAATCCAAAAAGAACGAAAGTCGGCGGTGTCCCGCCAAGGAAGAAATTTAACTCGCAAAGCATCCGATATGCTCAAACTGGAATCCGATGTTGCGTTTGCCACTGATTCCTACAAACTTGCTCTCACTGCCGTTGAAAAAGCACGCGTTGAAAGCAAGCGACAGCAAAAGTTCATGGCTTTGCTGTCTGCACCACAACGACCGGAAGACCCGCAAAATGATTGGAAAAGCAAGGGATTCTTTGCCGTGCTAGCGAGTTGTGCAGTCGGTTTCAGCCTCGGCAAATTCGTTCTCGGCATGCAGGCTAGTCATCGCCAGTGAACTGGCTCCTTCGCTGGTGTGGAGTGCGCACGCGCCAAGATTGGGCGTCGCTGGCTGATCAACAGCGGCCCACCTTCATCCTGCGCGATGCCGTCCGGCCGGGGTGGTACACCCTGACAATTCGGGTGAAGACGGAACAGCTGCGGTGCTATGGATTGTTGAATGGAATGCAGGGTCGCTTATTGATCAACGGCAAACGCCGTCGGCGCGTCGTCCGGATCAGCAAAGGTCACCAATCCTGCCGTTTTGAACTCATTGGCCTCGACGGTGAGGCCGTGGTTTCTGAGCTTCGCTTGGTGCCGCAACCTTTCATCAGGATCAGATGGATGGTGGCCAAAAAGCTCCGCAGGCTTCATCCCTCCTATGGTCGAATCTTTGCTGGGCAACAGTCTGTTCCGCAGGAACGCTCATTCCCGCAGCAATGGTCTGATTACAACCGACTTCTTTCACGGACGACATTTCCACTGGTTGGCTATGACGAATGGATTCAACGTATTGAACAACCACACATCCTGGAAGAACAACGGCAAACAGCGCACAATACGATTGCCTATCCAAATCACTCCGATCAGGTTAAGTTCACAATTTGGATTTGGGGAAATCGTGACAACAACGATCATTGTGAGCGTTCTGTCAACAGCCTGAATGAACAGGCGCCAGGAGCCTACAGACGCTTGCTGGCTGATCACCAACTTGAGGCCGGCGACACATCAACCTGGGTGGTGCTTCTCCAGGTCGGAGATCAATTGCCGCGCCATGCTCTCAGACGACTCGCCTCTGTGATTCAAAACCATCCAGAGGCCATCGCCATCTATGCCGATGAAGATCGCATCAGCTCCCTCGGTCGCCGCTTCGCCCCTCAATTCAAACCAGCCTGGAATCCAGACCTTCTTTACAGTGATGCCGCTTACTCACATAGCTGGGTCATCCGCAGTGATCACTGCCTTCAGGCCTGCCAAAGCCTCGATACCGCTGGCGAAAATCTTTCTCTCTATTCTTTGATTCTCGAGGTGACAGCGAGCTGCAAGGTGGAACAGATTCTTCATGTTCCGGAGATCCTCTACCACCGCCTGCAGAAAGCTGAAACGGAACGATCAACATTGCAGACAGCTTCAACGCTGCAAGCATTTTTCTCCCGTCATGGCCAAGCGCTACCGGTCACCGTTCATCAAAATCGTGGCCATGTCGTGCACTGGCCTCTGCCAGATCCTCCACCCCTGGTCAGCATCATCATTCCGACGCGAGATCATGGGGATCTGGTGCGCTGTTGCCTGACATCACTACGCGAACATTCCGAAGGAAATCCACCCACAGAAATCATCCTTATTGATAACGGCAGTAGTGAACAGAAGACCTTGGACTATTTCGCAACCCTAGAAAAAAGATCAGAGGTTCGTTTATTGCGTCGTCCAGGACCCTTCAATTTTTCGGCATTAAACAACGAGGCCGTCAGCGTTGCGAAAGGCGAGCTGGTTGCTTTTTTGAATAATGATGTCGAAGCCGTTCATGGAGGTTGGCTTGCCACCATGGCGGCCCATGCCCTGCGTCCGGAGATAGGGGCGGTGGGTGCCAAGCTGCTGTTTGCGGATGGAACTGTGCAGCATGCGGGCATCCTTCTGGGAATTGGAGGGATTGCAGGCCATGCGCACAAGTATCTTGATGCCGACGCGGAAGGCTATCAAATGAGGCTGCAGTTTGCACACAATGTTAGTGCTGTTACCGCCGCCACACTCGTCATACGACGCGCCTTGTTTTTGGATATTGGAGGGTTTGACTCGGAAAACTTTGCCGTAAACTATAACGATGTTGATCTCTGCTTGCGCTTGATGAAAGCTGGTTACCGAAACCTCTACTGCCCAGATGCTGTTTTAATGCATCATGAATCCAAAAGCAGAGGCGCTCCCACTGAAAAGGTAGCCTATAACCAATGGCAAAGCGAACGGGAGGCGATGATCCAATGCTGGGGTGATTTGTTAAACGCAGACCCCAACTACAGTCCCCACCTCAGCCTGGTGGAAGAAAATCTCTCCCTGGCACTGCGCTCTCCTGCCGTTGGTGCCAGAACGGCTCGACCTTACCTCCTGTCTTGATGGCTCTCAATCTCATCGGTCAGCCCCTGATTGATCGTGCTGATTTTCCCGAACTGCTCTCGTCTGGTCTCTTTGGTCGCTGGAGCGCTGAAGCGAGCGCTCTCCACGACCAGGGCTTTTGCGTTCTGACGCTTGAGGACCCTGCTTTTCTCGCAAATCTTGAGACGGTCATTGAGGAGTTGGAGCCCCGTCTCGCTGAGCCACTCAGCCTCTGGGATCGCGGCGAAGGATCCCCCCCTCGACTCCAGGATGGCTGGCTGCAGCATGCCGCCATTCGCAGGCTGGCCCTTGAGCCTCTCATTCTCGATCTCCTGCATACGGTGTATGGACGGGAACCCTTTGCCTTCCAAACACTCAACTTTGCCGTCGGCAGCGAACAGCCCTATCACAGCGATGCCATTCATTTCCATAGTTATCCGCTAGGTTTCATGTGCGGAGTATGGATAGCGCTCCAGGATGTCGACGATAAGAGTGGACCATTGATCTACTACCCAGGCAGCCATCGATTGCCCTATCTCAGTGCCCACTCCCTGCGCCTTGATCCGGCTCAAGTCGCCGCTGAGCCTCACCCTCAGCGTTTTTTTCAAGACCATTGGCGTGCGGCCGTCCAAGAGGATGGCTTTCCCTTGACCCGTTTCCTGGCCAAACGCGGAGAGGTGTTGATCTGGCATGCCAACCTTCTCCATGGTGGAGAGCCCGTCCAAGACCGCAGCAGCCGTCGCTGGAGTCAGGTCGTTCACTTCTTCTTCGCCGATTGTCTCTATACAACTCCGCTCAGCAGTTTTGGTGCTGCCGAAGGAGGCCCCTCCCTTCGCAACCCCTTCAATATCGCGACTGGACAGCCAAGATACAGTAAGCAAGAATGGGATAACCTTGGCATATCCGCCCCTCGGAAGCCTGCTCTGGCACGCTCCCCATCCCCATGAAGATGAACATGCAGAGTCTCTGGAAGAAATTGGTGGCCGGGCCTCGGCAGGAGGCTGACGAAGAGTCAAAGTTGCTACAGGGAGGGATTGAATTGATCACCCCCTCGCTGATTACTGGTTGGGCCTATCACCCCCATCACGCTTTCAGTGATGTGCGCTTGCTTGCCGGGCCCCATCTCCTGGCCCAGGCACGCATCGATCACTCGCGTCCCGATGTCGAAGATCATCTGCAAAAAAAAGGGCTTTTTGGTTTCCAGCTCGAGATTCCTCAGGATCTTCCCCTGGTGCGCATTGAGGCCACCCCGCAAGTCCTGGCCCTCTCCGCCGATGGCAGCCAACGCTTTGCCCTCTTTCTCATCGGATCGCGTTCCAGCACCCAACAGCGTCTGCTGGCGGCCTTGGAAGCCGAACGGCGTGGATTGCGAGGGCATTTTGATGGCCTGACGCCGGATGGCAGGAGAATTCATGGGTGGTGCTACAAATTGGGTGGACGCGCACCAGCCAAGGTGTGGCTCCAGTCCTCCGATCTGGCGCCCCGGGAATTGATCTGCCAGCAGCTGCGGCCGGGGATGGCCAGCCAGGGACACGTCGACGCCTGTGGATTCAGCCTGGCGGTCGCAGACTGGCCGGAAGCGGCTGGAGCCACCGTCTGGGCGACCTTTGACCCCGAAGGTCTGCTGCGTCTGCCCCAAGCCTCGCCCGTCCGGCTGCCGACCCGCGAGCCTCTGAACGCAACCGTGGTGGTGCGGAAACGGGAGCCGGAGGCCTTGCTCCCTTCGGCCGCGGAGGCCCCTGCGGTGCACCGGGAGAGCCAGGGGGAGCACTGGCAGGCCCTGGACGGATTCCGACACTTTCTTGACAGCCTGGAAAAAGAGCTCGATCGACACGAGCAGATTCAGCGCAGGCCTCCGCATTCCTGACGTTTCTGTTCTCGCGCCTCGAGGACCAGCCGTTAAGGAGTCCAGATGCGCCTCAGCAGACGACCCGCCGGCCCGGGCCGCGCTGGATCCGCGTCGGAGGTGGAGCCGGAGATGGCCTTTGGTGCATGGGCAGGCAGAACCTCCACCGCGACGGCTTGCGCCGACATCAAGCTTCGCGTGGACTGAACCAGCAGGCGCGACATCAGGGATTGGGCGCGCTGCAACTGCAGGTGCTGGGCGGCAATGAGGTCTTGCCCGGCCCGGCCTTGAAGAAAAATCTGCTCCATCTCCTCGAGCGTCTCATGGAGACGGCCCGTCAGGCGGCGCGCCTCCTGAGACGCCTGTCCGGTTTTGATCTCCATGGCCTGCACCTGGGCGAGCAGGTCGGCTTCCGAGGACCTGGCCTGCTGGGAGATCTCCTCCCGTTGCCGCAAAGCTTGATCCCGTTCGCCTCTGAGCTGCTGCTCATTCGCCTCCAGCTGAGCGAGCCGGGCGGACTGGGCCGTGATCGTGGCCTCCAGCTGACCCAGCCTGTCGAGCAGGCGAACCTCGGCGTCTCGCGACTGGGCGGCCTCTTGCTCAACGGCGACCAGTCGCCGCCGCAGCTCGATCTCCCGGGTAAGCACAACCGCTTGCTCCCGCTCCAGTCCCTGGCGATGCTCCGCCGTAGCCTCCAGCACCTTGAGCCAGGCCTTCCGCTCAGGCTCCAGAACAACCTCTCCCGCGCTTTCGCGAGCCTTGCCCTCTCCGGGCAGGCGCAGAGCCTCCTCCCGTGCGGCGATCGTCTCCTCCAACTGGAGGATGCGGGCTCGTTGGCTCTGCCCATCGAGGAACAGTTGCTCACTCTCGTCCTGCACCTGGCGCAACCGCTGTTCCGCCTCCGCCAAGGCGCCACGGTTCTCCGCTGCCAACTCCTCCATCCGAGCCACCAGCACAGCCTCCGCCTCCCGGGAGCGGCGCAGCTCCTCCTCGCGGGCGGCGAGCTGCGGCTGAAGATCCGCCACGGTGGCGAGGGCCTCCGCCCGTTCGGCGTTGACCTGTTGGAGGTCGGCCTCCAGGCGAAGGAGCCTGGACACCTGGGACGCCAGGGTCTGTTCCAGTTGCGCGAGACGGGCCTCCCGGTCGTGCGTGGCCTGGGTGAGGCGCTCCTGCGCCTCGCGTGCATGATCCAGCTGAGCGCGCATCAGGGTTTCCGCCTCGCGGGCCCGCTGGCTCTCGCTGGCCAGGGCGTCCTCCCGAGCGCTCTGGTCGGCGATGTCCTGACGGAGGGCCTGGTTGCGTTGGTGCGGAAGCCAGCAGTGCTCCAGCAGGGCGCGACTGTCGGCGATGGCTTTGTTCAAGCGCCGCGCATAGGCGGTGTCTGGGGCTCCACCCGCCAGTTCCGCGATCAACTCAAGGTCGAGATAGGCCTCCAACAGATGGGGGTGGCCTTCGATCAGCGTCCTTGCCAGAAGGGCGGAGAGCGGTTCGGGTTCAGGAAAGGGCTGGGGAGCGAGGGGGGGCGACGCCTCCACCAACCATTGCCGGATGCCCTCTGGAGTCAGGCCCTGCAGACGCCAGGCGGAGATGAGGCGATGGCGACCGTAAAGCGTCTGCAGTTGTCGGTAGGTCGTCGCCAGCTGCTGGGGCGTTGGCGGATCCTGCGCCGACGCCATCCCGGCCGCCAGGAGAGCATCGGGTGGGAAGTAAAGAATGAGGGCATCCTCCGGCAAGGCTTCGAGCCGCTCCTCGCATCGCTTCAACCCAGCGGCCCTCAGGTGTGCGTCCAGAGGAGCGGCCACCGGCCAAGGCGAAGTCCAGCAGGGCATCGTCAACAGCGGAGCATCGAGCAACTTTATGGGATGGTCTCAGGGCACCCGGGCCAGTCGCGCCGTGGGAAGCGGCCGCCAGCGCCCCCTAGCTTGGGCGCTGACGACTGTGCCGTTCATGCTGCAGCAGGTTCTGCGCCACCTGGAGGTGAGCACCAGCGGCGAGGGCTTCACGGATCTCACCGCAGCCCTCAACAGAGAGATCGGCGCCAGTGGCCTGGGGACGGGGTTGGCGGTGATCAACGTGTTGCACACCAGTTGCTCCCTGACCATCAACGAGAACGCCGATCCCCGCGTGCTGGCCGACCTGACGGCTTACCTGCGGGCCCTTGTGCCACAGGAGGGCACCCGTCCCCTCAGCGGCCAGGGTCCGCTGCGGGCGTATGTCCATGACGACGAGGGTCCGGATGACATGCCCGCCCACATCCGCACCGCCCTGACCTGCACCAGCCTCAGCCTGAGCTTCCAGCAGCGCCAGCTCGTGCTCGGCACCTGGCAGGCGGTCTATCTCTGGGAGCATCGCGCCCGCTCCCACCGACGCCGCATCGGCCTCCATCTTCTCGGCGCGCCCGTCGGTGTGGCGTAGATGGCCATGGACGCCAACGAGCGCCGCTCCCCCTCCATCCGCTGGCTGGCGCTCCTCACCGCTGGCGGCTCCGCCCTGGTGGCCGCCACCTGGCTGGTGGCCCAGCTGAGCTGGCAGGGACGACTGCGGGCTCTGGAAGCGGAAGTGAGCTTTCTGCGGCGCACGCGCGATGTGGATCTGGCTCGCCTGGTGCGGGATCTCGAGCGCCTGGCCGGTCCCGCCGCCGACCGGCTCGCCTTCCAGGACCTCCAGCGACGACACGCGGCACTCACCCGGGAGCACAAGGGCACCCTGGAGGCCTTGGCGAGCCTGCGCCGCAGCCGCCGCCTGGAGGAGCGTTTCCAGCTGGCCGTGGGCGCCTCCCGTGAGGTGCTGGGGGGCAAGGTTTCCCTGGCGCTGGAGGGGGTGCGGGGGGAGGGAGCGAGCGTGAGCCTGGCGGGCGCGGCGGCCAGCCTCTGGCGTGCCGGCGATTTCCGCGATCTCAACTTCGGCGGCGGCGGCTACCGACTCACCCTGGAGGCGCTGCCCAGCCCCCCCGGCAACGGGGCGACCTTTCGCCTCGACGCCCTGCTGGATCGCGGCGCCTCCCCTGGCAACCCCTCGGGCTACGCTCCCCCCTGACAAGCGCTGTTGTCCGTCGCCATGGCCACCCTCGCCCTGACCGCCACGGAGATTCAGGAGTTGGCTGAAACCCTTCCGGCCTGGTCGCTGGTGGACGGCCGCCTGCAGCGTCAGTTCACGTTCGTGGATTTTTCTGAGGCGTTCGGATTCATGACCCGGGTGGCCCTGATAGCCGAACGGCTCGACCACCATCCGGAATGGAGCAATGTGTGGAATCGGGTGACGATCGCGCTCACGACCCACGACCTTGGCGGGTTGTCCAACCTGGATCTGGAGTTGGCCCGTCGGATCGACGCCCTGGCGGCCTGAGGCGGGACCAGCCCCTCCCTCACCGCTCAGGTCCGGGTGGAGAGATAGAGCCGCTTGGACCATCTGGAGATGGAGAGGGGGAGCAATTCGTTGATCAATCCGCGCGAGGTGGTGAACCAATCATTCTGGCGTGAGAAGGCGAGGACATTCGCCAGCTTCACCGCATACAAGGGCCTGACCTTCTGGTCATTGACGCCAAAGATGGATTTGATTTCTTCCTGGAAACGGTGTTCATCTTCACGCACAAATTCAGCGTAGTCAGCGAAGTCGCGACGGCGCTTGTCATAGGCCCGCAGACAGTCGCGAATCGTCTCCAGGACCGCATCATTCTCCAGCCGCTCAAGATCAAATTTGTAGGCGTCCGGGATCGGCAGATCCGCATGGAAGCGAGCGGCGCCGGCCCGCCCGACGAGGACACAACAGCCGTTGATCACCGCCTCCCTTGGCTGCCGGTCCTTGCCGGGATGCCGGCCAAAGTCCACGTAGACCTTGCCCTGCCGCATGGTTTGTGCATGCATCTTGCGGATCATGCCAGTCAACGGCAGCCACTGGATGGAGGGATCAGCCTCCCTCAGACGGTCAATGAAATGCTGCGCCCCCTTGACGGGCGTGTACAAGACAACATTATTTTTTTGCCGATCGTCAACGGGAGAAAAGTAAACGGGATGCAGGTAATCCGTCAGGTAGGCAAAGTCAGATTGCCCCTTGCTCTCCAGGAAGGCGGCCGCATAAGCACTCTGGACAAAATGAACAACATTCGCTGTTTCAGGGTGGCCAAACTGAAATCGAAGCCGGTCCTCCAAAGCCTCATGATTATCCACACTGAGCCACCAGAGGCCTTTCTGAATGAAGCGGTAGGCATTCAGCCCACCAGGATTGACTTCCGAGGTGATGAGGACATTGCGTTCGCTATCCACCACCTCACTGGCAAAGGCAACGTCGTAATTCCTGTATTGCAGTAGCGCAGGGTTACTGACCACAGGCGTGGACACGATTCGAGCATCGTGTCCGAACCGTCTTAACTTATGCACCAATTGGTGAATAGCCTCGATCCCTCCCGTGACAATCTTCGGGGGACAAAGCACATAAATGATCGTGTCCTTGTGGATGGTCAACATGGTTAAAACAGCTTATTTCCAGGTTTTTCGGGCGCGGCCACTCTGCCCCACGGCAGCTGACCCGTCAACGTGTCTCGCTCAGAGATCGGCGCTCTGCGTCAGGGGGCGGCGAATCTGCCGCAGCAGCTCACGGTTCAGCGCGTTCTCGCAACTGAGCCACACGATCGGATGCAGGGAGCCCCCTTCCGCCTTCTGAGCCGCCTGGCGGCACACCCAACGGCGGCTGGTGCGCCACTGCTCCAGCAGCGCGGGCGTGCCAAGCAGGCCCTCCAGCGTGGCATCCCCCTGATTGCGCCGCCTCCACAAGCAGGCCACCATCTCCTGGGTGTTGCCGCCGCAATCGGGCTGGAAGGGGAATTGGCGGAGCTGCTCCCGCGAGTGCCGCAGGGTGTCCTCGGCCGCCCCCGCCGGTGGGGGGCCCATGGCGACCCCTGTCGCCACGACCAGGCCCGCCAGGCCCGACAGGCAGGCGCGGGCCGCGGGCCCTGGGGGTGAGCGTCGCACGAGGACGGTGGGGAGAGGGGGGCGGCCCATGGGCGAGGCTCCGGCGACGCCTGAAACCATCACTGTGCCCGGGCGTCGCTGGTGGCGACGCGGTGGCGTCGCTGGAGGCGTCGCGGTGGGGAAACGTTGGCTTTTCTTCCAGGCCGCCCCGCAACCGGCGCACGTCAGGGCTGGCGGTCGTTGGCGGCGTGAAAATCCCCCATCGCCTCCGGGGGGGAGGGGCCGGTGTGTAGCGCCTGTGGCATCGACGGTCAGGGTCGCTTGTCTTGGCTAAGAGGACAGTGAGTCCTGACCCGCCATGCCCTCTCCCGCCCGTCTGCAAGCGATGCACACCATCCTGGAGCGGCAGGCCGTTCCCGTGGAGCCAGCGGCCTCTCTGGAAAGCCTGTGGGCGAGCGATGTCTTCGGGTTGGAAACGATGAAGTCCGCTCTGCCCAAGGACGTGTTCAAGTCGATCCAGCGCTCGATCCGCCAGGGCAGCAAGTTGGATCTGGGGGTGGCCGACACGGTGGCCCAGGCGATGAAGGAGTGGGCCTGCGCCCGGGGCGCCCTTTATTACGCCCACGTCTTTTATCCCCTCACCAACTTGACCGCGGAAAAGCACGACGGCTTCATCTCGCCCCAGTCGGATGGCAAGGCGATCGCCGAATTTTCCGGCAAGTTGCTGGTGCAGGGGGAGCCGGACGGCTCCTCCTTTCCCAACGGCGGCCTCCGCACCACGTTTGAGGCGCGGGGCTACACGGCCTGGGATGTCACGAGTCCGGCCTGGTTGATGCGCACCGCCAACGGTGTCACCCTCTGCATTCCCACGGTGTTTGTCAGCTGGACCGGCGAGGCCCTCGACAAGAAGACGCCGCTGCTGCGCTCCAACGCCGCCATGAACCGCCAGGCCCAGCGCCTGCTGCGCCTGCTCGGCGAAACCGAGATCGCACCGGTGAATTCCAGCTGTGGCGCTG
>CAYVWU010000073.1:0-11538 GCA_964455575.1 uncultured Cyanobium sp. | reverse complement strand
GCTCAGATCCATTGTGCCGCAGGCGGTCTAACCTTTTTCAGGAGGCCCTAAATACGATGAAGGGCCATGATCAAAATACACGCCACGATGTGCTTACATCTCGAGAAAACGCAGAATCTTGTCTCGTTAATCTCTGGAGTGGCATATTAGATGTTGATATCATGATCATTTGCCATGTCGGCAAGTGTAGATTCTATTCTCTGTGCGATCACTAGCAGCCGAGTGTCATACCAGTCGGGATAGAGTCTGATTACATGTCTTATTACTGGGCTTGAGAGAAACATCCCTTCAATCCAGTTTTCCCAATTTGCTTCTGACCAATTCGTGGCTCCAGGGATCAGTCTTTCTGTAGCTAGTACATGATCGAAAAAATCAAGACAAAAAACGGCTACAGTAAATACCTTGAATGAAAGCTCGGGATTCTTAATGTCTTCAAAATCATAGCTCTGATAAAAGAAAGGCATTACTTCGCTGTTGTCAATCATAACCTTGGTGAAGTCTAAAATTGTTGATTCAAAGGTAATGTACGCATCCTGAATTAGAGATCTCCTTAATAGCTTTGCCTGGTCTGAGGCTGCTTTGGATTGAATATAGGCAAAGATTAATGCGGTGGCTACGGCAATTGCTGAGAGTGCTTGAATAAGGATGCTAGTTTTCTCGTATTCACTCATGGCAGGCCTCGTCTATTGCTGGAGCCAATAGATAGCTGATTCGCATAGACAAGACAAGGCTTGTCAAAGCATGATTGATTTCCTTATCACCAAGAAAGTTTGAATAGATTGCCGGAAGAATGCAGAAGAGGTCTAAAATTCCTATTGCCAGATTGATAATCATGGATGGGAGTTCTTGATTATAAAAATGGTCTAATGGCATCTGATGAAACAAATGTTCGTCCATTTAGGTCTGCGAGAGCCAGTAGTGAATTTTGCCGTTGAGGGGCATTGGTTGGCATTCTAAAGATCCTTCACGGGATAGATAGGAGATCACCTATTAACTTTAGATCCTGCGATCTCTTTAACGGGAAGTCCCGAGAACCACTTCCTAGGTATCTCCACTTTCCGCAAACCACTGATTGGCATCGGGTCGGATCCACTCAGAGCCATTGCGGTGCGGTGTTCCTTGGAGAAGGCTTCCAAAACGAAGACGTGGTTTGGGGTCAGCTATCCACATGCACCACAATACATAACCGAGATCGGATAGCCACGACAGGCATAAGCACGATTGAATGGCCCGGTATGGATTCCATCTAATCCGATCCCTCGAACATCTCTTCTGCGGATCCGCCTAAGAACCAAGATCGCCCCCATCCAGCCGCATAAATCCCGCCAGCAACCTTAGAGAGACCTGGCAAAGCCTTGCCGTCACTGATGATTCCCGCAAGACGTACTTTTTCCGGGTTAGATAGGCGGACCCGCCTATAAGTGTTCATGACGCCACACATCAAGTTGATCGGTCCAAAGCATAGGCCGGAATGCTCAGCGGTCAAGCACAAGTATCTTCGTCTTCAGGATATTGATCAATGAATATCGAATGCACACCCAAATAACCTTGATTAATTTGCCAACTTCATGAAGAAAAGCAACCAACTCGTAGCAGACTTTTCAGGTGGGTTGCAAGAGGAATTCCCCCCTCAGCTCAACAAAACAAAAACCAAGTAAGGCGATCATCGCCCATTCGCAAGCTCAATCAACATCATCCCATTCGTCCGCAAAGTCCGCCCCCTTCGCCACCACCACCATTCCCCGAAAAAACCCTCACCCCCGCCAAACCCACCCCCACCAGCGCCCTGCCGCCTCCCCACCCGCCGCCGCCGTCGGACACGGCAGGGGATGCCCCTGCACCAGCCAGGGGCTTGAACTGAGCACCAACGCGGAAATCCCCCGGTTGGCCAACGCCTGCGACGCCCGATCGCCGGCCCCGCCCGCGGCACCTTCCCCCCGCGCGGCATAGCCCACCCCGTTGTACGCCAGCCGTAACGGCGCCCCTGCCGGAGCCCCGCTGGCGGCCCCATCGGCGGCCCCACCCGCGCCTCCTCCCGACGCCCCCTCGCCCCGTGGCAGAAGCAAATCCAGCCACCCCTGGCTGCGCCGCTCCGACACCACCAGCGCGGAGCGCAGACCCAGCACCCGCTGCAGGGGCACCAGCCGGGCGCCGTCGCGCTTCAACACCAGCAGCGGGCAACCCTCGGGGCCGCAGCGCTGCTGCCCCAGCACGGCCACGAGGGTTTCCGGCTGGCGATCGCCATCCAGGTCGAAGCGGTTGAACACATAGCGCGCCCCGCCCTGCCGCTGGCAGGCCCCGCGGGGGGAGCCAGGAGGAAACAGCACCTGCCGCAGGGTCGCCTCCACGGCCGGATCCGGGAAGGCGATCGGGGCGACGGCCCGCTCGATCTGGAGCGGAGGGGTCGGGGGAAGGGGCGGCTCCATCGCGGCGGGACGAGGGCCCCCACAGTGCGGTGCGAGGGATGATGGCGCCAGTGGCAAACGGCCATGGACGTCATTCCCGCGATCGATCTCCTCGACGGTCGCTGCGTGCGCCTGCATCAGGGCGACTACAACCAGGTCACCACCTTCGCCGACGACCCCGTCCAGCAGGCCCTGGAGTGGCAGCGCCAGGGGGCGCGGCGCCTCCATCTGGTGGATCTCGACGGCGCTCGCGAGGGGCTGCCGGTGAACGATGCCGCCGTGCGCGCCATCACCGCCGCCCTCGCCATCCCCGTCCAGCTCGGCGGCGGCGTGCGCACGGTGGAGCGGGCGGAGCAGCTCCTCACCCTCGGCCTCGACCGGGTCATCCTCGGCACGCTCGCCGTGGAGGATCCCGCCCTGGTCTGCGCCCTGGCGGAACGCCACCCGGGGCGGATCGTCGTCGGCATCGACGCCCGGGAGGGCCGCGTCGCCACCCGCGGCTGGCTGGAGGACAGCGCCCTGGAGGCCACAGCGCTGGCCCAACGCTTCGCCAACTCCGGCGTCGCCGCCCTGATCACCACCGACATCGCCACCGACGGCACCCTGGCGGGGCCCAACCTCGCCTTCCTCCGCTCGATGCTGGAAGCCAGCCCGCTGCCGGTGATCGCCTCCGGCGGGGTGGGCACCCTCAGCGACCTGCTCAGCCTCCTCTCCCTCGCCCCCCGCGGGCTGGAGGGCGTGATCGTCGGCCGGGCGCTCTATGACGGCCGCGTCGATCTGGTGGACGCCCTGCAGGCCATCGGGCCCGAGCGCTGGCAGGATCCCGGGCCCCTTCCGGTGGCCTGACCCCAGGGCACGAGCCAGGGCGGGATAAATCCCTTATAAAGGAATCCGGATATCGGCCTTTTCTCCTTCCCCTGCCAGGTCTGTGGTCCATCGCCGCGCAACCGATCCCCCATCCCCGCGCGGCGCGCCGCCACGGCACCCCCCCGAGGTCCCGGCGGCAGCGCCCTCCGACCCTCCGGCCCCCCTCCAGGATTCCGTGGACAGCGCCTATCGCCGTTGTCGCGAGCTGGGGCTGCGGCTCAGCAAGCAACGCCGCATGGTGCTGCAACTGCTCTGGGCGGAGAAGACCCACCTGAGCGCCCGCGACATCTTTGAAAAGCTCAACAACCTCGGCCGCAACATCGGCCACACCTCCGTGTATCAAAACCTCGAATCCCTCCAGGCCGCGGGGGTGATCGAGTGTCTCGATCGCGCCAGCGGGCGCCTCTACGGCTACCGCGCCGATCCCCACAGCCATCTCACCTGCCTCGACACCGGCGCCATCGAGGATCTCGACGTTTCGCTCCCCCCCTCCCTCCTCGAACAGATCGAGCGGCAGACCGGTTTTCTCATCGAGGCCTACACCCTCAACCTCCTCGGTCGACGGAGCCCCCGCTGACCACCCGAACAGACCCTTTGCCGTCCCCTTCGGTAAGGTCCGGCCAACGGAGTGGCGACCATGCGTGAGACCCCGCGTCGACCCCCCAACGGAGACCTCCCCCAGCTCCTGCTGCTGGCCGACCCCCTGCCGCGGGAGGGCCTGCGCCGCTGGCTCGCCCTCGAGCCCCCTGCCTATCGCCTCGTCGACGCCGCCGACGCCCTGGACGGCCCTCCGCGCCTCGTGCTCTGGGCCCTGACGACCCCGCCCCCCGCCAACCTCCTCCTGGAGGAGCTCCGCCAGCTCCAGGACCGCTGGCATCCCGCGCCCGTGCTGCTCGTCCTCACCACCGCGGTGCCCTATCCCCGCGCCCTCCTCCTCGATCTCCCCCTCCAAGGCGTCCTGGAGAGGCCGGACGCCGACACCCTCCGCGAGGCCGTCGCCACCCTCCTCGCCGGCGGGCGGGTGGTGGAGGTGGGTGGTCCGGAGCCCGCGACCGCGGGCGGCGACACCCTGCCCATGGGCCTGGGGCAGTGGCTGCTGGTGAGCGGGCTGCAGCAGATCGACGCCGAGCTGCGGGTCTGCCAGCGCCTCCTCGATCCCCCCCCCGACAACGGGCTGGTGGTGCTGCTCGTGGCCGGACGACGGCGGGAGCTCCTCGCCGCCCGCGCCCTCCTCCTCTGGCTCTGGGGCCCCTTGACCCTGGCCTGGGGCCTGGCCGAAAGCGCAGCCCCGGCCACCGCCCCTTCGGCGGGCGGCGCCCTCGTGCCGCGCCGCTCGCCTCCCGCGGCCGAAGCTGGCCTGACGCTCACCCTGCGGCAGCGCAACGCCGATGGCATCTGGGGAACCCTGCGCGAGCGCCTCGAAACCGCCCTCCTGGCGGGGCCGAACAACCAGAGCGGCCAGCTCCTGGCCATGGATGGCCTCCGGGAGGACCGCCGCCGCGATCTGCTCCTGGCCCTGCTCCAGCAACTCGATGCCCTGCGGGAGTCGCTGCGCTCCGACAACCCCTCCGCCGACACCCTCCTGCAGCGCTGGCGCGCCCTCCAGCCGGCCCTGCGGCAGCAGGCCCTGCGCCAGATGGCCGGCCCTTACGTCCAGCTCCCCCGGGAGGGCCGCCTCCGACCCGTCGCCGACACCCTCCTCGATCAGAGCGATCTCAGCGGCGACGATCCCGAGCTGCCCGATCCGCAGGCCATGCTCGCCGCCCTCGTCCAGGCCCGCCCCCTGGTGGTGGACGGCCGCCTGCGGGCCGCCGATGAACCCCAGGCCGTCCTCTACCTCGAGCTCCTCCTCGCCAACTGGCTGGTGCGCAGCGCCGAGCAGATCAGCGGCCAGGTGCTCGCCCTCAGCGCCGAATGGCCGGAACTGCGCCGCTATCTCCTCCAGGACGCCCTGCTCTCCACCCGCAACCTCGAGCGCCTCCGCAATCAACTCAACGCCCAGGAGCGCTGGTTCAGCTGGGTGCAACGACCGATCGGCCTCTACGAAAGCAAGCGGCCGCTCTTCGCCCTCAAGCCCGAAGGCATCGAGCGCCTCGATCTCACCGAGCCCCGCGATGGGGAACTCAAGCGCCTGCGGGGACCCCAGCAGCTCGTCACCCTCCTGCTCGAGCTGCGCGACGCCCTCGCCCCCCAGGTGCAGAGCCTGGTGCGCGCCATCGGCAATCTGTTTGTGGTGCTGCTCACGCGGGTGGTGGGGCGCGCCATCGGTCTGGTGGGCCGGGGCATCGCCCAAGGCATGGGACGAAGTCTCGAGCGCTGATGTCGATAATGGGCCTCAATGCCCAGCCCCCTCCAGCCCTTGTCTCCCCGTTCTGTGCCGGGCGTCCCCCGGGTGGCCCCTCTCCGCGCGGCGCTCACCCGTCTCTGGCGGCGGGGGCTCCCCCTCCTCACGGCCGTTCTCCTCGTCCTGGGCCTGCTGAGCGGGCCGCAACCCGCCCGCGCCAGCCTCGACAACGACCGCTACGACGGCAACATCTTCGCCCTCTATGCCGGCAACGGCTCCCTGGTGCCGCCGCGCGTCACCCTCGCCGATGCCCTGGCCGAGAAGCGGGTCACCGTTCTGGTTTTCTATCTCGATGACAGCGCCGTGAGCAAGCGCTTCGCGGGTGTCGTCTCCGAGCTGCAGCGGGTCTGGGGCGGCACCATCGAACTGCTGCCCCTCGTCACCGATCCCCTCCAGGGCCGTGCCGATGAAGGCCCCACCGACCCCCTCCACTACTGGCAGGGCTCGATTCCGGAGGTGGTGGTGCTCGGCACCGATGGCCAGGTGGTGTTCCGCGGCGCTGGAGCGGTGCCGCTCGGGGCCATCAACGGCGCCCTGAGCCGCGCCACCGGCCTCCCCCTTCCCCCCGCCCTGGCCCCCGACGCCGGCCTCAGCTTCAACGAGCTCAACGCCAGCCTGGCGCCCTCCCCCGCCTCCCCCGCGCCCCATGACTGACCTGCCGACCGCCGCCACCCGCGAGGAACGGGACAGCCTCGGCACCGTGGCGGTCCCGCGGGAGCGCCTCTGGGGAGCCCAGACCCAGCGCTCCCTGCGGCTCTTCCCCTTCGGCGAGCCCATGCCGCTCGCCATCGTCCATGCCCTCGGCCAACTCAAAGCCGCCTGCGCGGAGGTCAACGCCCGAGAGGGCCGCCTCGATCCCGAACTCGCCAAGGCGATCGTGGCGGCGGCGGAGGAGGTGGCCAGCGGCGCCCTCGATGCGGAGTTTCCCCTCAAGGTCTGGCAGACGGGCTCCGGCACCCAGACCAACATGAATGTCAATGAGGTGATCGCCAACCGGGCCATCCAGGCCCTCGGTGGCGTGCTGGGCAGCAAGACGCCCGTGCATCCCAACGACCATGTCAACCTCAGCCAATCGAGCAACGACGCCTTCCCCACGGCCATGCACCTGGCCACGGTGGTGACGGTCGAACGGCACCTCCTCCCCGCCCTCCAGGGCCTGATCGACGCCCTGGAAGAGAAGGCGATCCGCTACGCCGACGTGGTGAAGATCGGGCGCACCCATCTGCAGGATGCGGTGCCCCTCACCCTGGGGCAGGAATTCAGCGGCCATCGCGCCCAGCTGGAGCTCGGACGCCAGGGCCTCCTGGCCACGCTCCCCGCCGTTCGCGCCCTGGCCATCGGCGGCACGGCGGTGGGCACCGGCCTCAACGCGCCAGCCGGGTTCGGGGCGGCGGTGGCGGCCCGGCTCTCGGAACGCCTCGGCCTGCCCTTCGAGGCCGCCGCCAACCCCTTTCAGGCCCTGGCGGGCCATGAGGCCCTCGCCGCCACCCACGGCGCCCTCGCCGTCCTGGCCGGCAGCCTGATGAAGATCGCCAACGACATCCGCTGGCTGGCCAGCGGCCCCCGCTGCGGCCTCGGCGAGCTGATCCTGCCGGAAAACGAACCCGGTTCGAGCATCATGCCCGGCAAGGTGAATCCCACCCAGTGCGAAATGGCCACCATGGTCGCCGTGCAGGTGCTGGCCAACAACACCGCCGTGCAGATGGCCTCCAGCCAGGGCAACTTTGAGCTCAACGTCTTCAAGCCGCTGATCGCCCTGAATGTGCTCAACAGCCTTGAGCTCCTGCGCGGCGCCTTCACGGGCCTGCGGGAACACTGCATCGAGGGGCTGCGGGCCGATGAAACCCGCATCGCCCAGCACGTGGAGCAGAGCCTCATGCTTGTCACGGCCCTCACGCCGCTGCTGGGCTACGACCAGGCCTGCGCCATCGCCCGCCATGCCCACCTCCATGGCCTCAGCCTGCGGGAGAGCGCCCTGGCCCTGGGTGGCATCAGCGCGGAGGACTTCGACCGCGGCGTCAATCCCCGCCAGATGATCTGAGCGCCCGCTCGAAACGCTGCTCGCCCTCAGCGGAGCCAGGTCTGGAGAGCCTCCCGGCTGCCCGGCTGATCCCTGGCCCCCCGCTGCAACACCACCACCCCGTCCCGCAGGGCCCGGATGCCGTAAGCCCCCTCCATGGCCCGCAACCGCTTGTGCGCCCCCTCCAGCACATCCCGATCCTCCGCGAAGGCCGGGGCGTAGCGCTGGAGCCTGTGAAGATCGACCGCCACCCAGTCCACCGGCTGGGTGCGGCCCTGGCGGTCGCGATAGCTGATCGCGTTCGGAAAGCGCACCAGCACCTCCCGCCGGGCCAGGGACGGCACCAGAGGGGTGCTGGCGGCAGCGGTGGCCTCCGGGGGAACAAGCGCCAGGGCCTCCCGCGCCGCGGCCGCGTGCCGCCAGCTCTCCCCGAACGAGACGTGCACCCAGGGGGACACGCTGTCGGGGATCAGCCAGGAGAGGGAGCGGTTGGGGTTGCTGGTGAAGGTGAACAGCAGCGACAGCGCCAGCCCTCCGGCCCACAGCGCCCGCCACCGCCGCCGGGCGAAGAGCTCCGGGTGGCGACGCCACCAGAGGGCCGCCCCGGCGAACAGTCCCGGCACCACCAGAAACGTGTAGCGGATGTTGATGGAGAGGGGATTGTTGGTGCCCTGCGCCAGCAGCAACCCCAGCAGCGGCAGGCCCATCAGCAGCCAGCTGTCGAGCGACACCAGGGGAACGAACATCAGCGGCAGGGCCTGCCCCAGCAGATACCGCAGGGTCTGGTCCGGCGGGCTCACCAGCTCCCGCAGCAGCAGCAAAGGCTGGCTGAGGCTGGCCCGCAGCACCTCCAGGCTGGAGGCCTTCTCCTGATCGCCCACGTATTGGCCGAAGTTCTCCAGCATGAAACGCCGGGAGGTGTCCTCGCTGAACAGTGGCATCAACACGGTCGTCACCAGCACCACCCAGGCGCCACCCCAGAGGAGCAGGGCCAGGCCGATCGGCCAGCGGCGCCGCTGACGCACCAGCAGCCACACGCCCACCCCCGCCAGCACCACCCCCGTGTCCTCCCGCACCAGCGGGATCAGCAGCGCCGCCGGCACCCCGAGAGCCCAGGAGCGTTGCTCCAACGCCAGCAGCAACAGGAACACCAGCAGCGGCAGCTGGCAGAGATCGGTGAAATTCCCCCAGGTGGGACCCAGCACCGCATTGGCGCCGAAGAAGCTGAGGCCCACCATCGCCGCCAGACGCTCCGGCAGCCACAGGCGCGCCAGGCGGTGGAGCGCCAGGCCGGCGGCGGTGATCAACCCCACCTGGATCACTCCCAGAGCCCCCGGCCCCCCCAGGCCGACCAGGGGGATCCAGATCGCGAGCAGGGGCGTGAAATGCTGGCCCAGACGGCGGTAACCCAGAGCTGGCGCCTCCCCGCCATGGATCACATTGGTGGAGAGCTGGGACGACAGGGTGCTTTCGAAGGGATGGCCGTGGAGGCCGTTCCAGAGCACCTGGGTGAAGATGCCCTGGTCATAGGAGGCGGTCAGGGAGTGGAGGCGCCACCACTGCACCAGGAGTCCCGCCGTGGCGAAAAGGGCGGCGGCGCACCAGAACAGGCGCCGTGCCCGGCGGCTGGAACGTTCCATGGCGGGGCGGGCTGGACGCGGGGGTGGACTCAAAGCAGATTGGCCGCCAGCTCCGCCAAAGCGGAACGCTCTCCCCGCAGCAGGGTGACGTGACCCGCCAGCGCTTGCCCCTTGAAGCGCTCCACCAGCCAGGTCAACCCGTTGCTTTCCGCGTCCACATAGGGATTATCAATCTGATAAGGATCCCCGGTGAGCACGATCTTGGTGCCTTCGCCCACCCGGGTAACGATCGTTTTCACCTCATGGGGTGTCAGGTTCTGCGCCTCATCCACCACCATGTATTGCCGCGGAATAGAGCGTCCGCGGATATAGCTGATCGCCTCAACTTCCAATAGCCCCATTCCCTTCAGATCGGTCCAGCTGTTGCGCTGGGTGCGCGGATTGCCCCGGGTGCCGCCATGACCCTCATTGGCCCCGAGCAGAAAATCCAGATTGTCGATGATGGGTTGCATCCAGGGGCCCATCTTCTCTTCGAGGTCCCCGGGCAGAAAGCCGATGTCCTTCCCCAGGGGGATCACCGGCCGCGTGACCAGAAGGCGGTCATACACCCGCTCATCGGCCACCATGTGCAGCCCGGCCGCCAACGCCAGAAGGGTCTTGCCCGTGCCCGCCTTCCCGATCAGCGTCACCAGCTGGATCTCGGGATCCAGCAACAGATCCAGGGCGAACGTCTGCTCCCTGTTCCGCGGCTGGATGGGACCCAGCCGCACTTTTGGCGCGCGCTGCAGGGGCTGCAGCGCGCCGCTGTCGCCATGAAAGCGCGCCAGGAGGGTGTGGTTGGGCTGCGCCTGGTCCACCAGGGTCACGCCCTCGTTGGCCACCAGCAGGGGATGGCCCGCGGGGAGATCCGCCTCGGGCAGGCCCCCCTGGCTCTTCACCCGGTCCATCTGCTCGGCGCTGGTCCACACCTCGCAGAAGCCGGGATAGAGATCGGCGATGTCCACCTTGTCGGTGGTGTAGTCCTGAGCCGTCAGGCCCACCGCATCCGCCTTGATCCGCAGATTGGTGTCTTTCGTGACCAGAACCACGGGCAGATGGCTGCCCATCACTTCCTGAAGCCTCTGCTCCAACGCCACGGCGAGGATGTTGTTGTCCCCGTTGCCGCCTTTGAGCTCCGGGGGCAGTTGCGCCAGCGTTTCGCCCCGGCAGAACACCACCTTCAGCGTGCCGCCGCTCTCCGCGTCGATGGTCACTCCCTCCGCCAGATTGCCCTTCTCCCGCAGCTGGTCCAGCAGGCGGGACACCTGACGGGCATTGCGGCCCTTCTCGGAGGGATCGCGCTTGAAGCGGTCGATCTCCTCCACCACCTCGATCGGCACCACCACCGCGTTGTCCTGAAACCGGGTCAGGGCCAAGGGGTCGTGCAACAGCACGTTGGTGTCCAGAACAAAGGTTTTGCGCATGCCAGTGTCCGGGCCGGTGCCATTGAAAGGACCCTAAGGCGGCCCCTCCCCCTACGCTCCTGCTCCAAAGGTCTTGAGGGAGCCCGCGTTTGGAGCCATTGTCGCCGCTGTTCTCCGTGCCGTTGATCGGGCTGCTGCTCTTCGGCCTCACGCTGCTCTGGTTGGAGCTGCGCCATCGCCTCCGGCCCGCCTCTCCCCTCCAGCTTGAGGCCGCCCCCTTCACGGTCTCCCGCCAGGGCGAGGCCCTTGTGGTGGACGGCGAGCTCCGCATCCGCAACCCCCACCCCAAGATGGAGGTGTTTGTCCCAGAGCTTCAGGTGGAGCCCGTGCTCCTCGGGCGGGACGACCTGTCCGGCGTGAGCCGGCAGGTGCGGATCACGGCTCTGCATCCCGATGAACCGGCACGTCCCGACGGCTACTGGGCCGCCTACATCGTCAAGGGACGCAAGACCACGGCCGCTGCCGTGCGGGTGACCCTGACCCCTCCCCCCGGCCAGGACGCCGCCACCTTCCTCGACACCCTCTGGCTGGACATCACCTGGATCCACTACGGCCCCTTCGGCCGCCTCAGGCGGCGGGACGGCGTGCTGGTGCCCCTGCGCAAGCCGGCGCCCGTGGCACCGGCCACAGCCTCCTGGCGGCCGGGGGAGGCCTGTCGCGTTCTGCCGGTGAAGACCCACCTCCTCGGCGTGCTGGACGACCCCGCCGAGGTGTTGGAGCGCTACTGCGGCGCCCTCATCCAGGCCGGCGATGTGCTCACCATCGGGGAGACCCCCCTGGCGGTCATGCAGGGTCGCTACCACCACCCGGAGACGGTGGAGCCCTCCATGCTCTCCCGCCTGCTCTGTCGAGCCTTCCA
>CAYVWU010000072.1:0-11581 GCA_964455575.1 uncultured Cyanobium sp. | reverse complement strand
CGGCCCTCAAGGCGGTTCGGCAGCTGCGGGAGGCCGGCTACGTGGTGGAGCGGGTTGTGGCCATCGTGGATCGGCAGGAGGGCGGCGCCGCCACCCTGGAGGCGGAGGGGCTGCAGCTGCGCTGTCTCTTTCCCCTGGAGCAGGTGGTGGCGGTCTGGTCGCGGCAACAGCCCCCCGCTCTCACCACCCCCTGATCTCCCGATGACCACCCCTCCGCCCTCCCCCTGGAGCTGGACCCCCGCCGAACCACTGCTGTGGGAGCAGCCGGTCGCCCTGCTGCGCCTCAGCGGTCCGGATGCCCTGCGGGTGCTCCACGGCCAGACCAGCCAAGACCTGCAAGCCGCCCGCCCCGGCGACTGGCGCTCCACCTGCTGCCTGACGCCCACCGCCCGCCTGCGGGGGCTGGCCGAGGTGGTGGTGGATGAGGAAGGCGCCTGGCTGGGCCTCACCGCGGGGGACGGCCCCGGCCTGCGGCAGTCCCTCGATCGGGTGCTCTTCCCGGCGGACCAGGTGGAGCTGGGGCCCCTGCGGCCGGGCCGCTGGCTGCGGGTGCTGGGGGGCGCCGCCAACCCGGCGGCTGGCCTGACGGCTGGCCCGCTGGCAGGCCCGTCGGCTGGCGAAGCCGGCGGCACCTGGCGCGCCCTGGAGGGAGACGGGGGCTGGTGGTTGGGCGCCAACTTGCTGCTGCTGGAGGACACCCCCGTGCCGGCGGAGCTGGCCGGGCTGTCCCGGGCGCGGGAGGAGGAGGCGGAGCACTGGCGGCTGCGCCAGGGGGAACCCGCCTGGCCCGGGGAGATCAACGACGCCTTCAACCCCTTTGAGCTGGGCCTGGCCGATCGCGTCAGCCTCAACAAGGGCTGCTACGTGGGGCAGGAAACCCTGGCCAAGCTGGCCAGCAGCGATGGCGTGAAGCAACAGCTGCGCCGCTGGCACACCACACCCACCCCAGGGAGCGGCGTCCCTGGGAGCGGCGCCGCGGCGCTGGCGCCGGGAACGGAGCTGCAGACGGCCGAGGGCAACCGCGCCGGCCAGCTCACCTCCAGCCTGGCGCTCGCGGAGGGCGTGACGCTGGGGTTGGCGATGGTGCGGCGCTTGGCCCTGGACAGCGAAACGCTCTGGGCGGTGGTGGGTGAGGAGCGGGTGCCGCTGGCGCTGACGCGGCCGGAGGGCTTCCAGGATCCCCCCGGCCCCGCGGGTTCAGGGCTCGGCCGTCGGGGAAGCGCCGCTTGATCCGTTGTCTGAGGCGTTTTGAGCGTCTTCAGGGGCGTCTGGGGCGGCACCGCTCAGCAACCAGTGGGCCACCGCCCAGGTGGCCAGGCCGTCGTCGTGGTTGTAGCGGAAGATGCGCGCCAGCTCCTGGCGGCCCCGCGGCGGCGCCCCCGGTCGGCGCGTCCCCCGCCATTGCCGCCAGAGGCGCCACCAGAGCAGGCAGCGGGCGCCATCCACGCCGGTCTGGCTCCAGCGAAACCCCAGCCAGCCCGCCACCGCCTTGAGGCCATAGCTGTTCACCGGCAGCAGCCAGTGGCGGCGCAGGCGCAGGTGCACATCCACCAGCCGCCGCTGCAGGGCGGCGCGATCCGCTTCTCCCACCCCCTGCCGTTCGGCCAGGCGCAGGAGCTGGATCTTCTCCGTTTCGCCGTAGTGGAGAACCGGCCAGTCGGGATGGCGCGCCAGCAGGGCCTCCAGCCGCTGCCACAACCGCTCCTCCCCGTGCTCCGCCAGGGCGAGGAGCGGGCGGTAGCGGGCCGGGGCGGGGGCGTCGGCGCCCAGGGCCGCGGGCCAGGGGCCCGTCGCGGGGCGGGGGAGGAAGAGGAAGCCGTGCAGGAAGTTGTCCGCGGCATCCGGGTCGGACTCGATGTCGTAGATCAGCACGCCGGGCGCCTGGTGCAGCTCCGGCAGGCCATCGCCCTCCAGGAGGCGCTCCGCCTGACCCCGAGCCTGCACCCGGGCCTGGGCCACCAGTTGGGGCACGCTGTCGCGGTGCTGGTCGCCATGGATCTCAAGCGCCTGCGCGAGGCGGTCGGGATCGGCGCCGGCCAGGTCGGCCAGGCTCTGCACCCCCGCCAGCACCAGCAGCTCCCGCCGCTTGCTGCCCACGCCGCTCACCTCGCTGAGATGGCCCTCGCGGGCGGCCTCCTGATCGCAGAGCAACCGCCAGCCGCAGAGGGTGCATTTCTTGCGGTCATTCGTGAGCGGCGGCGGCTGGGAGCGCCGCAGATCGGCCTCCAGACGGGCCAGGCTGTCGTCGAGCTGGCTCTCCAGGGCGGCCGAGAGGGTGAGGCGCTCCTGGGCCAGCCGGGAGCCGTTGTTGGCGAGCAGGAGGGCATGGGGCACGGGAGCGAGCTGGTGCTGGGCAAGAAGGCGGGCCCAGAGGGTGAGCAGCAGCCGATGCTCGCGGGTGGTGCGCCGCCCCAGCCGCGCGAGCACGGGGCGATAGGCGTGGCGACCAAAGCCGCTGGAAGCCTGAACCCGTTGCAGCAGAGGCGGGTGGGCCTCCAGGCGCCGGCCTCCGGCCGTGCGGCCCCGCAGGCGCAGGCCCATCACCGTCTGGGCGCCCTGCTGGCAGGCCTCCAGGCCACGGCCGGGGGGTTCCCGCAGGAATTGTTGAAAGCGCAGAAGCTGGTCCTGCAGCGCCAGCGCCCGGTGGGCATTCCAGCGCCGCAACTCGCCGGGGCCATGGCGATCGAGCCAAGCGCGCCGCCGGCAGCGCAACCAGCCCCGCAGCAAGCCATCCGTGAGCGGCGCCGCTGTTGAGGGGGACACCGCTGTCGAGGGGGAGGGAGAGGACAACCTGGAGACGGCGTCAGCGACGGCGGGGTTGGGGGCGGTGGAGGCAGTCCAGGCCGCTCGCGTCTGCCGGTCGTGGCGGACTCGCGACCGGCAGACGCGAATGGATCCGGCAACTGCAGAATGAGACTCACTTTAGCGGGCGGGTGGCCTGCCCACGGGCCGTCACCCCCCGCGGCCCGCGGGCCCCCCTCGCCTGCTACGACCGAACGCTGCCGCCGCTTCCCCCCGCCGATGGCCTCCGCCCCCCTGCCCCTTGAGGCCAGCCCCATCGTCTTCGGGACCGATGGCTGGCGCGGCATCCTCGGGGTGGACATCACCGTGGAGCGCCTGTTGCCGGTGGCGGCGGCCGCCGCCCGGGAGCTGGAGAGCAGCGCGCCGGAGGGCTTGACCAGCCGGGAGGTGGTGCTGGGCTACGACCGGCGGTTCCTGGCGCCGGAGCTGGCGGAGGCGATCGCCGCCGCCGTGCGCGGGGCGGGCCTGGAGCCCGTGCTGGCGGACACGCCGACGCCAACGCCGGCGAGCAGCTGGGCGGTGGTGGAGCGCGGCGCCCTCGGCGCCCTGGTGATCACCGCCAGCCACAATCCCCCCGAATGGCTCGGCCTCAAGATCAAAGGTCCCTTCGGAGGGTCGGTGGAGGGCGACTTCACCCAGCGCGTCGAGCGTCGTCTCGCGGCGGGGGGCATCACCGTGCCGATCGCCGGGGCCACGGAGCGGTTTGACGCCCTGAACGCCTACGTGCGCGGCCTGCGGGCGAAGGTGGACACCAACGCCCTGGCGGAAGGCTTGCGGCGGCTGGGCTTGCGGGTGATCGTCGATCCGATGCACGGCTCGGCCGCGGGCGTGCTGCCGGCCCTTCTGGGGGAGGAGGCCAGCGCGAGCGGGGTGATCCGGGAGATCCGCGCCCAGCGCGATCCCCTCTTCGGCGGCCATCCCCCCGAGCCGCTCGCCCCCTACCTCACGGAGCTGATCGCCGAGGTGCGCCGCTCCACAGCGGAGGGGAAGCCCGCGATGGGCCTCGTGTTCGACGGCGATGGCGACCGGATCGCCGCCGTGGACGAAACGGGCCGCTTCTGCAGCACCCAGCTGCTCATGCCCCTCTTCATCGACCACCTGGCCCGAGCGCGGAGCCTGCCGGGCGTGGTGATCAAAACGGTGAGCGGCTCGGATCTGATGGCGCTGGTGGCGGAGGGTCTGGGCCGCACGGTGCTGGAGAAGCCGGTGGGGTTCAAGTACATCGCCGCCGAGATGCTGGCGGGGGAGGTGCTGGTGGGCGGGGAGGAATCGGGCGGAGTGGGCTTCGGCATGCACCTCCCCGAGCGCGACGCCCCCTTCGCCGCCCTGCTGCTCATCGAGGCGCTGGTGGAGGGCGGCGTGCCCCTGGGCGAGCGAATCGACGCCCTGCAGCGCCGCTGCGGTGGCGCCGCCGCCTACGACCGCCTCGACCTGCGCCTGGCGGACATGGCCGCCCGCGCCCGCTTGGAGGCGCGGCTGGCGGAGGCGCCGCCGGCGGAGGTGGCTGGCGCGCCGGTGCGGGAGGTGATCCGCACCGATGGCGTGAAGCTGCGGCTGGGGCCGAACCATTGGCTGATGCTGCGCTTTTCCGGCACCGAACCCCTGCTGCGCCTCTACTGCGAGGCGCCGAGCGCGGAGCGGGTGGCGGCGGTGTTGGACTGGGCCCGGGCGCTGGCGGAGGCGATTTGAACACCGCGACTCCCCTGGTCATCGCCAGCGGCAACGCCGGCAAGGTGCGGGAGTTCGCCGCCCTGCTGGCGGCGCTGCCCCTGGAGGTTTGCCCCCAGCCGGAGGGGTTGGAGGTGGAGGAAACGGGAACGACCTTCGCCGAGAACGCTAGCCTGAAAGCCTCGGCCGTGGCCCGCGCCACCGGCTGCTGGGCCCTGGCGGACGACTCGGGCCTGGCGGTGGAGGCCCTCGGTGGAGCTCCGGGTGTGTGGTCCGCCCGCTACGCGCCCACGGATGGGGAGCGCATCGCCCGGCTGCTGGTGGAGCTCGAAGCGCTGGGCGCCACGGCGCCGGAGCGACGCGGCGCAGCGTTCATCGCCGCCCTGGCCCTCGCCGATCCCGACGGCACGGTGCGACTGGCGGTGGAGGGGTCCTGCGCGGGGCGGATCCTCGCGACGCCGCGGGGGGAGGGCGGCTTCGGTTACGACCCGGTGTTTCTCGTGCCGGAGCTGAACCTCACCTTCGCCGAGATGGACAAGGCCACCAAGGGGCGGGTGGGCCATCGCGGCCGCGCCTTCGCCCTCCTGGAGCCGGGCCTGCGGGAGCTGCTGGGGGCGGCGTGACCGCCTGCCGCCGCGGGGCTCAGCCCACCTCCAGCTCGCCGACGACGCCAATCCATTGATGCAGGGTCCAGTCGACGCCGCCGCTGCGCACCATCGGATCCTCCAGGATCAGGGCCTCGGCGGCGGCGTAGGAGTCGGCCTCCAGCAGGAGCAGGCCGCCCCCGCCCGGCTGGCCGGCGCCATCCACCAGATAGCCGCTGCTCACGCGCACGCCCCGCTGGCGCAGGGCGTCCACCCAGGCCCGATGGGCCGCCAGCTGGAGACGCAGGGCGGCGGGAGAGGAGCGAATCGTTTCCCGTTTGATGAACCAGGGCATGGGCATCAGGGCGGGGTTGAGATCCAGGCAAGTTAGGAGCCCGGTTCTCGATCGCGATCGGGGACGGCGGCCATCGAGCGGACCAATGGCAGGGCGGGTCAATGACACAGCGGACCAGCTGCAGGGCGGACCAACGGCATAGTGTCAAGTCATCGTCTAATTTGATTCAAATTTGACGTTCGTTGGCCGTTGGCCGCCCCTGCGCGCCTGCTTGGCCTACGACCACCCGTTTTGTGAGGGCAACGGCCGAACAAACCGGGCCCTGTTCGTCAGGTCAATGTTGGATCAGGAGCCTTGGCTGTCAAAGGTTCTCTCCATCTCCTCAGTGATCAACACAGCCAGAGGCAAGGACGAACGCTCGTTCCTGCGCAGCGAAAGCGACGACAACGACCTCATCGATGTCTTGCTGGCCGCAGTCATGGGGTGAGCCACCAGTCCACCCGCGACGATCTGCGGAAGCTGGCGGACCGCAACCTCCTGATCCCGGGGAGGGATGGACGACGAGACATCCTCCGGGTGCCACACGATCTGCCGAAACGCCTGCCCGTCTGAGAAGGCCGCCGGTCGGGTGATGGCAAGAGGGGGGACAGGCCGCATCCACTCAGCCCCCAGATAGCCGAGTGTCGAGAACATCCGAGCCTTGAACGTCGAGCCGGGCCTCGGCCAAGGCATCCAAGAGAAGACGGGACAGGGCACGGATCTGGGCGTCATGTTCGGAGGGGAAACCACCGCGGCGGCAGCGGAGCAGACGCAAAGTGATGTCAAGCTCCCCAGCCCCAAGCTCTGCTTCTCGGCCACATTCTGGGTGAACTTCTCCAGGGTGATGCCAGCCCTGGTGAAGAGCTCCAGGATGGGACGAGAAGTGAACCGTTCAAAATGAATAGGCCTGGCATCGGCGATCGGGCTCTGCGGCTCAGTTCCGGCAGCGCGGGCGCGGATTTAGGCGGAGGTTGTTGGTAGGCGTTCTTCCGTCTCCAGCAGCAGCGCCAAGGTGCGAACTGGGCAGATCAGAACCACCTGCCAGCGGTGGACCGGTCAGCCTTGGCAATCGTGTTGCCGCCGCCGCCGGCCCGAATCGGCATAGAGCAACCGTAGAGACTTTGGATCGATCCACATCTCATTCTCCTTGCTAAATAGATTCCAACAGGATCTTTAGCGCCTCCCTTAGCCTCCTTGCAATCTGAACGAGTTCGGCCTGCTCTTCGGCTGAAGTGTCAAAGCCTGGGTAGCGAGCAAGCACAGCCCCGAGGAAAGATCAGAAAGTTCCTCGGCGTCCCATCTCCATTGGCCATCTACAGCTTCCAGCTGACGGGACAGGGCAGCGAGATCATGGATCTTGTCCACCGGTTGGCCAAGCTGAATCAGCCGAGCTTTGAGAAGTTTTTCCACACATTGTTGAGCGTGAAACACAACGGAATCACGCAATCGAGGGCTATTCCAGGTCAAGAGGATCTCCAGGGCTTCCCAATCGCCTTCCGCTTTGGCCATCCATTCGGGAACGGCCGACCATGGTTCAGCCATGCAATACCTCGCCATGATCGAGCGCTTCACGCACGACCGGATCCCCCCCCCGGTAGCGCACTTCGATCTCCTCCGGCCGCCGAACCAGCAGATCCAGAGGGAATCGCACAGGACAGCGACGGCGCATTTCCCGGATCTTGGCCAGGTGGCGCCCCTCGAAGGGCATCACCACCAGAATGTCGGCATCGGAATCCCAGCTCCCCTCCCCACGGGCCAAAGACCCGAACAAGATCACCTTCTCGGGTGCGTAACACTCCACCAGACGCCTCGTGAAAGCTTGAAGAGCTTCGCGCGTCACCAGACGGGCCGGGGATGTGGTCATGGGCGGTGGTCTGATTGTTCTTGGACAGCCCCGATCGTTAACCTGTAAGGCGGTGTGCCACCTCTGATCGGCTCTCGCACCGTAGGCGAAGCCTTCTCCGGGGAAAGGAAGCAAGAGAAGCGCTCCCATCCCCAAGGTCAAGGCCAAGGTCGCCATCGACCCGATCCAGTTGGGCCAGTGGAAGGGGCCGCTGCTGGAGGGCGCCAGCGAGCCGTTCACCCGGGGGCAGTTGAACGAACACAAGGGGATGTTCTGGGCCTGGAGGTTGAGCTGTTCCAACGACTGGTCCGGGCGATCTCCAGCCTGCACGCCGACCTGGAGCGCAAGGCTGGCGAGGTGGGTGCCCTGCGACAGCGTTTGGAGGGGATCGAGGGCCTCAATCATCGCCAGCTGGCTCTGCTCCGCCATGCCCTGCGCCATTCCGGTTTCCGCTATTCCGTGCGCACCCACCAGAACAGTCATGGGGTGAGCCACCAGACCGACCGCGACGATCTGCGGAAACTGGCGGACCGCGGTCTCCTGATCCCCGGGAAGGATGGACAACGCGACATCTTCCGGGTGCCGGAGGATCGACCGGGGTGCTTGCCGATTTGATGGAGCCAAGGGATGGACACACCAATCCCTACCCCACAGTGGTTCTGTTAGAGCTCAACGAGCCAAGAACAGATTGTTCAGCGGAGCGATCGCATGAAACTTGCCAACACTTTCGTCTCCGTGGAACAACCCCAACGCAGGGGGTAGGTCATGGACATTGGCGGAGGTTGTCTGCACGAAATGGATCAAACCGCTTTCGGCATCGATGCCAATGGGGAAGGGTGGACCGCTCCTTTGGAATCAGACAAGACCTCAATCCACGACTCTACGTTCCCCCGCCTGTGTGGCATGCGTCACTTATTCCACGCATTCGAGGTGGCCATCCTAATTCTTCTTAGGATTCATTTCTAAACAGACAACATCCAGGCCAGAAATTCAGGACCCGAGACTGCCGGGAGATGCCGACCCTAGAGAAGGGTCAGCTCAAAAGGACCTCTTCCCGATGAAGATAAAATGTTTCAACAGGGAGCACAACTTTGTAAACAGGCAATTTCTTACTTCTTGCAAAGTCAATAATTTTGGAATTCAACTCATCTTCCGCAGCCCAGCCGATAATTATTTCAGCAATTGAATAATGAGGAACCTTAAGAAGGCAGATTTCCCTTCCCTTTGAATCCTTCCCCTTTTTATTACCTTCTTCGCAATCGGCAAGATTTGCAAACAATCGCCATTCTTGCTCATACTTCCAGTCAAGGGATTTCGTGTGAAAAACCTCAGGGCTTGCGATTTCATCTTTGGCGAGAGCGGGTTCAGCTCTAGACGCAGAATAAATAACTGGCACAAGTGGATCAAGTTTCGAACTCATCTGCTCATTCACGTAATTATTCGGATATTCGGCTATTAAACTTGCCTTCGAAAAGCCGATGCAGAATCCCTGATGCGATTGTGCGTAATGCGACCACATCAAACCATTGTCCCAGCGTTCTGAAAGAGAGAAAATTCCCAAATTATCAAAGGAATTACTCGTTTTTTTCCATAAGTCTTCTTATCGCAAGAACCGGGTCTATCTTGATGCCGTGAATTTGTGGATTTTGCTCAAGATAAAGCTGTATGATTTTCTCAGCCTTCTGAACACTCAAACCCGGACAGCATTCGAACGGATCGTTCAATGCACCTGGCTGTGTAAACCTTAATAGTTGATGATTTTCATCAAGGTAATCTTTGCGCTCTGCCGGGACATACTTATAAAGAGTTTTTACCACTTGAAAGATCCTGCACAAATTTTGTTTCTACATTAATCAACACCTTAGCATAGAAACCACGATTGATCACGCCTCGCAGAACGCCTCCCTCACCCCGCCACAAAACTCCCATGCAGCCCATGGGGCAGGGCCAAAGGCATCTCCAGCACAGCCACTTCGTCGAGGGTGGCGGCGTCGAGGATCACCAGGTCGCTGGCGGAGCGGGCGCCGTTCCAGACCACCACCAGCACCCAGCCGTCGTCCTCGGCCGTGGCGCCGGGGCGGGGCACCATCAGGGGCTCGCTCACGAACCCCCGCGGCGCCGCGCTCCACACGCGGCTGGCACCGCTCTGCAGATCCAGCTTCTGTATCGCCTGCAGGGGATCGTTGCCCCGCTCCCGCTCCGCCACGGCCATCCAGGCCTGACGCGCCCTCAGGCCCACCCAGTGGGGGTTCACCATGGCGAATTCGCAGGTGCGCGGGCTCAGCCGCTCGCTCGTCACGGCGCCGCTCGTCAGGTCGAGGGTGCAGCGCTGGAGCAGGCCTTCGGGGATCTGATCGAAATCGACGGCGCGGAAGTCCTCGCCCGGACCGATGGAGGGGAAATCGTCGTAGAAGATGCTCTCCACCACCACGGTGTCCCCCTCCTCCCAGGCATTGAGGTGGTGGAAGACGAAGCCGTCCGGCGCCGGCAGGATGCGCGGCGGTTGCCCGGCGAAGGCGCCCGACTCACGGGGAATCAGCCAGAACTGGCCATGGGCCCCGGGCTTGGAGGCCAGGCACTGGGCGGCGCCTTTCAGGCCCAGGGCGAACGGAAGCGGATTGAAGGCGATGGCGTTCTGCAGAAACACCGCCCAGTTCGGGGTGATGGCGAAGTCGTGCAGGAAGGCGAAGCCGTTGAAGGCCTCGCTGCGCTCGTTCAGCAGGGTGCCGGGGGCCACACCCTCCGGGCCGTCGCCGGTGGCGAACTCCATCAGCCGGATCGCGCTGCGGGGGCCGCTCTTGACGCCGAAGGTCACCATGCGACCGTCACCGTGGTGGCCGGGGTCGAAGCGGGGGTGGGCGCTGAAGGCTTCACCGGGCTTGAGCACCCCATCGAGCAGCGACAGGCCGCGGGTTTCCAGGCTGTCGGGATCGAGGGCGTGGGGGGAGCTGGCTTCCCAGAGCGCCAGCAGCTGGTCGCCCAGGCGCACCACATGGGTGTTGGCGATGTTCTTGAGCCGCAGGTCGAAGGCGTTGGCCAGCGGGCCGCCAGGCTTCTGGGTGCCGAACACGCCGCGATAGAGGGGCTTGCCGGCCTTCTCCTCCGCCAGCCAGCCCTCGGTGCGCACAAACCGGTTGCTGACGCTGGCGCCCTCGGCCCCGAAGCGCACGGCCGTCACCATCCCGTCGCCGTCGAAGGGGTGATGGACCCACTGCCCGCCGCGCTCCAGGCGGCCCGGACCATTGCGATACAACGTGCCGCGAAGGGCGGCGGGGATGGCGCCGCGTCGAACGGTCAGGGGCTCGTCTGTGAGCTCCAGGGTGACGTTGCGAAAGGCGCTGGCCCAGTCGGCCCGGTCGTATCCGCGCGCCTCATTGGCGGGGGGGACGCTGGCGGAAGGGGAGGGAAGGCCGGGGGCGAGAGTCATCGGGACGCGGTGCGGGCGAAGGGGGCCTGGCAAGACCCCCATCATCGCTTAACACTTTGTCAAATGGCGGCCGCCGCGGGGTGGATCAGGGGCGAAGGGCGCTCAGCACAGCCAAGGCGCTCAGGAGGGCCAAGGCGCTTAGGAGGGGCAGGGCGCTTCGGCGGCAGCCGGGGCGGGAGCGCAAGGGGGCGCCTGCCGGCAGGGGGCTTCCGCCGCGACCGCGGAGGGCTGGCAGGGGACGTCGGTGGAGGCCTGGCTGGGGCTGGCGAAAACGGCCAAGCCAGCGGCGGCGAGGGCACCGAGCAGGAGCGCGCGCGTCATGGGGAGCCAAACGATGGGCCTTCACCCTAAGCACGGAAACGGCGGGGTCCAGCGAGAACGCCGACCGTTCTCAGGCGCCGCCCGTTCAGCTCCCGGCACGCTCCAGCACGCCCTTGCTGCTCGGCACAGCCCCGGCCCGGCGGGGGTCCACCTCCACGGCCTGCCGCAGGGCGCGGGCGAAGGCCTTGAAGGCCGCCTCGACGATGTGGTGCGAGTTCAGCCCATCGAGCTGGCGGATGTGGAGGGTGAGGCCCGCGTTGTTGGCCACCGCCACGAAAAACTCCCGCACCAGCTCCGTGTCGTAGGTGCCAATGCGCTGGGCCGGGATGGTGAGCCCGTAGCTGAGGTGGGGGCGTCCCGAGCAGTCGAGCGCCACCTGCACCAGGGCTTCATCCAGCGGCGCCAGGAAATGGCCGAAGCGATGGATGCCCCGGCGGTCGCCCAGGGCCTGCGCCAGGGCCTGGCCGAAAGCGATGCCCACATCCTCATTGGTGTGGTGATCGTCGATGTGGGTGTCGCCCTTGGCGCTGATCTCCAGATCGATCAGGCCGTGGCTGCTGATCTGGTGGAGCATGTGGTCGAGGAACGGCACGCCGGTGCTC
>CAYVWU010000071.1:0-11601 GCA_964455575.1 uncultured Cyanobium sp. | reverse complement strand
GATCTGGTTGAGGAAAGTCCGGGCTCCCCAATGGCCAGGCCTGCTGGGTAACGCCCAGTGCGGGAAACCGTGAGGAGAGTGCCACAGAAACACACCGCCGATGGCCCCTCGGGGCACAGGCAAGGGTGCAAGGGTGCGGTAAGAGCGCACCAGCGGCATCGAGAGGTGCCGGCTCGGTAAACCCCGGCCGGGAGCAAGGCCAGGGCTTCGGCCCACGGAACAACGGTTGGCCAGTTGTCCTGTTCCGTTTTTTGCGCCGCTGGAGGCCGTCGGCAACGGCGGTTCGAGAGAGATGATCCACCCCCATCGCCCAACCGGCCTGGTGCCGGAGGCGGGCGATGGGAACAGAACCCGGCTTACGTCCTGCTTTCGCCCCACTGAGACACCTTGAAACCACGAAGGCCAATCAGCCTTCCGGCATGCTTAAGCGCCAGCGTTGAGATGAGGGTTCGGAGATGTCCATGACACCCCAGCGACTGGCTCAGCTTGTGTCCTTCCTGAGGGGGTTGGGTCTGGATCCTGGAGCCCCAGGGGGCCCAGGCACAACAGCCTTGGCGTTGGCACCCATCCATGAGGCGCTCTGCCACAGTTCTTTGGGGGGACCCCTCAACCACGAGCGACTGGAATTCATCGGGGATGCGGTGCTTCGATTGGCCGCCACGGAGTTCCTCCGTCGTGAGCACGTAGATTTGCGTGTCGGGGAGCAATCCAGCCTGCGCGGACAATTGGTGAGTGATCGCTGGCTGACGCAGCTGGCCGAAGTCAGTGGACTGGCCTCTGTGGTGAGGTTAGGACCGATGGCAGGTGGGGATGCCGCAGGACGAAACACCGTGATGGCGGAATGCGCGGAAGCCCTGCTGGGAGCGGTTTATCTCGCTTGGGGGGGGCCTGCAGGGGGATTGGAACCTGTCATCGCTTGGCTCACACCCCATTGGCGCACCATTGCCGCCGTCGTCTTGGCCGATCCCCACCGACAAAACTGGAAATCTGCCCTGCAGGAATGGAGCCAGGGCCAAGGCTTCGGACTTCCTCAGTATTCTTGCAAGGAAATCAGTCAGTCCCACGGTGATCCGCGCCGCTTCTACTGCCAAGTCTTCTGCGCTGAAAGACAGTCCAGCCTCTCGCCTAACATTGAGGCTTTCGAACGGAAGAGTCATTTCCTGTCTAACGGGCAAGGCTGGGGAGGCTCTCGGCGCCAAGCGGAACAGGCAGCAGCAAGGGATTATCTCCAAAAGATTCAAGATCAGCAGACAACGACGGGGCCGGCCCCCTCATAACGAAGAAAAGTGATTTTCGCGTTTGAATTAAAATAATAACTGACCAGCACCAAGTCCGAGGTCAACACAGAAAAACGTTAGGAACACATACTGTTGATACAAGCAAAATCCGCACACGATCAACAAACGAGATCTAACTTGACTGATTTCAAACAAGATTGCGATGAAAACAATGATTTTCCAAATCCCCGTGCCACCAATGCAACGGCACTGATTCTGGAAAAGGTCATCACAAAGAAATCTGTAACTTAAAAATATTTTTTTATTTTATTTGGCGACATTAGGAATCATTTTTCGACAGAGGCAACAAAAATTTAAAATAAAAAGAAATTATGAGCAAACTGGCAGTGAAAAGGAATCGGCAAGTTAATCTGATTCTAGGCCAATAGATTCATGAAGTTTTACAAACGCAAAAGTTATAATTCTATTGGTAAGCATATAGGACTGGCCTGAGAGACCGGCGCGTTAATGAATCACTTCAATGGATTTAATGGGTAAGGTGATTAATTTGTCCCAGCAACCACCCTCAAACAGGACTGCTGCCTTCTGACCACTAATTCTTTGAACAATTCCTCTATAGCCTCGATAAATGGATTCGGGCTCAACAATTACTACAACATTACCGGGAAGAACAGGGAGGTTAGCCATTGATTTCGCTAGGATTCAAAAATTATACCACAAATGCAGGGAAGAGAAGTCACGCGAGAGTCTCGATCGACTCAATACAAGACCATTTCCTGGCAGATTGGTCTTGCCAGTCCTATTTTGAGCGGGGCACCAAAAAATTGAGCTCCTTTTTTCGGGCTTGTCTCGAAGCGAAAACATATTTGTGAAATCACGCAAATATGTTTTCAGGAGCTATCATGAATGCGAGCCTCGAAGCGGGGCGCGTTTCTTACTTTTTTCTCATGAATCTCAGATTTAGACATCTGGTTCTCGGAGGCCTTGTTGCCGCAGCCGGGACATTTACCTCTCCTGCACGCGCCGGCACGGAAGCTCCTTTGCCTGTATGTAGCGAATTCGGAGTTTCTCTAGCCAGCCTGTATGCTACTGGTTGCTCAGTTGGTGACAAAAACTTTCACTTCTCCGCCACTGACTACGTAGGAACGAAACCTGCAACTCAAGTTCAGGTAACCCTTGGTTCCTCGAATGATGGAAGCGTTCACACGGTGAATTTCCAAGCGGCAGGCAGCCCTAATTCTTGGACCGGCACTGGCTCCATGGCTTACACCGTGACCGTCAACACGCTGACCAATGAAACCATCAAAGCTTTGACCGGTGGCGTGACGACCTCCGTTCCTGGCACAGCTCTGAGCGCTACCCTTGCTGGCACGGGCACCACATCCGGCAGCTG
Organism: uncultured Cyanobium sp.; assembly: GCA_964455575.1. Taxonomy (GTDB): domain Bacteria; phylum Cyanobacteriota; class Cyanobacteriia; order PCC-6307; family Cyanobiaceae; genus Cyanobium. Next base: position 8,970 of record CAYVWU010000071.1, on the reverse strand, counting down.
CCCGATGACCGTCCCAGGGATTACAGACTGCGCCCTGTCCGGTTTTGTCTATTCTCCCACGGTTACCACCAGCAAAATCACCACAACCTGGAGCGTCACTTCTGGCGGCCTGAATTCGTTCACTTCTTCGATTATTCAAACGCCAGGTCCTCTGCCAATTCTGGGAGCAGGTGCTGCGTTTGCATTCTCCAGAAAGATTCGCCGTCGCATCAGCGTTGCTGCTTGATCGCCTACGTTTATTCAACTTTTCAACTGATTGCTAGTTTCAAGTGCTTCAGGGATAACCTTGAAGCACTTTTTTTGTAGATAAGACGAGTCACCAACCAAACATGCTGAGTCGCCCTGATACTCCAGGACATCTGCGATTCACAGCATAAACACTATTCAGACTTTCCGATGACAGCTCAACGGTAGATTGCGGAGTAGAACCCCAAGGGTCAAATGCGGTTTATAATTTTTTATTCTATAGAATTTAGATTTCGGCCAGGCATTTCGCGTTGACAAAGAGTTTTTTGATAGAAGTTAGCCAAAGAAAGTTTTGATTCTCGTAGATGCATATTCCATGTCTCACGTTTTCTCTGGCTCCCCGTATTCAATCAATAGGTCCAGAAGCCGCTTAGTCAAGCAAGAATGATGACTTTGAGAAGGGAACGACAGGGATGAACGACCAAAATCTTTCCCATCACACTTCCCCATCACAAAGCTTCTTGAACATGTAAAGGTCAAAATTTCAGTGTAACGGCAAGAAACTCTGCGCTGTCCAGAATAGTTGCTACTGGTGTCAGAAACACCGATGGGAGCAAGTGACATGATCAACCTGATCAACAGGCCCTGGAACAGGAACAAATTGCCAAGGACATTGATGCAACCCCTCGACGATCACAAGGATGGTGATGACATGCTTCGAAACAATCAGGAGCTTTGCATGCGCCCCCTGATGATCGAGCCAAAAATCAAGACCGAGTTGTATGAGCATCGTTCTTGATGATTGTTAGAACAAAAATGACGGGCAGCATGACCTACGCAGGGAATGCTAAACATTCAAGGCCTATTCCGAGAGGCCAAACAATCGTTGGTTGTTTCGTCTTGGAACGGAAACCAAAGGCGCATAGGATAGAAAGAAAATGACATTCTTTCAAAACATATTCCTCTTCTGTCGAATTAGAGAGGGGGTCCTAAAAGACGTATCAAGAGAATGCTTGTGACGGCGAGAGGGGGATCTAGACAAACGCGAGAACCTACTGTAACACCTTGCACTGGCGAGGGTTGTCCCTGAATTCTGGTGGAAGTCGTCAGCTTTTCCGGCCCCCGCTGACAGAAGGCCTTGGAGACAACCAAGCGTTCTGTCCCAAGGATCGCCGCCAATCCACCTCAACTCGCTTGAATGAACCACGGACCATCATTGATTGTGCTTGCCTTCCATGGCCGTTACGCCTCTGGTTCCGCTCATCCTCTGTGGTGGCACCGGCACACGCCTTTGGCCACTCTCCAGGGCGTCATACCCCAAGCAATATTGGGCACTTGCTAGCGAAAGTGAGCTAACCCTCTTACAACAGACCCAGCAACGGTTGGCCGGGCTGCCAGGGTTGTCGCCACCCTTGCTGGTCTGCAATGAAGACCATCGCTTCATTGTGGCGGAGCAGATGCGCCAAATCACTGTCGAGCCCTCTGCAATCCTGCTGGAGCCCGTCGGCCGCAACACCGCCCCGGCCGTAGCCGTGGCAGCCCTGCAGGCCACGGCCCGTGGCGAGGATCCCTTGCTATTGGTTCTCGCGGCAGACCACGTGATCCGCCAAGAGGAACGTTTCCGTGAAACGGTCTGTGCAGGTCTTGCCTCTGCCAATGGCGGTCAGTTGGTGACCTTCGGCATCGTGCCGACCGCCCCAGAGACCGGCTATGGCTACATCGAGTCCGCGGCGCCCCTGAGCCAGGACCACCCCGTTCCCATCGCCCGCTTCGTGGAAAAACCAGATCGGGCCACCGCCGAAGGCTTTCTGGCTTCCGGGCGATTCACCTGGAACAGCGGCATGTTTCTCTTCCGTGCCAGTGCCATCCTCGCTGAGCTCGAACGACTAGCTCCAGAAGTGGTGAGCGCCTGCCGCAGCGCCTTGGAGCACGACAGCGCTGATCTCGATTTCCTACGCCTGGAACGTGAAGCCTTCGCCGCCTGTCCTTCGGTAGCCATCGACGTGGCGGTGATGGAACGCACGGATCGCGGCTGTGTTCTACCTCTGGATGCCCAGTGGAGCGACGTGGGTAGCTGGAGCGCCCTCTGGGAAACCGCAGATCGCGACAGCCAGGGCAATGTGCTGCGGGGCAGGGTGATCAGCAGGGGTTCCAGCAATTGTTATCTCCGCAGTGAACACCGCCTGGTGGTGGGTCTTGGCGTGGAAAATCTGGTGGTGGTTGAGACGGATGATGTGGTGCTCGTCGCTCACCGTGACCATGCGCAAGATGTGAAAAACATTGTGAGCCAACTGGAAGGGGAAGGCGCTCCGGAGAGCAAAGCTCACCGCCGCATTTATCGTCCTTGGGGTTACTACGACGGCGTTGTGGATGGCGATCGCTGGCAGGTCAAGAAAATCCAGGTGAAGCCAGGAGCTAGCCTATCCCTGCAGATGCATCATCATCGTGCGGAACACTGGGTGGTGGTGAAAGGCACCGCCCTGGTTGAAAAAGACGGCCGCCAAGAACTACTTGCCGAGAATCAAAGCACCTACATCCCTCTAGGTTCTCGACATCGTCTCATCAATCCCGGAAAGATTCCTGTTGAATTGATCGAGGTTCAGAGCGGCCCCTACCTGGGAGAAGACGACATTGTTCGCTTTGATGATCGTTATGGACGCACAGAAGAAATCCTGGCGCGAGGCTAACTCCCTGCTATGATGTGTTAGCTTACTTTCTCTAAACGTGGCTGGCCAACAAGGATTCGAGAAGACCTTTGATGAACTCTCGAAGTCAATCAATGAAACCGAGTTAATCAATGAGCGGCGTTGGAAGGATCGGGCAGATGCAGCACGCTTTACCTTTTGGGGTGGAATTACTCTAGTCGCGGCCTTCCTGGTTCCACTCTTCAACCTGGTCCCCGTCAAAGCGCAGGATCCGGCCTGGCAACTCAATCTGATTAGCAGCCTGATGACGAATGGCATCTGGGCCTTCATAGGCACACTGCTCATTTGCTTGGCCCGTCTCCTCAACCCGAGTGATCGCATGATCCGCAATCGGACGCTGCTTATTCGCAACCTTGCGTCCTGGGTGGCTCTTGGCTGGCTGCTGCTGATCCCTTTGCAGCTCTTCCTGAGCATACGTCTGATTAATAGCATCAGCGCTGGTGAAATCGGAGAGATTCAAAATTTGCAGCGCGTCAGCCGTCAGGTGAGTAGCGCTGCCTCTGAAGACGACCTTCGTACCGCCATGGCCCGAATTCCAAACCAACCTCCAATGCCCCGACTGACCGTCCCCGTGGAAGTGGCAAAAACCAATCTTCTTTCCCAATTGCAAAGCAATCTGAACGCTGCCAAGAACCGCCAGGAGCAGCGGTCTTCCTCGCGATGGCAAACCTGGCTAAGAGAAGCATTCCGTAATTCCCTTCAATGCGCAATCTTGGCTTTCGGTTTTCTGGCGATAGGCAAAAAGCGCAATATTCCAGTCCCAGACTGAAGCCTCCCCAAGGATTCATTCCACTGTCACACTTTTGGCAAGGTTTCGCGGTTGATCCACATCCAGCCCGCGATGGGCCGCGATGTGATAACTGAGGAGCTGCATCGGTATCACCGTCAACAACGGACTCAGCAGCTCTTCAACATGCGGCAGGGGAAGCAACAAATCAAACACTTCACTATCCGGGCACGCCGGCGCCACGCCGATCAATTGCGCATCTCTGGCTTTGGCTTCCTGAGCATTTGAAAGCACCTTGTCAAACACCGTGCCAGGAACAGCAATGGACACGACGGGCACCTTGGAGTCCAACAGGGCAATCGGGCCATGTTTCATTTCACCGGCTGGATAGCCCTCCGCATGGATGTAACTGATTTCCTTGAGCTTCAGCGCCCCCTCCATCGCAATTGGATAGTTGATGCCCCTCCCGAGAAAGATCACATCGCGCGTCTCGGCGAACAGATGGGCCAGATCAGCACAGCGGGCGTCGTGATCGTCCACAAGCTCACGCAGAACGGCGGGGAGGTCTCGCAATTGGCAGGAGAGCGTCCGCAGGTGGGCCAGGTCCGCCACCCCGGGCAGGCCCTGACGCCGCTCCGCGAAGGCAAGAGCCAAGCCATAGAAGGCCAGGAGCTGGCCAAGGAAGGTTTTCGTGGCGGCCACGCCCACCTCGATTCCCGCCCCGATGTCCAGGACGTGGGGGACCAGGCGTCCAAGGGAGCTTTCAGGGCGATTGGTGATGCCGAGAAGGCGCGGCGCGTAGGCCGGGTCGGCCAGGCCCTGGGCCCGCTCCTGCTCCATGGCCAAGGCAGCCAGGGTGTCCGCCGTCTCCCCGGATTGGGTGACGCCAATCGTCAGGGTATGGGGCCGCAATGGCGGAGGCGCATAGCGAAACTCGCTGGCATAGAACACGCTCGTGGGCACGCCCGCGAGCTGCTCCAGCAGATGGGCGCCCACCTGAGCGGCGTGTCGGCTGGTGCCGCAGGCCAGGATCTGGATGTTCTCCACTCCCTCGTACACCGATTCATCCAGGGGCAAGGCCACCAGCGCTTCCTCCGGCAGATGCCTCGCCACCCAAAGCGCAGCCGTTTCGGGTTGCTCATGGATTTCCTTGAGCATGAAATGGCGAAAGCTGCGCTTGTCCGCCATGTGCTCCGTGCCCGTGAGCAGGCTGGGCGTGCGCTGCACCCGCTCGCCTGAGGCGTCGTAAAGCTCGATCCCCAGGGGGGTCAGCAGCGCCACCTCCCCATCCTCCATGGGCAGGATGGTGCGCGTGAATCCCGCCAGGGCTGGCGTATCGCTGGCGCAGAGGAACTCCCCTTCCCCGAGGCCGATGAGCAGGGGAGCCTGTCGGCGGGCCACCACCAGCGCCCCGGGCACCCTCGACCAGACCACAGCGAGGGCATAGGCCCCGTGAAGAGCGGGGAGCACCTCCCTGACAGCCCGGAGGAGGAGAGCCGGAGAGGCCTTTTCACCCTCCGACTCATGCTGGGCCAGACGCCTCGCCACCAGGTGGGGAATGACCTCGGTGTCCGTGTCGGACAGAAAGCGGACACCCTCCGCTTGCAAGCCCTCTCTCAAGGGGCGATGGTTTTCGATGATGCCGTTTTGGACCACCGCCAGCTGGCCACTGCCATCAAGGTGGGGGTGGGCATTGCGCTCCTCAGGCTTGCCATGGGTGGCCCAACGGGTGTGGCCGATGCCGCAATGACCGGGAGCACCCTCCGCCTCAAAACGCGCGATGAGATTGACAAGCTTGCCTTCCGCCTTCAGACAATGAAGGCCGCTGGCATCGACTGTGGCGATGCCAGCGGAGTCGTAGCCCCGGTATTCAAGCTGTCGCAGGCCCTCCAGGAGCTGTGGTCCAGCCTCCCGCGAACCAATCAGGGCAACGATGCCGCACATACGGTCCCCACAACCGGCCTGAGCTTATGGGGGAACGGGCGCCCCCACCAGGGGAGCGCCCCGATTGGCGCGGTGGCTTAATACGCCAGGCCCATGGAACGACTGGTTTCATCGCCCAGGTAGACCCGGATGCTGATGAAGTCGGTGGGGCAGGCGGTTTCGCAGCGCTTGCAGCCGATGCAGTCCTCCGTGCGGGGAGACGAAGCGATCTGCCCTGCCTTGCAGCCATCCCAGGGAACCATTTCCAAGACATCGAGAGGGCAGGCCCGCACGCACTGGGTGCAGCCGATGCAGGTGTCGTAGATCTTGACGGCGTGTGACATGGAGCTTGGTGGGCGTGCAGCCAAGGTACCCATGGCGGGGGGGAGCAGGGGCTTTGCCCCCTGGCGCCGTCACCCTTGTTCATACGCGGCGGGGGGCCGGCACCGGCGACCCCATAGGATGCTGCCTCCCACTCAGCCTCCATGTCCCTGGAAGAGATCTTCGAAAAAGTGCGCGGCATCGTCGCCGAGCAACTCAGCGTGGATGCGGCCGAAGTGAAGCCCGAATCCAATTTCCAGAACGATCTGGGTGCCGATTCCCTCGACACCGTCGAACTGGTGATGGCCCTGGAGGAGGCCTTCGACATCGAGATCCCCGATGAGGACGCCGAGGGCATCACCACCGTTGGCGATGCCGTGAAGTACATCCAAGAGAAGCAAGCCTGAGGCCGTCGATGGTGGAGGGACTCCGCCGCGTCGTCGTCACTGGCCTGGGAGCCGTCACGCCGATCGGCAATGACGTCAGGAAGTATTGGGAGGGCTTGCAGTCCGGGCGGAATGGAGTCGCCGGCATCACTCTGTTTGATGCCTCTCGCCACGCCTGCCGCTTCGCGGCTGAGGTGAAGAATTTCAACCCGACCGGCCAGCTGGAACCCAAAGAGGCGAAGCGCTGGGATCGCTTCTGCCAGTTCGGCGTGGTGGCCGCCAAGGAAGCCATCGGCCACGCCGGCCTGGTCATTGATCCCAGCAATGCCCAGCGCATTGGCGTGGCCATCGGCTCCGGAGTCGGCGGGCTCCTGATGATGGAAACCCAGGCCCACGTGTTGGCCGACAGGGGTCCGGATCGGGTCAGCCCCTTTTGCGTGCCGATGATGATCCCCAACATGGCCACCGGACTGGCCGCCATCGCTCTGGGAGCCAAGGGCCCCAGCAGCGCTGTGGCCACCGCCTGCGCCGCTGGATCCAACGCCATCGGTGACGCCTTCCGCCTCATCCAGCTCGGCTTGGCCGACGCCATGGTGTGCGGTGGCGCGGAATCGGCCATCACGCCCCTGGGCGTGGCGGGCTTTGCCAGCGCCAAGGCCCTGTCCTTTCGGAATGATGATCCCGCTTCGGCCAGCCGCCCCTTCGACCTGAAGCGCGACGGCTTCGTCATCGGCGAAGGTGCCGGTGTCCTCGTGCTCGAGAGCCTCGACCACGCCCAACGGCGTGGAGCCACCGTTCTGGCGGAGATCGTGGGCTACGGCACCACCTGTGATGCCCACCACATCACCGCCCCCTCCCCCGGGGGGGTCGGTGGCGCCGAGGCCATGCGTCTCGCCCTCGCCGATGCCCGCTTGCCGGCCGAAGCCGTGGACTACGTCAACGCCCACGGCACCAGCACCCAGGCCAACGACAGCAACGAAACCGCCGCCATCAAGTCCGCCCTCGGCGAACACGCCTGGCGGACCCCCGTCAGCTCCACCAAGTCGATGACGGGGCACCTGCTGGGTGGCAGCGGCGGGATTGAAGCTGTGGCGGCCGTTCTGGCGATCGGCCACAACCTGATACCCCCTACGATCAATTACTCCACCCCAGATCCGGCTTGTGACCTGGACGTTGTACCCAACAGCGCCCGCGAGCACCCCGTGAATGTCGTGCTGTCAAACTCCTTCGGGTTTGGCGGTCACAATGTCTGCCTGGCGTTTCGCCGGATGATCTGAACCCCAGCCCCCTTTTGCCCTCCACCCCAGTTCAGCCATGGTCGTCGCCCCCACCACCTCCATCGAAAGCCTCTGCATCAACAGCATCCGCTTTCTGGCGGTCGACGCGATCAACAAGTCCAACTCGGGCCACCCCGGCCTGCCGATGGGCTGCGCCCCCATGGCCTTCGCGCTCTGGGACAAGGTGCTGCGGCACAACCCCAAGAATCCCCGCTGGTTCAATCGCGACCGCTTCGTGCTCTCCGCCGGTCACGGCTGCATGCTGTTGTATGCCCTGCTCCATCTCACCGGCTACGACGCGGTGACCCTGGAGGACATCAAGCAGTTTCGCCAGTGGGGATCCAGGACTCCAGGACACCCCGAGACCTTTGAAACCCCGGGCGTCGAAGTCACCACGGGTCCCTTGGGCCAGGGCATCTCCAACGCCGTCGGCCTGGCCATCGCCGAGGCCCACCTGGCCGCTCGCTTCAACCGGCCAGGCCACACCCTCGTGGACCACACCACCTATGTGCTGATGGGGGATGGCTGCAATCAAGAGGGCGTGGCCTCCGAAGCGGCCTCCCTCGCCGGTCACCTCGGACTGGGCAAATTGATTGCCCTTTACGACGACAACCACATCACGATTGATGGCAACACCGCGGTGTCCTTCACCGAAGATGTGTTGAAGCGTTACGAATCGTATGGCTGGCACGTGCAGCACGTGCCCGACGGCAACACCGATGTCGAGGCCATCGTCCGCGCCCTGGAAGCGGCCAAAGCTGTCACGGACAAGCCCAGCCTGATCAAGGTCACCACCACCATCGGCTACGGCTCCCCCAACAAGGCGAACACCGCTGGCGTTCACGGAGCTGCTCTGGGAGCTGACGAGGCCGAGCTCACCCGCAAGGCCCTGGAATGGACCTACGGCGACTTTGTGGTCCCCGAGGAAGCCTATGAGCACTGGCGCCAGGCGATCCAGCGCGGTGCGACCGCCGAAGGCGACTGGAACGCCACCCTGGCGGCCTATCGGCAGGCCTACCCGACGGAAGCCGCGGAGTTTGAGCGCCTGCTGCGGGGTGAGCTCCCCGCGGACTGGGATTCCACCCTGCCCACCTTCACTCCGGCTGACAAGGGCCTGGCCACGCGCCAGCACTCCTACAACGCCCTCAACGCCTTCGGCCCCAAACTGCCGGAACTGATCGGCGGTTCCGCTGACCTCACCCACTCCAACCTCACGGACATCAAGGGTGAAGCCAGCTTCCAGAAAGGTGGGGAAGCCAATCGCTATCTCCACTTCGGCGTGCGCGAACACGCCATGGCGGCCATCCTCAATGGCATCGCGTATCACGGCAGTGGCCTGATCCCCTATGGCGGCACCTTCCTGGTCTTCGCCGGCTACATGATCGGTGCCATGCGCCTGTCGGCCCTGAGCGAGCTGGGCGCCATCTATGTGCTCACCCACGATT
>CAYVWU010000070.1:0-11847 GCA_964455575.1 uncultured Cyanobium sp. | reverse complement strand
GGGGAATAGGTGGCCAGGCCCCCTTTGCCGGGCGCCACGGTGATCAGCCCGCCGGAGACGCCGCTCTTCCCCGGCAGCCCCGTGTCATAGAGCCAGTCGCCGGAGGTTTCGTAGAGGCCGGCGGTCACCATCACGGCGAGAACGTGTTGGCAGACAAGCGGCTCCACCACCTGCTCCCCGGTGAGGGGTTGCCGACCGCCATTGGCCAGGGTCGCGGCCATCAGGGCGAGGTCGCGGGCCGTGACGCTCAGGGCGCATTGACGGGTGTAGAGGTCCGTTGCGGCCTCCGGATCCCACCAGATCCGCTCCTGTTCCTCCAGCAGGTTGGCGATGCCCACATTGCGGCGGTTGGTCGCGAGTTCGGAGGCATAGACGGCGTCGTCCAGCGCCAGGGAGCGGCCGGCAAAGCGGGAGAAACCCTCCACGATGAAGGCCCACTTGGCCTCCATCGTGTCGCCAGGCGCGAGGCTGGTGGCCGCGATCGCGCCCGCGTTCACCATCGGGTTGGAGAGTCCCTCCTCGGCGCGCTCCACCGCCAGCACGGAATTGAACGGCAACCCCGTGCTGTTCACCCCCAGCTTCTCCCGCGCCGCGTCTTCGCCGATCGCCTGGCAGATCAAGGCGAACAAGAAGGGTTTGGACAGGCTCTGGATGCTGAAGGGCTGGCGGGAGTCTCCCGCCTCCACCAGCAGGCCGTTGCAGGCGGCCACGCAGAGACCGAAGTGGTCCGGATCGGCCGACGCCAGGGCGGGGATGTAGGCGGCCACCGTCCCTTCCTCCACGGTGTGGAACCGCCGATGGGCCTCGCCCACCAGCTCCCGCACCACCTCCTCGGTGGGCAGCTGCCCCGTCGAGACCCAAGCTCCATCCCCGCCCCGCCGCGCCGCCTCTGTCACGCTCCCTCCTCTCCGCCCCCTTCCCAGGGGAGCTGGGGAAGCCGATACAACGCCTCCCGCTGGGCCTCGCTCCAGGTGTCGATCATGGCGGCCAGCATCGGATCATCCCCCGCGATTCGGATCTGCTGGGCGATGGAGCGGGTGCCCGCGGGGATCACCACCAGATCGAAGGGCGGGCCGACGCTGAGATTGGAGCGCATGGTGAGCACCTGCGAGATCAGACAGAGCCGGGCCGCATCCTCCAGGGACAGATTGGCGTGGCCGATGTTGTCGAGCGGTGGCTTGCCGTATTTGCTTTCGCCGATCTGGAGATAGGGGGTTTCCGGGGTGGCCATGATCGCGTTGCCTTCCGGATAGATCAGAAACAACCCGTGAGGTTCGCTGCCGATCTGTCCTCCGAGCAGGAAGGTGGCGCTGCCGCTGGCCCCGGATTCCCGCAGGGCCGCTTCGTTTTCCTTGCGGGCCGCCACACTCACCCGGCCCACATAGGACGCCGCCTCAAAGAGGTAGTCGCAGTGGCGAAAATCCTTGCCTGTGCCGCTTTCCAGATCCGCCGGCCGGTCGAGATCGCGGCGAATCCAGTTGATCACGGACTGGGTGGTGGCCAGGCTGCCTGCCGCCAGGAGCACGAACAACCGATCCGAGGCGGGCTGAAACGCATACATCTTGCTGTAGGTCGAGATGTAATCCACCCCCGCGTTGGTGCGGGAATCAGAGGCCAGCACGAGGCCCTTTTCCAGCCAGTAGCCGATGCAGTAGGTCATGCTCGGGGACCGTGACGATGGGGCGCGAGTTGACGTTACCTGGGACGCGCTCGGCGCCCCGGGCGCTGCCGCTGATACTCCGGATCGGGGTTGTGGTCCCGCAACTGCCGCACCGCCTCCACCGCCATGCCCGCCAGCAGACCGGAGGCGCTGGCCAGGAACGTGCCCCAGAAGAGCTTGGTCTCGGTGACCCGGGCGGGCGTGTTGGCGATCAGGGCCCGCAGGAACAGCGCGCTCGCCAGGCTGATCGCACCGATCACCAACCCTGCCCCCAGCACGCGTCGACCGTTGAACGGAGTGGGTGTGGGCGTCATGGGGTGGCGCTCTCCCTGGCCGCCGCCCCCCCGGTCGCGTCCACCGAGGGACCGCCGGTGAGCTGTTTCATCACCACATAAAAGACGGGCACGACGAAGAGGCTCAGCACTGTGGCCACCGCCAGCCCGCCGAACACCACCGTCCCCAGGGAGGCCTGGCCCCGGGCGCCCGCGCCGCTGGCCAGCACGAGGGGAAGGAAGCCGAACAAGGAGGAGATGGCCGTCATCAGGATCGGTCGGAACCGGGAGCGGGCCGCCTCGGCCGCCGCCTCCAGGGCTGTGGCGCCCTCTTCCATGCTCTGGTTGGCCTGGTCGACGATCAGGATTCCGTTCTTGGCCGCCAGGCCGATGAGCATCACCAGACCCACCTGGGCAAAGATGTTGAGCACCTCGCCGCGGGCGGCCAGGAAGAGCAGGGCGCCGAGCATGGCCGTGGGCACGGTCATCAGGATGATCAGGGGATCGGTATAGCTTTCGTACTGGCCCGCGAGCACGAGATAGGCGGTGAGGATGCCCAGGGCGAACACCACGATCGCCAGGGCGCCTGCCCGCAGCTCCTCCCGCGAGATTCCCGTCCAGTCGTAGCTGACGCCGTTGATGGAGAGGTCGGCGAACAAGCGGCGGATGTCGTTGATCGCCTGCCCTGAGCTGCGCCCAGCCGCCGGCGTTCCCTCCACCTTGATGGTGCGGAACAGATTGAAGCGGGGGATCACGGAGGGGCCGGTGACGGGCTTGATCTGGATGAATTCCGATAGAGGAACCGGCTCGCCGGCGCCATTCTTGGTGTAAAGCGAGCGCAGTTTGTCCGGGGTGGCGCGGAAGCTGTTGTCGGCCTGAACGAACACCTTGCGGATGCGACCGCTTTCAAAGGTGTCGTTGACATAGAAGGAGCCGATGTTGAAGCTGAAGGCTTGCATGGCGCTCTGGAAGTCCACCCCCAGGGAGGCCATGCGATCGCGGTCGACCAGGATTTCCAGCTGGGGCGCTTCCGGGGAGAACTGCGTGAACACCCGATCGAAGAGGCCACTGCCGCTGGCGCTGCCGATGAGCCGCTGGGCGGCCTCGAAGAACTGGTTGTCGGCGAGGGCGCCGCCGCTGCGGTTGAGCAGCTGCATCTCGAAGCCAGCCCCGTTGCCGTAGCCCGGAATCGCCGGCGGTTCGATGACGATGACGCGGGCTTCCTGAAGCGCGGCGAAGCGGCGGTTGAGGCGCTGCACGATGGCCTCCATCCCCTGGTCGCGGCTGGTGCGCTCGCTCCAGTTGGTGGTGCCGAAGAAGAACAGTCCGCGATTGGGGGCATTGCCGGCCAGGCTGGCGCCGCTGAACACGGCGGCGTTCTGGATGTCCCTCTCCTCCCGCAGGATCGCCGCCACCTGCTGGTTGATCTGTCGCGTCGTCTCCAGAGAGGCGCCATCCGGCGCCTGGACGATGCCGATGGCATAGCCCTGGTCCTCCACCGGCACGAAACCGGTGGAGATGGTGTTGAACGCCACCGCCGTGAGGGCGATGCCCGCCACCAGGGCGCCCATGATCAGGGTGCGATGGGAGAGCACCCAGGCCAGTCCGTGGTGATAGCCCCGTTCGACGGCGCCATAGCCGCGGTTGAACCAGCGGAAGATCACCGGCGTGGCCCAGCCGAACAGGGCGCCGGCCAGGGCGAAGGCCAGCGCCAGCCAGGGGCGCTCCACCCCGGGAAGGAGCAGCCCCACCACCCCACCGGCGAGGGTGAGGGGCAGGCGCAGGGGCAGTCCGGTGGCCAGCCGGAGGGCAAAGCCCACGAGCAGCCCGGCCACCAGGGCGCCGAGGGCGGCGAGGGTGCCGCTGCCGCCGCCGGCCAGCAGGCCATAGACGAAGCCCACTCCCGCTCCGGCGATGGCGTAGGCGCGCCGTCCGGGGGGATCCGCCTCCCAGGCCAGCAGCAGGGCGGAAAGCATGGGGGAGAAGGTGAGGGCGTTGAAGGTGGAGATGGCGACGGCGAAGAGGATCGTGGCGGCGAACTGCTGGTAGATCGTGCCGGTGGCGCCGGGGAAGACGAGCACCGGCACGAACACCGCCAGCAGCACCAGCGAGGTGGCGATCACCGCGCCGAACAGGCCATCCATGGTCGCCTTGGCCGCCGCCAGGGCGCTCATGCCGGAGGCCTTGTTGGTGGCGGTGTTTTCAATGATCGTGATCGCGTCATCCACCACCAGGCCCGTGGCCAGCACCAGGCCGAACAGCGTGAGCTGGTTGAGGGTGAACCCGAAGATCAAAACGCCCATGAAGGACCCCACCAACGCCACCGGAATGGCGATGGCGGGCACGAGCGTGGCTTTCCAGTCCTGGAGGAAGAGAAACAGCACGAGCACCACCAGAATCACGGCGTCCCGCAGGGCATTGGTGACGCCATCGATGGAGGCGCGCACGAAGTCGGTGTTGTCGATGATCTTCTGCATCGTCAGGCCCACCGGCATGGTGTCGCTGAACTCCTTCAGCACCTCCTCCACGCCTCGGGCGACCTCCAGGGCATTGCTGCCGGTGCGCTGGTAGATCGCCAGACCCACGGACGGAACGCCACGCAGGTCGGTGGCTTCGACGGAAAAGGTTTCTCCCCCCAGGCTCACGCGGCCCACATCGCCAAGCCGCAACACCCCCCCATCCGGGGTGGCGCGCAGGATGAGGTTTTCAAAGTCGCGCGTGCTGCTGAGCCGACCTTGCAGCTTGACCGTCAGGGTGAATTGTTGTCCGGCGGGTGCCGGGGCGCCACCGATCTGGCCGACGGGCACGAGGCGGTTCTGGCTGCGCAGGGCCTGAACGACGTCGGCGGCGGTGAGCTTGTTGGCGGCCAGGCGCACCGGATCGAGCCAGAGCCGGTAGGCCAGCTGGCGGATGCCGAAATACTGCAGATCACCGACACCGGGCACGCGGCGGATGGCATCGGTGAGGTTTTGATCCAGGAGCCCGCTGATCGTTTCCAGGCTGTATTGGTTATTCGGATCTTCGCTGGTGACGTTATAAACAAGCAGGATGGAGCTCGAGGCCTGATTCACCGTGATGCCCGATTGCCGCACCTCTTCCGGCAGGCTCGGCTGGGCGAGGGCCACGCGGTTCTGCACATTCACCTGGTTGATGTCGCCATCGCTGCCGCTGGTGAAGGTGACGGTGATGGCGCTGCTGCCATCGGCGGCGCTGGTGGAGGAGATGAAGTCCATGTTCTCCACCCCGTTGATCTGTTGCTCCAGAACGCTGGTCACCCCCTGTTCCACGCTCACCGCATCGGCCCCCACATAGCGAGCGCTGACCTGCACGGTGGGTGGAGCGATGTCGGGGAGGTTCTCAATCGGCAGGATGGGAATCGCGATCAGCCCGGCGATGACGATCAGCAGGCTGCAGACCGTCGTCAGAACCGGGCGGAGGATGAAGGTGTTGGAAAGCGACATCAGCGTCGGTGGGGCGCGGTCAGTTGGGCCTCACCGGCAGGCCATGCCGGAGGTTGATGAGGTTGGTGGTGATCACGCTCTGGCCGCTCCGGAGGCCGCGCCGCACGGGGTAGCGGTTGTTCTGCAGCGGACCGAGCTCCACCGGGGTCTGGAGGGCGAAGAGGGTGCCGGGCGGAAGCTTGCGCAGGGCGTCCAGCTTGGCCTGGCCCGGACGCTGCTCCAGCTCCGCCAGGCTGCCGGCCACGAAGACGAAGCTCTGGCCCGAGATCTGGCTGACCGCGGCGAAGGGCACCGACAGCTCGGCGCGCTCATCCAGGATCAACCGGGTGCGGGTGCGCAGGCCATTGCGCAACACGCCGGTGGGGTTGGCGAATTCCGCCTTGGCGAGCAGCGACTGGGTGCCGGCGACCACGGCCGGATCGAGGGAGCGGACCACGCTTTGGGCGATGGGGCGATTGCTGGCCGGATCCATCAGGATCACCGGCAGGCCGACCCGCAGGCGACTGGAGTACACCGCGGGCACATCCACCCGGGCCACCAGGGGATCGTTGCGGATGATCTTGGAGAAGGGCGCCCCGGCTTGAATCACATCCCCCACCTTCACCTGCACATCACCCACGATCCCGGTGATGGGAGCTCTCAGGTCGCGGAAGCCGAGATCCGCCGAGCGGGCGACCAGGTTCATGCGGGAGGAGATGTAATCCTGCCGGAATTGATCGCGCTGGATCGCGCTCGCCGCCCCCTGCTTGACGAGGTATTCGTAACGCATGAAGTTGAGCCGTTTGGTTTCCGTCTCCGCCTGCAGCCGGGCCACTTCCGCCCGGGCCTGGGTCTGATCCAGCACCATCAGCAGCTGCCCCCGGGTCACCACGTCCCCCTGCCGCACCGTCAACGCTTGAATGCGCCCGCCCGCCTGGGCCGCCAGCGCCACCTCCCCGAGGGCTTCCAGGGTGCTCACCGTGTCCACGGTGTCCGCGAAGCGGGCCACCTGTGCCGGCTCCACCCGCACGGACAAGGGGGGGCGAGGAGGAGGTTCCGGTGGGCCCTGGCAGGCGGCCAGCAGGGGCAGGAGGCTGAGACCGACCACCAGGGGAGCGGCGCGACGGGTCAAGCCCCCTTGATCCGAGGAGGAGGGCCTTGCCTCCGCTCGCGTTCCAGCGGCGGAACCCAAGCCGATGGGGCGGTTCCCGCCCGCGGCTCTGCCGCGCGGGAGCCAGACCTCTGACATCCGTGCCCCCGGGGGCCTCATGGGCACCAACGCATTCCCCCCAGCACGGCTCAGCTCGGCCAGATGGTAAGCCACACGGCCTTCAACCGGCCTCGGGCCGCTCCAGGTCCAGGGTCTCAGCGGGCCGCGCCGCCCCCTCGGTCGGTTGCGGCAGAGCCAGGCGCAGGAGGATCGGCGCCAGGAAGGTGGTGCCGATCACCATCAGCAGAATGGCCGCTTCCAGAGCAGGTGAGAACACGCCGCTCTGACTGCCCAGGCCAAGAAAGATCAATCCCACCTCGCCGCGGGGCATCATGGCCAGTCCGACCGCCAGACGGTTGCTGGGGGCCTGGCTGCGGTAGCTCCATCCCGCGGCCAGCTTGGTCACCATGGCGGTGAGGAGGAGAAAGCCAGCCATCACCAGCCCTTCGTGGTTGGCGGGGTTGAAGGGATTCAGCACCGCGAGGTTGAGGCTGCTGCCGATCAGCACAAAGAAGACGCTGGCGAAGAGCGCCACCAGAGGCTGGATGGCGTTCTCAATGGCGTGTCGGTGGCGGGAGGCGCTGAGGATGAGTCCGCCGGCGAAGGCGCCGAGGGCCGCCTCCAGTCCGAAGGCCTGGGCCGCGAAACAGGTCACCGACAGCACCAGGAAGGCCGCCACCACCACCGCCCCCGGGGCGCGCAGCTGATCGAGCAGGCCGTCGAAGGCGGGAGCGGCGGTGCGGCTGAGGGCCAGGGCCACCACCACGAACACCGATGCGGCCCCCACCAACCCAAGCAGGGGCCCGGGCGCGATCCCCTCGCCTCCGGCCAGGGCCGCCACGACGGCGAGGATGACGATGCCGAGGATGTCATCCAGCACGGCGGCGCCGATCACCATCTGCCCCTCGCGGCTGCGCAACACCTTCAATTCGCCGAGCACGCTGGCGGTGATGCCGATGCTCGTGGCGGTCATCGCCGCCCCCGCGAAGATCGACGCCAGCAGGGGCACGGCGAACAGCAGGTGAAGGCCCGCGACGCCCACGGCAAAGGGGAGCACCACGCCGGTGAGGGCCACGCCCACCGCTTGTCCCCCCACGGCCATCAATTCCTCCAGATCGCACTCCAGGCCGGTGAGGAAGAGCAGGGCCAACAGGCCGATCTTGGCGACGCCTTCGAGGATGGGAAAGCTGTCGACATAGATCTGCCGCAGCTGCTCGGGGCTGACGTGGGCCAGGGCCCCGAGCAGCCCCGTGGCCGTGGCGTTGAGCGGTCCGCCCAGGCCCGGGGCCTGGATCAGGTGCAAACCGGAAATGCCGATGAGCACCCCCGCCACCAGCTCCCCGAGGATGGCCGGCAGTCGAAGCCGCACCATGCCCTCCGCCAGGGCGCGGGCGGCGAAAAGGATCACCACGAATTGCCCGAACTGAATCAAGGTCTGAGCCGCTTCCAGCTGGTGCGTGCCACTCGTCAACAGAGGGACGGGCAGGGGCATGGGGGTGGTTGCTTCGGGGTCGATGGTGATCTTTTCACTTTCGCCCTGTTCGGGTGCGCAGGGGCTGTGTCTTCAGCTGCCTTCGGGGTCGGCCGGCAGGGGCTCTGTGGCCTCCTCAGGTGCAGGGGCGGGCTCATAGAGGGAAGCGAAGGTGTCTTTGGCGATGGCGTAGCCGTCCTGGAGCTCTTTGTCGTTCCACACCAGAAAATCGCCTGGCTTGACGTGGGTGAAGCCCTCTTGGGTGGCGATGGCGCCTGCGCGGCTGGCGGGAGCGGCCCACACCACTCCCCGCTTCACGTACGTCGCCGGGCCGACCTGCTTGTAGGTGCGGGCGAAGCTGTCCGCGGCAACGGTGTGCACGCTGCCGTTGCGCTCCACGATCCAGTCGCCGCTGCGACAGGTCTGCAGACCTCCCCACTTGTGATAGGTGAATGACTCAATATCGAGATTGAGTTGGATAGCAAAAACTTCGGTTCCTTTGCGTTTGCGATAAGTTCGGACCGGCTCGGCCAGCTGAGGAGGAGGTGGCGATTGGGGGGTGTCCGCGGTGTCGCTCGTTCCCTGAATGCTGGTGCGGGAGGGTGCGCCAACCGGGGCTTTGGGGAGCTGGGTCGGGGAGTCCATGCCGGCGTTCCGCGGTAGGTCGAATGCCGCGAGGAAAGGTCGTAATTACTCTACCTCTACTCCCCCGCGGGCCCGGATCCGCCGTGGCTCCCCGAAGGGTTGGCGTCGGCGACCGTTGGGCTGAAGGGACGCCTCCTGAGGTCCGCGTCAGCAGGCCAGGCCTCCGGATCGCCTGAGCCTATGCCACGACAATCGGAGAGCTGCCCACCAGATGAAGATCGTCGTTCGGCAGGACAACAAGGTTGTTGATAGTGGCAGCAAACTCTGCCAAAGCATCCTTCATCGCGACGAAGTTGCCAGTCCAGCCGTCAGCTTGAAATGCCTTGGCAAGGAAGGTGGGGAACCATGTACTCAGCAGAGATTGATTCCCCATTTCGGTCAGGTTGATCACCGCCCGGAGCTGCTGGTGAGGGGTCCTGTGGCGAACGGGGCCTCCCGCCCATCTCCTTGATCATCGTCGGTGATTCTGTCAACGCTGAGGGCGCCTTCTCTGCCCAGCGGGGATTCGCTCAGGCTCAACCAAGGGAAGGTGTCCACACCGGCGTAGCGATGGATCACCTCGAGCACACTCCCTCCAAGGATCGTGTCGTTGCCGCCATGATCATGGAAGACATTGCTGTAAGCGGATCCAACGATGATGTCTTCGCCGTCAGTCGCGGAGAAGTTGACAGAAAAGCGTGATGCTGAAACGTTGAAGGCTTTTGCCCTGCGTGGTCCTTTTGAGCAGGAGGTCTGCCGACTCGATGGATGGCGTCCCCTCAGCGGCGCCCCGCCAGCACCGCCCGCAGCTTGCTCTGCAGGATCAAGCCCGCGCTCACCAGAGTGATGGCGTTGGCCACCACCAAGGGTCGATCCCCCCGCGCGAGGCCGTAGATCCCCCACAAGGCCACCCCGGTGGTGAACAGCAGGTACATGCGCAGGGAGATGGCTGTGGTGTCGCCGCTGCGGAGCGTTTTGGTCGCCTGAGGCACAAAGCTCAAGGTTGTCAGGCTGGCGGCCACATAGCCCAGGACATCAACGCCAGTCATGCGTATATTTCGCGAAGCTTTTGCTGCCACAGTAGCCGAAGGCCACGGAGCCGCGCCGGGAGAGCTTCCTGTGCAAGTTTTGATCAAGATCTTCGCCGACGTCGGCTCCAAGATCCATTCGCATCCCAGCACACGTTGTTGATATTGGCAGCGGTTTGCTTTTGAGGTGCCCCACAAACACATGAATCTTTGACCCTCTGGCTCCTGAATCGGCTCTTTCCCTCGCGGCGCCATGGATCCGACTCTGGTCAACTACCTCCTCAGCATCCTCGGCGCTCTGCTGCGGGTTGTGCTCGTGGTGGCCATCCTCGGGTTTTTTGGCATTGAAACGGCCAGCTTCGCCGCCCTTCTGGCCGGTGCTGGTGTCGCCATCGGTGCCGCCTGGAGTGGTCTGCTCGGCAATTTCGCCGCTGGAGCCTTCCTGCAGATCCTTCGCCCGATCGATGTGGGCGACTACATCGAAGCCGGCGGGGTGGAAGGCACCGTCGAGGAAGTGGGCATGTTCGTCACGGCCATCAACTCTCCTGACAACGTTCGCCATTCCATCGGTAACAGCAAGCTCTTTGGCGACAACATCAAGAATTTCTCGACCAATCCCTACCGCCGCGTCGATCTGGTCGCCCAGCTCGACAACACCGCCGACGTGCCCCGTGCCATCGAGCTCTTGCGCAAGGGTCTGGAGACTGTGCCCAATCAAGTCTCCGGCAAGCCTGGCGACGTCGAAGTCCTGGAGTTCACCGATCTCCCCAGCCCCATGCCCCCTCTCGGCGGGCATGGGGCTCTTTTTGAGAGCATGGGGACCTTCCCCCCACCCCGCCGTGACTGAGGCCGCCAGCCCGCACCTGCCCAAGACCTACGACCCCGCCGGCACGGAGGCCCGCTGGCAGTCCGCCTGGGAGCGGGCCGGCGCCTTTCACCCGGATCCGGCAGCTCCCGGGGAGCCCTTTGCCGTGGTCATCCCCCCGCCGAACGTCACGGGCAGCCTGCACATGGGCCATGCCTTCAACACGGCCCTGATCGACACCATCGTCCGCTTCCAGCGCCTGCGCGGCCGCAACGTGCTGTGCCTCCCCGGCACCGATCATGCCTCGATCGCCGTGCAGACCCTTCTGGAGAAGCGCATTCAGGCGGAGGGCGGCAGCAAGGACGACCTGGGTCGGGACGCCTTTCTGGAGCGCGCCTGGGCCTGGAAGGCGGAAAGCGGCGGCACGATCGTCGGCCAGCTGCGTCGGCTCGGGTATTCCGTGGACTGGCGTCGCGAGCGCTTCACCCTCGATCCCGGCCTCAACCGGGCGGTGGTGGAAGCCTTCGTGCGACTGCATGAGCAGGGCCTGATCCATCGGGGCGAATACCTTGTCAACTGGTGCCCGGCCTCTGGATCGGCGGTGAGTGATCTGGAGGTGGAGATGAAGGAGGTGGAGGGCCATCTCTGGCATCTGCGCTATCCCCTCACGCCACTGGCCGAGGAGGCTGCCCCCGCTGCGGCCTCGGAGGCTCCTGCCGCAGCCTCGGAGGCTCCCGTGGACCACCTCGTTGTGGCCACCACCCGCCCGGAAACCATGCTGGGGGACACCGCCGTGGCCGTGAATCCCTCCGATCCGCGATACGCCCACCTGGTTGGCCGCACGATCGAGCTGCCCCTGGCGGGCCGTCGGATTCCGATCGTGGCCGATGACCATGTCGATCCAGCGTTTGGCACCGGCTGCGTGAAGGTCACTCCCGCCCATGACCCCAACGATTTCGCCATCGGCCAACGCCACGGCCTGCCGTTGATCACCGTGATGGAGAAGGACGGCACCATGAACGCGGCCGCGGGGGCCTTCGCCGGCCTGGACCGCTTTGAGGCCCGCGAGGCGGTGGTGGCGGCGATGGAGGCCCGGGGGCTGCTGGTGAAGACGGAACCCCATCGCCACAGCGTCCCCTTCTCTGACCGCGGCAAGGTGCCGGTGGAACCCTTGCTGTCCACCCAGTGGTTCGTGCGGGCGGAACCGTTGGCGGCCCACTGCCGGCAGGCCTTGGAACGGGGCGAACCGCGCTTCGTGCCGGAGCGCTGGAGCAAGGTCTACCGCGATTGGCTCACCGACATCCGCGACTGGTGCATCAGCCGCCAGCTCTGGTGGG
>CAYVWU010000069.1:0-11877 GCA_964455575.1 uncultured Cyanobium sp. | reverse complement strand
GCCAAAGCCGCGCCAGCTCCTGATACGCCAGCAGGGTGTCGTCCACCAGCCAGAGAGGGCGCCCGGTGCGCGCCGCGAGGTCGGCGGCGGCGACGGGGTCGAGCCGGTCGCGCTGGGCCAGGGCGGCGGCGGCTCCAGGCGCGGTCTCCGGCGCTGCCGGGGGCGAGGTCAGAACGGTCTCGAGAAAGCCATGGCCATCAAAGCGTTCGCCCACCAGGGGAAGGAAGAGCTCGCCGGGTCGCACCCGGCGGCTGTCCGTGCAAACCCCCGCCACCGGGCCCGAAAGGTCGCGTCCGGGGGGCGCCACGGGGGGGCCCCACAAGTCGGTGAGGTCGTCCCAGCGCAGCCCCTTCGCCTCCATCCGCGAGGAAGCCTGTGCCTGCTCCTCCATGCCGCTTCCCTCCATCGCCGTGGACGCGCGTGGAGGGGATCCTGCCGCATCAGGGGGCAGCGCCCGCCGGGCCAGGGGGATCGAGAAGGATCATGCCGCGACCCACCAGGGCGTGCCGGCCCCACAACCGCCCGCTCCCATCCGTCAGGAGCAGCTGGCTGTAGCCCTCGTCGGCGGCCCGGTCCCGCCAGCGATCCGCCAGCCGCTGCCGCTGGTCGGCCCCGAGGGCGAGGAGGTTTTCGCCGAAGCGAAGGGTGAGGGTGGCGCGGGCCAGATCCGGGGAGACGTCGCGGAGGAGGGCGGCGTCGGCGTCCGTGCCCCAGACGGCGAGCAGACGGCGGGCTTCCCGCTCCGCAGGGGCTTCCGGCGGTTCCGGGGGTTCTCCTGGTTCCAGTGGTTCCAGTGGTTCCAGTGGTTCCAGTGGTTGCAGTGGTTCCAGTGGTTCCAGTGGTTCCGCCGCCACCGTTGGCTCCTCCTCGGTCCCGGCGGCGGAAACGTCGTCCTCCGCCCGTGAGGGAGCAGCCTCGCGGGAACGCTCAGGGCCACCGCTCGGCACGCCCCCCGGCGCAGCAGGCTTTGGACCCTCCAAATCCACGGAATCCTTGGAATCCTCCCAATCCTCGGAATCCTCGGAATCCTTGAAACCCTCGGAACCTTTTGAGGCTTTGAACCCTGGAGAACCCGCCGCGGCCTGCTCGGAGCGGCCGGATCCAGCGGATTGGCCGGATCCCGTGGCTGGGCCGGATTCAGCGGCTGGAGCGACTGGAGCGGCTGGAGCGGATTCGGCGGACGACCCTGTCTCCGCGGGCTGAGCCTCCCCGAACCCAGCCTTGCCCCCGGCGGCGCGCTCCACGGGCGCCGCCGACGCTCGGCCCAGCCAGGCGCGTCCCACCCCACCAGCCACCAGCAGCGCCGCCAGCAGCGCCAGGGGCCAGAACAGCCGGATCCAGCGGCGCGGCCAGAACGCGGGCACCGGCAACAGGCCCTCCCGGTTGCGACGCCACACCTCGCGGGCCTTCAGGCCCAGCCAGGCCAGCAGGGCCACCCCATCCTCCCCGAGCCGCTTCCAGGGCGGGGCGTAGGGGGCGGGCAGGGGCATGGAGGATCAGGAGTCCAGGCGGCGCAGGAGCTGGCTGAGGGGATTGCGGGAGCGCGGCGGCGTGGGGGCCCCGGTGGGAGCGGCAGAGGCCCTCTCCCGCGCCCGCTCCTCCTCCGCCCGAGCCTCGCGGGTCTCGCGCCGCTGGGCCTCGCGGTCCTCCCGCTCCGTCGCTTCCCGCTGCGACTCCTCCCGCAGGCTGGGATCGGCTCCCTGGCCTTGGGAGAAGCGCTCCACCTGATCGGCGTCGGGGGTGGGCTCCTTCACGCCACAGACATCGCGATACATCAGGTCGTATTCCCGCGCCGAGCGCTCCCAGCTGAAGTCCTGCGCCATGCCGCGCCGTTGCAGCTCCTCCCAGCTGCTCTGGTGCCGGTAGGCCTCCCAGGAGCGCACGATCGCCGTGTAGAAGTCCACCGGTTCAAAGCGATCAAACCCGTAACCGGTGCCGCTGTGGGCAATGGGGTCGTGGGGGGGCACGGTGTCCACCAGACCGCCCACCCGCCGCACCACGGGCACCGAGCCATAACGCATGGCGAGCATCTGGCTGATGCCGCAGGGCTCAAAGCGGCTGGGCATCAGGAAGGCGTCGGTGCCGCCATAGATCAGGCGCGAAAGGGCGTCGTCATAGGTGAGGAAGACGGCGAAGCGGCCGGGATGGCGGGAGGCCATCTGCCACAACCCGGATTCCAGCCCCCGGTCCCCCGTGCCCAGCACCACGAACTGGCTGTCGGTGTAAGCGAGCACCCGATCCGCCACCTGCAGCAGCAGATCCACCCCCTTCTGATCCACCAGGCGGCTGACCACACCCATCAGATAGGTGCGGGGATTGGGCGTCAACCCGAAGCGCTCCTGCAACACCCGCTTGCACACCGCCCGACCCTCCAGGTTGCTGGCGCTGAAGCGCTCCGGCAGGGCCGCATCCGTTTCCGGATTCCAGTCCTCGATGTCGATGCCGTTGACGATGCCGCGCAACTTGCCGCTGATGAAATTCAGCAGACCATCGAGGCGTTCGCCATATTCGGGCGTGCGGATCTCCATCGCATAGGTGGGCGACACCGCGCTGACGCGATCGGCATAGAGCAGGGCGGCCGCCATGGTGTGATCCCCCTGCATGTACCAGGGACACCAGGTCATGCGCTCCAGCTTCCAGCGCCAGGGACCCTGGTATTTGAGGTTGTGGATTGTGAACACCGTGCTGATTTCCGGGTCCTGGTGCATCCACACCGGAATCATGCCCGTATGCCAGTCGTGGCAGTGCATCACCTGGGGCTTCCAGCCACCATTCCAAGCAAATTCAGCGGCGGCGCTGGCAAAGAAGGTGAAACGCCAATCCTCATCCTCTCCGCCATAAATCCGCTCGGGATCGAACACCGGATGACCCACCAGATAGATGGGCAGGTCATGGGTGGGATGGCGGGTCTCGAAGATGGCGAAGTCATTGCCCATCGTGTGCCCGCGCCAGATGGGATGCTCGGGAATCCGCAGGCGGCTCCACAACTTGCCGTAGCCCGGCAGGATCACGCGAACGTCGTGGCCGAGGTTGGCCAGCGCCGCTGGCAGTGAACCCACCACATCCCCCATGCCCCCGACCTTGATCATCGGCGCGCACTCGGCGGCCGCGAAGAGGATGCGCATGGCAGGCGGGCAGGACGGGCCGCACTCTACGGGTCACCTAAGCCCCTGACTCGGGGGGTGGTCCGGCGCTGGGCGCGGGTCAGGGCAACACGGTGACCGGCGTGCCGAGGCTCACCAGATCAAAGAGCTCCTTGGCGTGTTCATCGAACAGGCGCACGCAGCCATGGGAGACGGCCCGCCCGACGCTGCGGCGATTGGGGGTGCCATGAAAACCGGCGGTGACACAGCCTTTGACCACCAGATGCTCCTGGCCATTGAAGCCGCTGCGGCCGCGGCAGTCGCGGTAGAAGCCGATCCAGCGGCTGCCCAGGGGATTCGCCGGACCGGGGGGGAGCAGGTGGCCGCTGGCGGGATGTTCCCAGGTCGGGTTGGCCCGCTTTTCCAGCACGGAGAACTGCCCCACCGGCGTTTCCCACCCCGGCATTCCCACCGCCACGGGATAGCGGCGCACCTCCCTCGGGCCATCGAAGACGCGCAGCACCTTGCGGCGCCGGTCCAGAACCAGCCGGCGGTCGACCGCCGGGACGACCCGAGCCGGGACCGTCCCGGCGGGGGTCGTCCCGGCGGGGGGCTCGGCCTTGGCCGGCGGGCGCGTCGTCGGGCCCGCGTCAGGGCTGTCCGGGGGGGAGGCCGCGGGAAGGGGCTCGGGGGGCGAGGCCGCGGGCAGGGGCAGGCCCTGCTGCATCAGGCCCAACTGCAGGGGCTCGTCCCCGAGGAGATCGGACGCTCCAGGCTCCCGAGGCTCCACGGGCTGGGGGTCGGGGGGCGCTGCCGCGGGTCGCGCCATGACCGACCCGCCTTGGAGGCAGACGCCAAGCCAGAGGGTCGCGCCCAGCAGAGGCGTCCTCCACAGCTGTCGTTTCGCCCGAAACACGGCCTTCGTCGGGAGCACCATCAACAGAAGCAGGGTAGGCAGTTCGCTCTTGGGCTGGGTCACGGGGCCGGCCGGTTCAGGGCAGCCAGGGCGACTCGGAGAAATCAGGCGGACGCTTCTCCAGGAAGGCATTGCGTCCCTCCTGCCCCTCCGCGGTCCGATAAAAGAGATGGGTGGCCTGCCCCGCCAGCTCCTGGATCCCGGCCAGCCCATCCAGCTCGGCGTTGAAGGCCGCCTTGAGGCAACGGATCGCGGTGGGGCTGTGGGCCAGCACCTCCCGTCCCCAGCGCACGCCCTCCGCCTCCAGCTCCTCCAGAGGGACCACGGCGTTGACCAATCCCATGCTCAGCGCCTCCTGAGCGCAATAGCGGCGGCAGAGGAACCAGATCTCCCGCGCCTTGCGCTGCCCCACCACCCGCGCCAGGTAGCCGGCCCCGAACCCCCCGTCAAAGCTCCCCACCCTTGGGCCCGTCTGGCCGAAGACAGCATTCTCCGCCGCCAGGCTGAGGTCGCACACCAGATGCAGCACCTGCCCGCCGCCGATGGCGTAGCCCGCCACCAGGGCGATCACCACCTTGGGCAAGCTGCGGATCAACCGTTGCAGGTCGAGCACGTTCAGCCGCGGCAGGCCGTCCTCATCCAGGTAGCCCCCGTCCCCCCGCACGCTCTGGTCGCCCCCCGCGCAGAACGCCCACCCCCCATCCGCCGCGGGTCCCGCTCCGGTGAGCAGCACCACGCCGATGCGGGGATCCTCCCGCAGCAGGGAAAAGGCATCGCAAAGCTCGCGGATCGTTCGCGGGCGGAAGGCGTTGCGCTTCTCCGGGCGGTTGATCGTCACCCGGGCGAGGCCCTCCGCGCTGCGGGCGCAGAGGATGTCGGTGTAAGACCCGAAGGGCTCCCAGAGGACGGGGGCCGCCTCCGGCCGTCGGGGCTGCGTCATGGGCGGTGGATCATCGCTGCCGCCATTGTGCGCAGCTGCCGGCGGCGGGCGGCATCGGCCCCGCGGTCGCTCACCACCCGCAGCAGGGCCAGGGGTTGGGCCAGGCCCCAGGCCAGGGCCGCCGCCAGTGGCCCCGCCTCGCGCACCTCCCGACCCGGCACGCCGTGGGCCGCCGCCAGGGCCAGGGGATCGACCCGCTGGGGCATGGCGAAGAGCCGTTCAAAATCCAGGTCGGCCGCCGCCGCCGGGCGAATCGGCAGCTGCTCGAAGATGCCGCCGCCGCTGTTGTCGATCAACACCACCAGCAGCCTCCCCCGCAGCTGGGGGCTCCAGAGCCAGCCGTTGCTGTCGTGGAGGAGGGCCAGATCCCCGCTCACCAGCACCAGCCGGCCGAGGGCCTCCGCCAGACCGCAGGCGATCGAGAGGGTGCCATCGATGCCCGAGGCGCCCCGGAAGGAGAAGAGCGGCCGGGCCGGGGCGGCCGGATCGGCGAAGGTTTCCCAGTCGCGCACCGGGCTGCTGTTGGCCACCATCACCGCCAATCCCGGCGGCAGCAGCTGGCCCAGCCGCCGGGCCAGCCAGGGCTCGCCGATGGGGTCGTCCCCGCCCGCCGCGCCGCCCAGCCAGTCCGGGAGGCAGGCCTGAAGCCGCTCCTCCTCCCGCCGCCAGCGATCGGCGAGAGCCCGGGCCGCGGAGGTGGGCGCCCCGGAGCCGGCCCGGGCCAGGCCGGGCCAGGTGGCCAGCCCGCCGCTCCACTGCCCGCGGATGCGGCGCAGGGGATCGAGCGGGCGCGGATCCCCCTCGCTGACCAACACCTGGGGACCCTGCTGCCGTTCCAGCCAGCGCTGCAGCCGTCGGCTGGCGGGCAGGGGGCCGAGCCGCAACACCTGCGGGGCGGAGGCCCAATCGTTTCCATCGCCGCCCGCGGGCGCCTCCAGAAGCAGGTCGTAACCCGCCACCAGGGGCCCGTCCAGCGCCCCCCGCAAGCCGGAGAGGGCATCGGCCAGCACGGGCCAGCCGCTGCGCCGCTGCCAGCGCCGCAACGCCTCCAGATGGCCGGCCCAGTCCCGGGCCCGACCCCTCCAGGGGCCCGCCACCACGACTCCTGGCCGATCGGCGTCGAGCCCCACCTCGCCCCAAGGCGCGAGAGGACCGGGCGCCGGGGGGGAGCCCATCGCCGGACCGACTCCCCGGGCGACCCGCGCCCGGAGCCAGGCCAGGGCCTCTCCATCGGGGTGGAGCGGTTCCTCCAGGGGCAGGTTGAGATGCACCGGGCCGGCGGGCGCCCCGCCCTGGCCCACGGCGGCCGCCAGGGCCCGGGCCGCGAGCGCGTCGAGGGCCGCGGGCGCCATGGTGGCCAGCCCCTCCGGAGCCCCCTGGGCGAACCAGCGGCAGCAGGGCCGCAGGAAGGCCTCCTGATTCACGGTCTGGTTGGCGCCACAGCCCTTCAGGCGCTGCGGACGGTCGGCGGTGAGCAACAGCAGGGGGATGGCGCCCTGGTCGGCCTCCACCGCGGCCGGCAGGAGGTTCGCCACCGCCGAGCCCGAGGTGGTGACCACCGCCACCGGCTGATCGCCACCCCGGGCGAGACCGAGGGCAAAGAACCCCGCCGAGCGCTCATCGATCGCCGTGTGAAGCTCCAAGCCGGCGGCTTCCAGCAGGAAGGCGGCCACCGCCAGGGGAGCCGAGCGGCTGCCCGGGCAGAGCACCAAGCGGCGCAGGCCCCGCGCCCGCAGGGCCTCCAGGAGCTGGAGGCAGGCGAGGCCACCGGCGGCGGCGGCGGGCACGGCGCGCGCCTCAGCGGTCACGGGGGGCCGCCTGCCGCGCGGTCCGGGGGCGCTGAATCCGGGCTGTGCCATGGTCGACGTCAGAAGCGACGGTCCTGCCGCGGTGGCTGACTCCAATCCCCCATCCCAGCCGCTCCGGGAGGTGGGCGCCCTGCTGCGGGGGATTCTCCCCTGGCTGCTCGTGGCGGTGCTGCTGCGCTGGGTGGTGGTGGAGCCCCGCTGGATCCCCTCCGGCTCGATGTTGCCCACCCTCCAGCTGGAGGACCGGGTGTTGGTGCAAAAGCTGCTGCCCCGCCTCGGCTTCAGCCCGGGCGTGGGGTCCATCGTCGTCTTTCATCCGCCGGAGGCCCTGCTGGAGGCCGGTTACGACAGCCAGGCGGCGCTGATCAAGCGCGTGGTGGCGGTGGGCGGCGATCAGGTGGAGGTGAGAGATGGTCGGCTCTGGCGAAACGGAGAGGCCGTCGATCCGGACTGGAGCCGCGACCCGATGACCTACAGCCTGCCACCGCTGCGGGTGCCCCCCGGGCACCTTCTGGTCCTGGGAGACAACCGCAACGCCAGCCTCGACTCCCACCTCTGGGGACCGCTGCCCGTCCGGCGGGTGATCGGCACGGCCGTCTGGCGCTACTGGCCCCTGGAACGCTTTGGCCCGCTTCGGTTCTCCGCCCCACCGGTCCCCGGTTGGCAAACGGCAAACATGGGTTAGGGTAGCGGCGAACACCAGGAAGCCCCGCTTCGCAGGGAGGTTAATGTTCAATCCTGAATTTCTCACCAGCGACAGTGAGGCCATCGGCAGCAATGCTCTGATTCAGTATCTCCAGGAGCAACCGCCGGACGTGCTGCAACGCGTTGCTCGTTCCGCGAGCTCCGAGATTCAGGATATCATTCGCCATAATGTTCACGGCTTGCTTGGTATGCTGCCTGGCGAACAATTTGAAGTGAAAGTACAAACCAGTCGCGAAAACCTTGCCGGTTTGCTGGCTTCCGCCATGATGACTGGCTACTTTCTCCGCCAGATGGAACAACGCATGGAGTTAGAAGCAACCTTTCTTGGCGGCGGCCTCTCCAATGAGGCATCCGAATCCGATCCCGGTCAGCTTTTCCTCTAAAAACCGGCTATTTTTTAATCAGACCTCAACAATTCACACGATAACGTTTTTCCGTTGACATAGAAGCTTTTTCGCGAATATTACTACCATTACTCCATAGGTATTATTGCCAATAATCAGCAAAAGCTGTTGGGAGTTGTTCTTATATATGTCAAAGTTTTCTTGTGCATTTCAAGTATTTCTTGTGCATTTCAAGTGTTACTTGTGCATTTCAAGTGTTACTTGTGCACCGCAAGGGTGTATGGCAAAAGTTTCTTTTTCGTGATGGGAGATTCAGGCAGGTTGCTGCCCAGTTCTCCTTCAGGCTAGACCGAATCCACATCTCTCACGCGTTCTTGGCAAGTACTTTTGACACATACCCTTTGAGATGTCCTTTGGCCTGGAGATAGCGAAGTCGCCATGGATCTTGCTTGAGACCACGATCTCGCTTCATCCAAATCGGATAATCTTTTACATACTCCCAATCCGGAACCCAACAATTTTCCAAGGTTGGATACCAACATTCAAACACCGAAACGGTTGGCACCTGATGAAGCTTGGCCAGGATGGAAAGAATGGATTGGTCCATGCTATGGCAGATGAATCCCTCCTCATTGGGGGACATGGAGGGCGTGGTATCGATCAGGTGTAATCGACCTTCAAAAACCTCATTCCAACGGTCGATGAAGTCGACAGACTCTTGACATTTTCTAATCATGAACGTCGTCGCTCCAATTTGTTGCGTTCGACATATCTCAGGTCGGTGACGCACATTAAACCAGTCGAGCAGGTCACCCTTGGTGAGGAGATATTCCGCGTTGTCCGGCAGTGGCCTTCCATCGTAGGCGAGGGGGCCGTCAGGAGGCTTGTTCTCAAACCCCAGGAAGCCTCCAGGCGCTGCCTCAGCGAGCGCGAAATAATCCTGCAAACGCCAGAGGCCCGTTGGGTTCAGATGGGAACCCGCATCCAGATAGTGGAGCACATCGCCCTCCCGAAGGGTGGCGAGAACCTGTTTGACGATGCGAGGCTTCCACATATAATATCCAAACCCTTTATGCTTCTCGTTGAGAATATCGCTGTAGCGTTCTCGAAAATCACGATCCAGCGCATTCACTGAAGCGCCGATGACTTGATCGTAGACCTTAAGCGAACGGGCTTGCTGGCAAATGCGCTTACGGGCCGACTGCATGCGTCGGTCTGTAAACGTCAGAAAAAGGCGTCGGCTCATGATGATTTCAGGGCTGAACGTTCAGCCCCTCGTCCGCAACGGTCGAGGCTTTGCCGATGGACACGTTGTCACTCGCTGGCTGGGATTGAGTTTAGGCCAGCATGTTGGTGGCGTCTGGAGAGGAGAGCCAGTTGAGGCGCTTGACCGTGGTCAGGAACCAGGAAGGCCGTGGTCGACCAAGCCCCCGTCAGCCCCTCGTCCGCCGAGCGGCCAGAACCGTTGAGGAGATTTCCTTGGCAGGTGCATTAACATGCCGCTTGCTATGCCGCTGGATCATGGACATTGTGTGTGCCACTGATGGCAACTACCTGCGCCATTGCACCGCCATGCTCCACTCGCTGAAGGAGAAGAATCCCGAAGAAGACATCACCATTCATCTGATTTTTGACAACGTTGATCACGATACTTTCGTCAAGGGAATGGGGTTCTTGATCGATCAGTTTCCCTCCTTCAATGTCTTGCATGCGGATGCGGAGCTGGTCGCGGATTTTCCCTTCGACGGCCACGCCAGCGCCGCCACCTACTTCCGCCTGCTGCTGCCTTCACTCTTGCCAGCCAAGGTGCAACGAGTGATCTTCATCGATTCCGATGCGATCGTGATGGACCACCTCAGGGAGCTTTGGGAGCTCCCGTTGGAGGGGAAAGCGCTGGCAGCTGTACCGGATCACTGGCTCTCCTGCAAGGATCACGGCTATGTGCACGGTGAGTACTTCAACGCGGGCATCATGCTGATCGATCTGGATGTGTGGCGTGCGAAAGATGTGCTGGGGCTGGGCCGTGTGTTTGCCAAAGCCAATCCCCATCGTCTTCGCCATTGGGATCAGGATGTGCTGAACGCCGTGTTCGCGAAGGAATGGTTGCCCATCGGTGAGCGATGGAATGCCTGCCCCCACCTGTTCGGTCTGCTGCCGGACTTTGATCTGACTCCCGAGCGGCTGACCCCGTCCGAAACCCGGGCCATCCACCATCCAGCGATTGTTCATTTCGCCGGCCCGGGCCCCGTCAAACCCTGGAACGCCCGCTCCACCCACCCCCTGCGGGAGCACTACCTGGCGGCCAAAGCGGCCACCCCCTGGTCCGAGACGCCTCTGGACGACCTCCCCGCCCCCAGGTGGGTGAGCCTGGCTCAGGAGCTGACCTTTCAGGCGAAGTGCAAAGCCAAGCGGTTCCTCTCCCCCGGAGGGTGAGCCAGCGGGCTCAGCGGGGTGGAATCAGCTTCCAGTCGAGGAGGGTTTGATCAATGGCGGCCAGCGTGGCCCAGGAGTCCAGTGAAGGCGCCCAGGCGGTGTGTTCCACACGGTCCGCCAGCTGCATCAGGTGCTGCGCGTCGCAGGGTTGCGGGGCGTGATAGTGGGCGGAGATCAGGAGCTGGAGCTCCGAGCGACGCGCCAGCTGCCGCAGCCAGTCCACATACAACTGTTGGGCGCCCGGGAAGACGAGGCGTTCCAGCACCGGCGCCAGACCAACGGGTCGGTCCGAAGCAAACCGATTCAGGAGCTCCGCGGCTTCCGACTCCCAGTCGGCAGACCAGCGGAAGGGATAGAAGCCGAAATGTTCACGGGCCGTGCGGCAGCCCGGTTGGAACAGGTCTCCCAGCAACGGGCCTGGCGCCGGCACGCTGACGCTGGCCGGCCGGAAAAAGTTGGCGAAGAGCAGGATGCGTTTCCATCCCTTCCGCCTGTTGGCCTCGCCATCGATGAACGGGTCTGAACCGCGCTCGCGGGCATGGAAGAGCAGGGGGACCGGATCCGCGGCGAAGAGTTCGGGCGGGGTCTCCTGAATCGCCACCAAGGCGTCGGTCACGAGCAAGGCGCCCGTGGCCCGGTCCAGGCAGGCCAGCTCCAAAAACGTTCCCAACCCCAGCTCCAACGGTCCCAACGGAATCCAGTCCAGCTGGTCGGCATGGGGAAGACCGTCGCGCCCCAACACCCGCGTGCGCCGGGGCGGGAACCCCAACCAGGGCGCGGGCAGCCGCAGGGGAAAGCTCCACTGCTGATCGGTGACCCAGAGCGTGGCCGCGGGAAAGGCGCGGGCCAGGGCCGGCACCGGCACCTTGTGTTCCAGGCCGGACGCGGTGGGCAGCACGATCGTCTGAATCGGCCCCTCTTCCGCCTCCAGCTCCCGCAGGCGCGCCACCACCTCCTCCGTGGGCGGAATCGGCGCGTAGAGCATCAACCCCTCCCCCACCTTCACCACCGTCATGCGGATGGGCACAGCCACGTACCAGATGCCGTGGAGCTGCTCGAAACTCCAGATCCGTCCCGGAATCAACGCCCGCACAAGAGTGAGACGGCGTCCGTAGGGGTAGAGGGGGAGAAGGGGCCACCAGGGCCAGCGCTGCTCGTGGGGGCTGACCAGCCCAAGGGGCTGCTCGTCAAAAGCGGGAAGCGGCATGGGGGCGGGCATGCCCGGCAGACCGTAGCGTCTCCATCGGGACCGCCACAAAAAAGCCCCCTCCGAAGAGGGGGCTGGAGAGCTGATGCGGGGCGCTGTTGAGGCGCCGCCACGGAGTCTCCGAAACGGATCCTCAGCCGATCGTGGGGGCCGTCAGCGCCACCGGGGTGGCGGCAGCGGTGGCCAGATCGAGGGGGAAGTTGTGGGCGTTGCGCTCGTGCATCACTTCCATGCCCAGGTTGGCGCGGTTGATCACATCGGCCCAGGTGGGGAGCACTCGGCCTTGGGCATCGAGAACGGACTGGTTGAAGTTGAAGCCGTTCAGGTTGAAGGCCATCGTGCTGATTCCCAGCGAGGTGAACCAGATGCCGACCACCGGCCAGGCGGCCAGGAAGAAGTGCAGGCTGCGGCTGTTGTTGAAGGAGGCGTATTGGAAGATCA
>CAYVWU010000068.1:0-11891 GCA_964455575.1 uncultured Cyanobium sp. | reverse complement strand
AGGCAGGGATCAAAGCAGCGGATGCCCGCCTCGATGCGGTTGAGAATGGCCTCCGGAATCTCCGTGTCGGCGGGCACAGGATCGGGAAGCCAGGCGCGAGCGATCTGGTGCACCGTGCGGTTCATGGCGAGATTGTTCTGACCGGTGGCGATGATCAGATTCACGCGCGTGATCAGGCCCTGGTCATCCACCCGGTAGTGATGAAACAGGGTGCCCCGGGGAGCTTCGCTCACGCCCACGGCCTCATTGGCATTCAGGCTCGCCCGCGCCCGCACCCGACCCGTGCGCAGCTCCTCGTCCGCCACCAACCCTTCCATCGCCTCCAGGCAGGCCACGATCTCCACCAGCCGGGCATGGTGGTAAGCGAAGCTGGAGAGGGCCACACGGCCGGCACGCTCGCGAAACTCCACCAGCTCCTGATCCGCCCACGGCGTGCCGATGGCGTCACAGACATTGAGGCGGGCCAGGGGGCCGACGCGATAGATCCCCTCCGGATAGCCGAGGGGTTTGTAGTAGGGGAATTTCAGGTAGCTCCAGGGTTCCACCGCTTCCCCCAAAAAGGAGGCGTAATCGTCTTCGCTCAGGCCATCCGCGATCAGGGTGCCATCCGGCCCGCGGAACCGGATCGGACCATCGATGTGCTCCCACATTCCCTCCGGCGTGACCAGCCCCATGAACAAGCTCGGGAACCGGCCGAACACGGCCTGCTCCCGCTTCAGGGGGCCATCCAGCAGGCTCTTGAACAGGGTCAGGGCCTGTTTCGCGGTGGCACGCGCCTCCGGCAGGCCCCCCAGGATCCAGGCCCGGGCGTCCTCGCTCAGTGGCGCTCGCACGCCCCCGGGCACGGCCCAGGCGGAATGAATCTTGCGGCCGCCCAGCAACTCCAGAATGCGCTGCCCGAATTGCCGCAGACGGATGCCTGCCCGCGCCAGATCCGGGTCGGCGGTCATCAACCCGAAAATGTTTCGGCGCGCTGGATCGCTCTCCCAGCCCAGGAGAAAATCCGGACTGCTGAGGTGAAAAAACGACAGAGCATGGCTCTGGGTGAGCTGGGCCAGGTTCAAGAGGCGTCGCAGCTTCTGAGCCGCTGGCGGCGCTTGCACCCCCAGCAGCTTGTCACCGGTCTTCGCGGAACAGAGCAGATGGCTCACCGGGCAGATCCCGCAGATCCGCGCCGTGATGCCCGCCATCTCCGTGAAGGGCCGCCCCTCGCAGAATTTTTCAAACCCGCGGTATTCCACGACGTGAAAGCGGGTGTCGCACAAACGCCCCTCGTCGTCGAGGTGGAGGGTGATCTTGGCGTGGCCCTCAATACGGGTCACCGGGTCGATCAGAACGGTGCGGCTCATGGCAGGGGCGCGTGGGAGGGGAACACTCAGCCGAATCGCAACATCTCCGGCCCCTCCAGCGGGGGCTTCTCCCCCGCCAGCAGCGGGAGCAGGGCCTCCTTGATCCGCTGGGCCGAGGGAGGACATCCTGGCAACCAGACGTCCACCGGGATCACCTCATGCAAGGGCAGCACCCGCTCCAGGAGGTCCGGCACGATGCCGGGGGCGTGGGGCAGCTGGGCGCCGTGGTCAGCGAGTTCGAGGTACCCTCGCCGCAACACCGGCGCGGGCCCGTCGAGGAGATTGCGCATTCCCGGCACATTCGCCGTGACGGCACAATCGCCGAAGGACACCACCCAGCGGCTACGCTGCCGCACCTGAAGCGCAAGTGCAAGGTTGTCCGCGTTGGCCACGGCTCCCTCCACCAACACGAGATCCACCCCCTCCGGATACACCTTGGCATCAGAGGCCACGGGCGAATAGACCACCTCCACCCGTTCGGCGAGGTCGAAGAGAAACTCATCGAGATCCAGAAACGACATGTGGCAGCCGGAGCAGCCGGCCAGCCAGACCGTGGCGAAGCGGAGGCGCGGCAGAGGGGTGGGCACGTGCGGGCTCATTGGTTGTGCCATTCCTGCCGTTCGCGAGCGGCGCGCAGCAGGGCGGGCCATTGGCGATGCGTGTGCTTTTCGGCGGTGGTTTCGTCCTTGTGAAACAGCGCGCCGGTGGGGCAGACGTCCACGCATTTGCTACAGGACGTGCAGGCCTCCACCTCTCCCCAGGGTTGATCCAATCCGGCGATGATCTGGCAGTTCGCGCCGCGGTTGGCCACATCCCAGACGTGCGCCCCTTCGATTTCATCGCAGACCCGCACGCAACGGGTGCAGAGAATGCAGCGGTTGTGATCGAGGCTGAACAGGGGATGGGAGGCATCCACCGATCGCCGCGGGTATTGATAGGGAAAGCGGCAGTGGTCCATCCCCACCTGCACGGCCACGTCCTGCAGCTCGCAGCAGCCGTTGGCGACGCAGAAGGCACACACATGATTGCCCTCCGCGAAGAACAGCTCCACGGCCATGCGTCGCACCTCCCGCAGCTCAGCGGTGTCGCTGCGGACCACCTGTCCCTCCGCCGCCGCCGTGGCGCAGGCCGGCAGCAGCCGTCCGCTGCCCTCCACCTCCACCAGGCAGAGCCGGCAGGCCGCCACCGGGCTGAGACCATCGAGATGGCAGAGCACGGGCAGCTGCACGCCCGCCGCCCGGCAGGCCTCCAGGAGGGAGGCTCCTTCCGGCACGGCCACCGGCTGGCCGTCGATGTGGAGGGTGAGGACGCTCATGGCACAGGCCTGGCGCAGTACGTCGCGGGCAGGCAGGTGTCGGGGAGGCGACAGGCGGCGGCGTATTCGTGGCGAAAATGGCGCAGGGTGCTCAACACCGGGTTGGGGGCCGCCTGGCCCAGGCCGCAGAGGCTGGTGCGACGCACCATCTGACAGAGCTCCTCCAACCGCTCCAGATCCGCGGGCGTGGCGCGACGCTCCACCACCCGATCCAGCAACTGCAGCAGGTGCACCGTCCCCGCGCGGCAGGGCAGGCACTTGCCGCAGCTCTCGCTGACGCTGAACCGCATGAAGTGTCTGGCCACTGCGGGCATGGAGGTCGTCTCCCCCATCACCACCAAGCCGCCGGAGCCCATCATCGATCCCAACGCCAGAAGGCTCTCGTAATCAACGGGCGTGTCCAGCAGAGCAGCGGGAATGCAGCCCCCGGAGGGGCCACCGGTTTGCACCGCTTTGATCGGGCCGCCATCGGGCACGCCCCCGCCCATCGTCTCAACAACGGTGCGCAGCGGCATTCCCATCGGCACCTCCACCAGACCGGGGTTGGCCACCGCGCCGGAGAGCGCGAACACCTTGGTGCCCTTGCTGCCTTCGGTGCCGATCGCGGCGTACCAGTCGCCTCCCTCCCGCAGGATGGCCGGCACGGCGGCGAGGGTCTCGACGTTGTTGATCAACGTCGGCGCCCCCCAGAGACCGGCCTGGGCCGGGTAGGGCGGCCGGGTGCGAGGCGTGCCGCGCTGGCCCTGGATGGAATGCAGCAGGGCCGTCTCCTCTCCGCACACATAGGCTCCGGCCCCGACGCGCACCTCCAGGTTGAGGGAGAAGGATGAGCCGGCGATGGCTTCCCCGAGCCAGCCCCGGCTATGGGCCTGCCGAATGGCCAGCCGCACCCGCTCGATCGCCAAGGGATATTCCGCCCGCACGTAGACATAGCCCTTGTGGGCGCCGACGGCATAGGCGGCGATCGCCAGACCTTCCAGCAGGCGATGGGGGTCTCCCTCCAGCACGCTGCGATCCATGAAGGCGCCGGGGTCGCCTTCATCGGCATTGCAGACCACATAGCGCGGGCCGGGGGGCTGCAGCGCCACCGTGTCCCATTTCAGTCCTGTGGGATACCCTCCGCCGCCCCGTCCTCGCAGGCCGCTGCGCTTCACCTGCTCGCGCACCGCCTCGGGGGAAAGCTCCAGCAGGCAGCGCTCGAACTGGGCGTAGGTGCCCAGGGCGAGGGCCTCCTCGATCGATTCCGGATTCAGCCGTCCGCAGCCCTCCAACACCACAGCGGTCTGCAGGGTGAAGAAGGGATGGCGCAGATCCACCTGGTGCTCCGCCAGGGGAGAGGGCTCGCCGCTGTGGCCAGCGGTCACCCGCCGCACCAGATCGACGGCCCGTTCGGGCGGCACCGCCCCATAGAGCTCCGCCAAACCGGTGGCTCCATCCGCCGCCACCAGCGGCCCGCGGCCGCACATCCGCAGGCAGCCCACCGGTCGGATCGTCAGCGCTTCGTCGTCGAGGCCGAGATCCTTCCGGGCGCCTTCCAAGGCCTGAAGCAGGTGCGCGCTGCCCACGCCGCGGCATCCGCTGGCCTCGCAGCAGCGCAACACCGCCCCTGACGCGGTCACGACGCGTCACCGTGTTGAGGAGGAACTCCGGCCGCGTCCAGCTGCCGCGCCAGGTGGGCCGGTTCCTCCACCCGAAGGCGCGTGATCATCGCCCCGTCCACCACCAGCACCGGCGCCTGTCCGCAAGCGCCGAGGCAACTGACGTGCTGCAGCTGCCAGAGGCCATCGCCTGTGGGGTCGTCGAGCCTGACCCCGAGACGGGTCTCCAGTTCACGGGCCAGCTCCGCGCCACCCTTGACAAAACAGGCCGTGCCCAGACAGACCGCGCAACGGTGGGCTGTGGGAGGCTCCAGGCGAAAGAGGTGGTAGAAGCTCGCCACGCCAAAGACGCGGCTGAGGGGCAGGTTGAGCTGTCGGGCCACTTGATCGAGGACCTCCGGGGGCAGGTAGCCGTGCAGCTCC
This sequence comes from uncultured Cyanobium sp., assembly GCA_964455575.1. Taxonomy (GTDB): domain Bacteria; phylum Cyanobacteriota; class Cyanobacteriia; order PCC-6307; family Cyanobiaceae; genus Cyanobium. The sequence continues at coordinate 7,206 of CAYVWU010000068.1, read as the reverse complement.
TGCACTTGGTGGAGGACCTCGATCAGGGCGTCCGGCCGGTTGCCGAGGCGGCGCGTGATCCGGGAGATCCGCGGGTTGTTCTCCAGGCGCGTGGGAGCCGTGGAGGGGGCGCGACCGGGACGGGGGGGACTGTCGGTCGGCACGGCGGGCCTCACACCTTCCTGCCTGTCATAGCTTCGTGACGGGCCGTCGGAGGCGGCTTGACGCGGAAGGCTGCGGATCGTTCACAGGCGCCAAGCGCCGCGGGGGGTCAGTACCCCCGGAAGGCTTCCAGCGCGCCCTGGGAGTGCAGCTCCACCAGGGCGTCATAGCCGCCGATGGCCTCCCCATCGAGAAACACCTGGGGTAGCGTCGGGCGGCCACTGCGTTCTTCCACCGCGGCGCGTTGCTCCGGTGTGTGCACCTCGATCACCTGGTGGGGGATTCCCAGGGTGCGCAACAGGCGTTGGGCGCGGGCGGAGAACGGACACCGCGGACCCACCGCGATCTCCACCAGCCGTTCGCGGTGGGCACGAGCGGTTGGGGCGCTGGGAGCGGCGTCGGCTTCGGCGGCGGTGGCGAACAGCCCCAAGAGCACGTCAGCTCCCTTCCGCACCAGGGTGCCGTGTTCGAGGTGGCCGCCCCAGACCTGGCAGGCGCCGTCGGACAGGCTCAGGTGGAGATGGACGCCCTCGGGGGTGAGGGTGCCGTTGAGGGTGATGATCTCCAGGTCCCCGTCCATCAGGGTGGGACCGTCCTGGCCAGGACACTGGAACGCGGCTCGTGAGAGGTCTCCGACCACGCCCATGACGAAGCCCGAAGCCGCCCGCTCCCGGGCAAAGTCCTCCAGGGTGCGGCGCAGATCGCTGCCGGGAGCCAGTCGGAGCGGCACGGCGTGCATGAGGTCCCTCCCATCGGCCGGCAAGGTTACGTGTTCGTCCCGGCGGGAACACGGCTTTCGCTCCGCTCAGACAGGGACGCGAGCGGCGATTGCCCGACCCTCATGGGCCAGCTGTCATCCAGATGACAATCAGATGTCAGCAAGTGAGCACAACATTGTTCGCTGGCTGAAATCGGAAGAAAACCTTTTGAAGGATGCTGATCCCGGGTCGAGGAAGCTCAAGGTCCCTGCCCCGCCGCTACCCGTTGGAGGCGCCATGATTCAAAGGATTGTGTATATCACAGCCATTCAGGTCGTGCTCTACACCTTGGGTATTCCCATGCTCGTGGCCTATGAGGTGGGGGTGAATCACTTGCAGACCGCCAACAGTCGCACCGCATCCAATCCCTCTCTGGCACAGCAAAGTCAGTTTCCGCAGGGTCAGCCCTCCGTCCCCCTGTCGCCGCAGCGTTGAACATCCCCCGCAAACCGGGCGGTGATCGGGAGTACCGCGAATGCGGCTGGAGGGGACGCCTGCGATCCTGATGCGAGGCTGAGGTCGCAGGGGCTGGAGTCGAAGGGAAATACAGGGATGAAAAGGCGTCAAGCACCAGCAATGAAGCGGATGCATTCTGGGGGAATGGTTAATCCGTGCAAAGATTTCGGCAAGGTTGGCCCATGGCCTGAAGATATTCAGTCCAGGTCAGGATCCGGCTGGTCGTGGCTTCTACGTTCTGTTCGGAGCATGACCTCATCAAACTCATGATGGCTATCCCCGCAGGATTGCACTGTCTCAAGCGGCTCGAAGCGACACCATCCCCCGGTGCTCGGAGCGAGGGGCGGCGCGCCGCGAGGCAGTCCTGGTGCCGTCGCCAAGCCGGGCTGGCCGCCCTGGCGCTGGTTGCCAGTCTGGGTCTGGCCTGTGGCTCGTCACCCGCACGGGCCAAAGTGGCGCAATTGGACACTTTGTTCGTCATCGGGGACAGCTTCTCGGATGCGGGCAACTCCGGCTTGCTGACGCAGAGCATTCCTCCCTTCTTCGGGTTCCCGCCGGCTCCCTACGCCGGTGGGCGGACCTCCAATGGCCCCGTGGCTGTCGAACAGCTCTGGTCGCTTTACAACCCCGCCGCTCCACCGCTCAAGCCCTCCTTGGCCGGCGGCACCAACTACGCCGTCAGCGGGGCCACGACAGGACGGGAAAGTCAATTCACCGTGGACACCAATCCCAGCTTCGATGCCGTTCGCCCCGCGTTTGCGCACACCAGCGCCTATGACCAACTCAACGCCTTTTTGTCGCCACCCAAGACCTTTCAACCCGACAAAACGCTATTCGTTTACTGGCTAGGGGCCAATGATGGCCTCTATTGGTTGAAGACGCAGTCCTCTTTCGGCATCGGCAGCACCCCAGGCACGGTCACCGGCGACCCGCCCCTTGCCAACCAGACGGCGTTGCAGTTGCTGAACAATGCCGTCACAAACATCGAGACTGGCATTCAAACGCTCATCAACAATGGCGCCAGTCACATCCTGGTGCCCAATCTCCAGGATATGAGCCTGTCTCCGTCCTTCAACACCGATCCCGGCCAGGCGGTTTTGATCAAGCAGCTGGTGCTTGGCTTCAACGCGAGGCTGGCCGCCAAGCTCACCGCCCTCAGCGCCGCCAACCCCCAGGTGGACCTGATGCCCTTTGACATGTTCACGCTGTTCAATCAGATCCACAGCCAGCCGGCCTCCTACGGACTCACAAACATCAGCAATCGCTGTGTGGTGGATCTGGCGATTGTTCCCGCCTGCAATCCGGATGAATGGTTTTTCTGGGACAGCCTTCACCCCACCACCAAGGGCCACTCCCTGATTGCCCAGGCCATGTTCCAGCAGGTGCCCGGGCCCCTTCCCCTCGCCGGAGCCGCGGTGGCTTTCCGTTGGTCCCGACAGCTGCGTCGGCGGGTCCGCTCCTCCCCGTGCCGGGTCCTCCGGAGCCGGATCTCCACCTCGTGCTGAATCCGGTCGCGCCCCGGGGTCTTGGCTCGACCACACAATCCCCGGGCGCTGCCTTGGTGCGATCAGCCACGGGCGGCGAAACGACGATTGACCTCGTTCCAGTTCACCAGCGACCACCAGGCTTCGATGTAATCCGGCCGTCGATTTTGATAATTTAAGTAGTAGGCGTGTTCCCAGACGTCAAGTCCCAGCAAGGGGGTGCCCCGTTCGATGTCGGGCAGGTCCATCAGCGGATTGTCTTGGTTGGGGGTGCTGGTGATCGCCAGTTGTCCATCGGCCGTGCGGATCAGCCAGGCCCAGCCCGAGCCGAAACGCGCCGTGGCCGCCTGGTTGAACGCCGTCCGCATCGCCTCCAGGGAACCGAAGCTGCGGGTGATGGCCTCCTGCAGCGCCTCGGAAGGCTCCCCCCCTTGGCCCGGCGGCGCCATGACGGTCCAGAACAAACTGTGGTTCCAGTGTCCGCCTCCGTTGTTGCGCACCGCCGCGGGGTAGCGGGACATCTGGCCCTGCAAGGCATCGAGGCTCAGCTTGGCCAGATCGGGATGGGCGGGGATCTGGGCGTTGAGATTCGCCACGTAGGTGCTGTGGTGGCGGTCGTGATGAAGCGTCATCGTTGTGGCGTCGATGGCGGGCTCCAGGGCGTCTGCGGCATAGGGCAAAGGCGGCAGGCTGAAGTGCGCCCGAGCGGGCAGAGCCGGCCCGAGGAGCAGTAGCAGCAGGGCTGTCAGACCAGCCAGCAGGGCTCGCGGAACGGTGGGGAGGCGCATGGGGAGGCGGTGCGGCGGCACGGAGATGTCCAGCCTGCCGGATCAGGGTCGGCGTTCAGGCCTGGCGGCGGAGCCCGCGACGCCCTCAGGTCCCCACCACCAGCAGCAGGCGGTTGCCTTCAGGATCCAGCAGCCAGGCTTCGGCCCCGAAGGATTCCAGGCGCGGGGGATGCAACGGCACCGCTCCGAGCGTCTGGACCGCTTCCACCCACCGCTGCAGAACCCCCGGGGGGGCGGCGCCATCGGCCGGTCGGTGCAGGGCAAGGGCCAGCCGGCCCGGCTGGCGGGGCTGGGGTCGAGCGCGGGATGGCGCATACACCTCCAGCCCCCCACCAGCCCAGGGCACGCGCCAGTGGTTGGGGCCCAGGCCCGGACACGGTGCCACGCCCAGCACCGCGCCGTAGAAGCGAGCGAGAGCCTCGGGATCATCAGCCGCCAACACCAGCGCCGGCACAGAAGCCAGGCCAGCGAACGGACGCCCCTCACGGTTGCTCGCGCCGGCGCCATCGCCCGGCGTCGCCTCAAGGCGTCCCGCGCTGCCTTCCCCAGGAGGATCCGCCATGGGCTGCTCTCCGCGCTCCCGCTTGTTCAGCCAGTCTGAAACCGAGCGGCGCCACTCCCGTCAGCGGCCGCCAGAGTGGAGGCCACTCCATCCCGTTGACCATGACCCCTTCCCGTGACGCGATCCTTGCCGCCTCCGCGGGCTGGGTGGCCGTTGTGCTCAATGTGGTGCCCGGCCTGGGGGCGGGCTACCTCTACCAACGGCGCTGGCAGGCCTGGTGGATCACCACCGCCGTGGCGACAGCCTGGTTTGTCGCCGGCGCCGTGCTCAGCCAGAACGCTGGCGGCTCCGAGGAGGCCCGCAACCAGCTGGTGGGGTTGATCGGCCTGCTGGGCCTGGCGGCGGTCACCGCTGTGGAAGCGGGGCTGGCGGTCAAACGGGCGCGGGAAACGGCCTGACCACCCCCGCCGCCAGCTGGCGCCCGCTCACGGCCGGAAGGCAAACCAATCCAGCCGTTCCCGCCCGCCGCCGGGGTTGATCTGCACCAACTCAATCCCCTTCACGGTGCCATCCGCCTGATACCAGGGGTCGTCCCGCAGAGCGGCGAAGACGTCGCGGGCGTCGGCCAACGAGGGGTAATCGCCGACATGAACCTGACCCCAGGAATCGTGGGTATAGATGCTGAAGGTCACCCTTGCGCCCGGAATGCTTCGCGTTCCATGGTCCCACGGCCCCCTCGGGACACCGGGCCGGGCGAGCAGCGGAACGCTCAGACTGCTGAGGCGGCGGTCCCGGTCCTGGAAGGCAATCGTGCTTTGAAGGAGATCCCCATGCCAGAGATCCGCGAGAAAGAGATCCTTGGGGTTTGGATCCCGGATGGCACCCACTGCGATGTTCTGAGATCAAAAGTCGGGATCGAGCGCGCCCTCGATGTGCTTCAAGAGCGAGGGTTCAATACTGTTTTTCCAGCGGTCTGGAATCGCGGCTTCACAGCCTTTCCAAGCGCGGTCATGCAGAGGCATGGCTTTGTGGTTCAGGACGCGCAATACGCTGGATTTGACCCCCTGGAAGCGATCATCCAGGCGGGGAAAAGTCGTGGAATCTCCGTCATCCCATGGTTTGAATATGGTTTTGCCAGCTCGCCGGATCCCGATGGAGGGCCGATTCTGCAGGCCAAGCCGCTCTGGGCCGCCCGCTCTCCAGATGGTGCTCTCTGCCGCCATGGCGGGCTGGCCTGGATGAATTCACTCCACCCCGAGGTGCAATCCTTTCTCACCGAGCTCATCGTCGAGGTGGTCTCTCGCTATGGAGTTACAGGCATCCAAGGCGATGACCGTCTGCCGGCCATGCCGCGCCACGCCGGATACGATGACTTGTCTCAACAACTGTTTAGAACCGCTTGTGGAGTCCCCTCGCCCCCGGGGATTTCCGATACCCGTTGGACAGCGTTTCGCTGCGGGCAAATGACGCACTATCTCAGCCGACTACGGCAGGCCATCAAGATGCTGAAGCCCGATTGCCTGATCTCCATGGCGCCGGCGCCGCCGCCGCATGGCAAGAAAGAACTCATGCAAGATTGCCATCAATGGCTACAGGATGGTCTGGTGGACTGGCTCCATCCCCAGCTCTACCGCCACCATGCGGGCACCTACGGCCGTGATTTGAAGTCCATGCTTGCGCACTGGACTGACGACCAACGCGCGAAGGTTGCCCCAGGACTCTCTTTGATCTGGAATCAACGCCTGGTGTCTGAGAAGCACCTCATCAGGATGTTGGCCGAAAACCAGCGGCTGGCTCTGGGAGGCAGCGTGATTTTTCACTATGGGTTGTTGGCTGGTACTAGCCATCGCATTGCCCCGGTTCGGCGGGGATGACCCAACCATCCGGACGCCAGCGTCCGGGCCTCCATCCCGCCAGCCTCGACAGTGGCGATCGCGATCCTCGCGAGAGTGACGATCGCGATGTCGACTCCCTGAACTCGACCCCCTAGAACACAGTCAGCCGCCCCTCGCGCCGCGATGGTTCCCCCCACCACCCGACGGCGCGCCCTGCAACTCCTGGGCGGCGCCGTTCCCTCCGCCGGGCTGCTGCTCGCACAGCGGGCCCGGGCCTCCTCCCCTCCAGCCCCTCCCCCCGCCGACGGCCGCCCGACGGTGCGGGTGCTGATGCCCGCCCCCTTCGCGGACGCCACCGCCGACGCCGTGCGCCGCTTCAATGCCGGCACGGCTCCCTGGCAGATCGCCGTCACCCGCGGCCCACTCGACACCGAAGCCCTCTCCGATCTGGCCAGCAGCAGCCTGCTCCTCGGCGAGACCCCCTTCGATCTGCTGTTGATGGACGTCAGCTGGACGGCCCGTTACGCCGCTGCCGGCTGGTTGGACCCCCTGGAACCCCTTCTCGGCGAGGACGCCCTCGCGGGGATGGTGCCCACCGCTCGCCTCGGCAATGCCTTCGACGGTCACCTCTGGCGCCTTCCCCTGTCCGGCGACACCGCTCTCCTCTACTGGCGCACCGACCTGCTGCCGCGGCCGCCCCGCGATCTGCGCGAGCTGGTGAGCATGGCCGGGGATCTGCGGCGCCAGGGGCGGGTGCGCTGGGGCCATCTTTGGCAGGGGCGGCAATACGAAGGGCTGAGTTGCGTGGTTCTGGAGGCGCTGCATGCCTTCGGGGGCCGGTGGTGGGATCCGCGGGCCAGCCGGACCGTGTTGCGGAGCCCAGCGGCCCTGGAGGCCGTCACCTGGCTCACGGAGCTGGTCCGCACCGGACTCAGTCCCCGCGGTGTGGCGAATTTTGCTGAGAATGACGCCCTTCAACTGTTCAGCGCCGGCGAGTCGGCGTTCTTGCGCAACTGGCCTTACGCCTGGGCCCTGCTGAACCAAGACGGCTGCCCGGTGCGCGGCAAGGTGGCCGTCACCACCCTGCCTGGAGCGCCCGGTTTCCGCGGCGGGGGCACCCTTGGCACCTGGGGCTTTTCCCTTCTGACGGGCAGCCCCCATCCCCGGGCGGCGGCGGAGGTGATCCGTTGGTTCACGGGGCCGGCGGTGCAGCGGGAGCTGCTGGTCAGCCAGGGGTATGCC
>CAYVWU010000067.1:0-11906 GCA_964455575.1 uncultured Cyanobium sp. | reverse complement strand
AAACTGCTCAGATCCATTGTGCCGCAGGCGGTCTAACCTTTTTCAGGAGGCCCCATGTAGACATCATATCGCTTTGACGTCGTGACGTTATGATGTCACTTTCTTGGTTCTTCTTGATCCTGCTAACGCTCACTATCACTTGGCCGCAGAGAGTACGGCCTCCATCCGCTCCACGGAATCAATGATTTACCGGCGGCGGATCTGGTGAATGACATGGTTGCAAACTGCTCTTCGCCCTCAGCGGAAAGTTCTCAGGATGGCGGATAGACTCAACAGACAAGTCAACATCTAAATCTGGCCAATAGAGATGGTCTGCCGTCGGGCTTAAGACGTTAAGGATCTGCTGAATCGTGGCCGTCTTGAACCACGGAAACTCGGAATAGGGAAGCGCTAGCTCTTCATCATCAATAAGCATCCAGATGCAGTGGCCAGAGACATTCGTGACATCAGCTCCCAAAGTGGTTGTTCCAGGCATCGGTGATCTCCTGTTAGCGGGACTCGATTATGCGTTCTGAGTCTTTAATCTTCGAAGAGCTTATCCCAATGTTGCGGGCGAGTTCAAGGTTCGGCTTCAGCGAGAACTTTGCCTCGCCATCTGGATGGCTCACATGGATGTGAACTCGGTTTTCCTGGCGCGAGAAGAAGAAAAATCGAAATTCGCCATCCCGGAAGACGGTTGGTGACAATTGCGCTCCCAAAGTTACCGTATAGAATAGCCCCGCCGCCACGAACATGAGGCGCTCAGTAGCTGTGACCAATACCCGGGGCACGCTTGGCATTTCGTCTGATTCGGTATGGCGTTCGCCTCTTTCCAACGCTTGCCATCACCTGGCCGCACTGAGCTTGGGGGCAAACAAGAGTCATTTGGTGGCGGCTCAGGTGAGTGGCATTGTTAGTCTGCCCCTGATCTCTGCTAAGGGCCGTCCTTCGCTACGTCCTCCGACTCCCTGAGCAACTCCAAACATTCTCTTCTCAGCTTCGGGACATCCTGCAGAGCGGTTTCGTACACAGTCTCGTGATCAATTGAAGCATAGTTATGGGTCAGTATGTTGCGAAACCCAATTGCTTTCCTGCCATCTGATAGACCCTTGAATCTCTCAGGCCAAAATCTAGCCAGCATTGAGACTGCTTCACCGATTACAATAAATTCACGTTCTACTGCAGATCGCTTTTCTCGTATCTCAACATACGTGTCTATCGAGATGTCCGCAAGGATAGAAGCAATAGAATCGCATGCATCAATAATGTCGTAGAGGTAAGCAGTTATTTCACGGGCCATAGATTATCCTCTTGGTCTTCTCGATCTCGCGAGCGATAATTGCATTGCGTACAGCCCCACTCATAACGAGATCTACCTTGGTGCCGAGTACTCTTTGCAGCTCGTCAAGCATCTCAAAATAAGCATGGAATTTGGCGTGACCACCAATGGGTGCGAATTCCACGAGAAGATCAACATCGCTTTCCCCTGGTCGAAAATCGTCCCTGATCGCTGAGCCAAACGCGAAAAGCCGCTGAACACTGTACTTGCGGCACAACTCAGCAATGGCTTCTTTGTGATTGTCGAGAAGAGCGGTCATGTAGCACCTCCTCAACCATTTTACCTGTCACAACAGGTTTCAGGGAATCCAAGCCTACAGAGATTGGCGCTTGGGGGCAGATTAACGCTTGCCATCACCTGGCCGCAGAGAGCACCAGTGGCGACAGGAAGCATAGGGAGGCGGCTCAGGTGAATGGCATTGTTAGCCATCCACCGGAGACGTAAACTGTATCTTGTTATTTGCCAAGAGACCGGCCCATTTATGGGTTTTGTTGTCTTTGCCTTGTTTCTCTTTAAGGCTTAAACATGGGATTAAACTGCCCATAAACCGATCTATCAAAGACTACGGCAGAAATGATATCCGAGACTGAAACGGCCATCTTGAGGTCGTCTAGCCGTTCTTGGGCGACGGTCTCAACTATCTTGAGCTGTTTCTCTTGATCCTTAATCTTGTTCTTGTCATGGCCCTGCATCAGTGAGGCAAGCTTGGCTCGCTCATTCTCTACAGGGTTTGCAATCTTTTCAAGGATTGCTGTATAGTCAGTGGTAATATACATTTCATGAGTTACATGCCGACGGTATCCACTTAGCGACGGCTGCATGTATACCGAGCCACCCCCATCGTGCTTGCCAGGAGAATTGCAGCCATGGATAAATCCTATATATATCTTGCCATTACGCAACGTAATCATGACTGGCTTCTTCCTTACCTGGGCCTTAAAGAAGACAAGACCAAGGTAATCAGAGAAAGCCACGTAACTTTTGGCGTTCTGCTCTTTCTCGCTCCAGACTCTATTGAGAATAAATGGAAGGCATGCCCCAATCAATAATGATCCAATTGCTGTCCCAAGCTGGGGATACGGGATCAAGTAGTGCCATACAGGATAGATCGATGGAAATCTCCAGTTCAGCAAACGGACAGAAATGTATGCAATGCCTAGAAATAGCGTGCCCCACAAGGCAGATTCTAGAATAAGTCTTTGACCGTTAGATCTTTTGGAATTATACTTGGTCTTGTTCCAGAATGATATAAAGAGAAAACCTCCGACTAATGGCAGCAGGAGCGAGTTAAAAGGCATTTGCCGTTAGCATGCAAATGCGTTGTGCATCAATATGACTGTGGTTGACGTAAGTTATGTTGCTCCGCAAATTCGGCCATATCTCTTAGTTCTTTCTTCCCTTGTGGGCTAAGGATGGTTTCAAGAATGCTGACTGTGGACGCCCCTGAAGAGTCGATGATGACGTCCGCTTTTTCATTGTTGAGGAATCTGAGAAACTTCATGTTAATCAAATTTTGCTCTATAGTAGTCTAGTTGCGCTGATTTGTCAAGACAAGCATCCCTTGTCTTCTTTGGCATGGCTAACGCTGAATTGGCGGACCCGTATAAAAAACCTTGTGGCCTCCATCCAGCCGCATAAACCCCGCAGCCAAGCCCCAGGCCCCGCCCACTTCTATTCTCGCTGCGTGAGTCTAGCGCATCGCGTTCTGGTTCCGGGTTTGATAGGCGGATCCGCCCATGGGCGCTCACGGCGATACGGGTGACGGGAACGCGCGGGAGCCTTCCGCAAAACGAAGGCGGCCTACTTCATTGGGCATAGTTGTAAAGATTACGCCACCTCCAAGGCGGGGTGAACGATGCCTTCCCCCTTCAAACTCTTCCCTTCACACTCTTCCGCCCCCAGCAGCCCCCCCCTTCACCGCGCCCCCCCCAGCGCCTCCAACGCAATCGCCGCGATGGCCTGATCACTCGCCTTCGGCAGTTGCACGTAGCGACCGCCGGCGGCTTCGGCCAGGTCTTTGCCCATGCCGCTGCCGATGAATTTGCGCTCGGTGTCGATCACCAGCAGGCGCAGGCCCAGGGCGCGGTAGCGGGCGGCGACTTGTTTCACGTCCTCCTTCAGATCCACGGCGTCTTCCCCCTCCAGCTCGGGCTGGCCCAGGGAGCGAGAGAGGGGCACATTGCCGCGACCATCCGTGATCGCCACCACCACCACCTGGCTGAGATCACCGGTGGCCAGCGCGTTGGCGCCCACCCGCGCCGCCAGGGCCAGGCCATGGGCCAGCGGTGACCCGCCGCCGCAGGGCATCGCCTCCAGGCGGCGGCGGGCGGCGGTGATCGAGCGGGTGGGGGGGAGCAACACCTCCGCCTGCTCGCCCCGGAAGGGAATCAGGGCCACTTCGTCGCGGTTTTCATAGGCCTCCGTCAGCAAGCGCAACACCGCCCCCTTCGCGCTCTGCATCCGGTTCAGCGCCATCGAGCCGCTCGCATCCACCAGAAACACCACCAACGCGCCGGCCTTGCGTTCCAGCTGCTTGGCCCGCAGGTCGCCCTCCGCCACGATCAGGCGCCGGTGCGGTTCCCGCTCCCGGCGGGCCTTCTGGTGCGGCGCCGCGGCCCGGAGGGTGGCATCGACGGCGATGCGGCGCACGGGACCCCGCGGCAGGATCGGCCGCACATAGCGCCCCCGGTTCTCGCTCAACACCCGCGAGCGGCTGCCGCTGCTTCCGCTCTTCGCCTTGGCCGCGTTGAACAGCAGCAGGTCGGGATCGATGGCCGTGGCCTCCGGATCCAACAGAAATTCCTCGGGAATCGATGGCGGGGCGTCGTCCTCCGCCGGGGGCTCCTCAGGGGGCTCCGGTTCGTTCTCGGGCTCCTCCGGCTCCGGGGGATCGGCGTCAGGCGGCTCCTCGGGAGGGTTGGGGTCCTGCTCCCCCTGAGGCGGGGGGGGCGGCGGTGGCGGTTGCAGGGGTTGCTCGGCGTCCGGCGGCGGTTGCTGCCGCGCCCTCGGCGCGATCACCAGCCGCACGGCCACCTGCAGGTCCTCCGCCTCCACCTGGTCGCGACCGCTCAAGGCGGCATGGGCCCGCGCCACCCGTGTGGCGTACAGCTCCGAGCGATGGCCCTCCACGCCCCCGCGCAGGGCCTCATTCACCAGATAGGCCACCTGTTCGCGGGTGATCGCCACATCCGGCAACCATTGCCGCGCCAGCAACAGCTGGGTGGCCAGCGCGTCGGTTTCCTCCTGATACCGCGCCGCGAAGGTCTCCACGGATTCGCCGTGGTCGATGGCGGAACGGGCGATCGTCACCCGTTGCTCCGGCTCCAGCAGCTGATGGGCCGACAGCGCCATCGCGAAGCGATCCAGCAGGTGGTCGCGCACCGCCCCCTCCTCGGGGTTGTAGGTGGCGATCAACAGGCAGCGGCAGGGATGGCTCAGGCTCAGCCCCTCCCGCTCGATCCGGTTCTCGCCGCTGCTCACCGCCGCCAGAAGCAGATTCGTGATGCCGTTGTCGAGCAGGTTCAATTCATCGATATAAAGCACCCCTCGGTGCGCCTCCGCCAGCAGGCCCGGCTGAAACACGGGCCGGCCCGTGTTCAGAGAAGCGGCCACATCCACCGACCCCAGCAGCCGGTCCTCCGTCACCCCCAGCGGCACCTGCACGAACGGCGCCGGCACGACCCGCGTCGGCAGCAGGGCGGAGGGATCCGCTCCCTCCGGATCCCCCCCCAGCGCCACCACCCGCTCCCGCGTGGCGGCATCCCAGTCGCGGGGCTGGCGCGGATCGATGTTCGGCAGGTTGAGACCAGGTCCCGTGCTGGCGCCGAGATCGAGCACGTCGATCGGGGGCAGCAGGGCGTGCAGTCCGCGGGCCAGCACCGACTTCCCCGTGCCGCGCCCCCCCGCGATCACCACCCCGCCCAGGCCCGGATCCACGGCGGCGAGCAGCAGCGCCAACTTGAGCGTGCCGTGGCCGGTGATCGCCGCCAGGGGGAAGGCGCGGCTGGCGGCCCAGGCGCTGCTCGAAGCCCCTCCGTTGGAGGGTCCGGTGCGGGGATGGGCGTCGTTGCTGATGCCGCTGGCAGCCATGGGCGAGGGGGAGGGTGAGGGACGGGCGGGGCCTGGCCCGCGGGGCGTGAAGGAGAGGTCAGTCTCGCCGATCAGCTGTTGCGTCTGCGTTTTGGCCGGCTGGTCGCGGTCGCTGGGCAGGTGGTCGCCGGGTCCGGAGGCTCGCTGGGTCCGGAGGCTCGACGGGCCAGCGAGCGCCGCGGGGCGCTAAGACGAAGCCCTCGCCACCCCCCGGGCCCATGCCGCAGGACAGCGTTTCTCCACCGCCCTCTCCGGGATCCTCCGTCCCGCTGTTCCGCCCCTCTCTCTTCGACGCTCCTTCCCCACCCGCTCCGCCCTGCGCAGCCGCTGCCGCCGCGACCGCTCGGGTCTCTCAAGCCCCCGAGCGGCGTGGCGTCCTGGCGCGGGCGGGCGGGCTGCTCCTGCTCCTCGGCCTGGCCGTGCCGCCGGCCCTGGCCTCCAGCCCCGCCGCCTGGCGCGACTACGACCGGGAGGTGCGCGCCGCCTGCCTTCAGGCGAGTCGCCTGCGCCAGGCCCGGGTGCTGGGCGAGCGGGTCGATGTGCCGGTGGCCGATCGCACCCCCGACGGCGGCACCCTCCTCATTTCCGCCCTCCTCCTGGAGGGGCGCTGGTCGCAGCCCGCCCCGCGGGGCCAGACGGGCCGCGAGCTCTGCCTCTTCGAGCAGCGCACCCGCCGGGCGACCGTGGCGGACGCCGACGCCCTGGCCCAGCCCCGCCCGAGACCCTGACCCCCGCCACTGCGGCCAGCTGGAGTCCCCGCCGCCGCGGCCCTCAGAGAAATTCCGGTCGGACCGCCTGGCACCGCTCCAACCGCTGCCGCAGGTCCGGCCAGTCGCCCGCCGTGATCGCCGCCGTCAGCGTGTCCAGCTCCCGCTGGTAGCGGTGCAGCGCGGCGAGCACGGCCTCCCGGTTGCCCTGGCACATCAGGGCGCCCAGCTCGGGATTGCCGCCGCCCACCCGGCTGGTGTCCGCGAACCCGCTGGAGGCCAGCGCCCGCGCCAGCGCCCCCTCGTCACCCGCCGCCGCTTCCGCGCCCCCGGCCAGCTCCCCCGCGGAAGCCCCGGCCGCGGTGGCGATCAGGGCCGCGCTCACCAACACCGGCAGATGGGAGATCAACGCCACGGCCCGGTCGTGGGCGGCGGCCTCGCAGCGCAGTGGCCGACTGCCCATCGCTTCCGCCAGCTGCCACACCGCCTCCACCGCCGCCGGTTCTGTCGCCGTCGTCGGCGTCAGCACCCAGGGGCGCCCCTGGAACAGGCCCGCCTCGCCCGCCTCCACTCCCGCCCGGGCGGTGCCCGCCATCGGATGCCCCCCCACAAACCCCTTCACCAGCGGCGTCCACACCGCCACCACCGGCGCCTTCACCGACCCCACATCCGTCACCACCGCCTCGGCGGGCAACGCCCCCACCAGCTCCGGCGAGGGCGCCAGCAGTTGATCCAACGGAAGCGCCAGCACCACCAGCCCACAGCTCCGCAACACCTCCGGCTCCGTGCTCACCCGCTGGGCCAGGCCTCGCTCCCGCGCGCGCTCCGCCGTCCGCGGCCGATGCACCCACGCCCGCACCTCCGCGCCAGCGGCCTGCAGGTCCAGCCCCAGGGAGCCGCCGATCAGCCCCAACCCCACCAGACCGACCGGGCGATCCCGCCAGAGGGCAGCCATGGTTCCAGCGGTCGCGGACTCCCCCCCAGCTTTCCACACCCCTCCAAGGGGCCCCCGCCCGCCGCTGTCGCCCCCGCTGCCAATCGGGTTCGGCCGTCTGCCTACGATCCGCCGATGCTGGAAGCCTCGGCCCACCTTCATCTCAAGGCGCTGCTGCGCGCCGAGGGGGAGCCCCGTTGGCCCCATCACCTCACCCTCAGCCGCCTGGTGGGCCGCAGCCTGCGACGCGGCGATCACACCCTGGTGGCCCTCACGCCCGGCATGGAGGCCACCTGGTGGCCGAGCGTGCTCGTCCCCCTCGCCCTCAGCGAGACCCCGGTGGCCTTGGTGGCCAGCGAGGCCATGCGTCAGCGGTTGCTCCAGGTGGAATGGCCCCGTCTGCGCGCCGTTGGCCTGCGACTTCCCTGCTGGGAGGGGGCGACGGCACCGCCGGAGGCGCGGCTCTGGCTGCTCAGTCCGCGGCAGTTGGTGGCGGCCTGGCAGCAAGGGCTGCTGGGCGACCGCCAGCTCGTCATTCCCGAGGCGGAGCGGATTGAGGCGGAGCTGGGCGAGGCCTTGGATGTCATCGTGCGGCCGGGTGATTGGGATGGCCTGCGGCGCGGCTTCCCCGCTGCGGAGGAGGCCTTGCTCGCCCTTCATGAGCGCCTCAGCCGGCGCGTCTTCAGCCAGCCCCGCCAGGCCCGTCAGCTCGTCGCCGTCGAGAGCCATGAGGAGGTGCCCCTGCGCGATCTCCTGGCCGTTCTGCGGCCCCTGCCCGCCCCCTGGGACCGTTGGCAGCGCACCCCCGGACCGGCCTGGGCCGGCTGGGCGCGGGTGAATCCCGAGCTGCTCCAGTGGGAGTGGCATCGCCAGCCCCTGGATCCCTTCCAGGAGCTCGCCGAGCTCTTCGCGGGACGCGGCACGGTGCTCCTTGGCGAGGTGGCGGGCGGCGCCGCTGGCGAGCCGGGTCGCGCGCTCCCCGCAGGCTGGACGCCGCAAGTGGTGGTGGAGCTCGATGATCCGCCCCTCGCCGATCCCCTGCCCCTCTACGCCCCGCTGCGCCAGCCCCTGCCCAACAGCCCCGCCTTCGCCGAACACCTCCTCGACCACTGCCGCCGCCTTGTGCTCGGCCAGGCTGGCCTCACCGTGATCCTGGTGGATGACCGCGGGCTGCGGGCGGGGCTGGCCAGCGCGCTG
The DNA here is from genome assembly GCA_964455575.1 of uncultured Cyanobium sp. Lineage (GTDB taxonomy): Bacteria > Cyanobacteriota > Cyanobacteriia > PCC-6307 > Cyanobiaceae > Cyanobium. The sequence goes on along the minus strand of CAYVWU010000067.1, from coordinate 3,661 downwards.
GCGGCGGAGTTCGGCTCCCGCGTCACTGAGCACTGCACAGCGCCGGAGAGCAATGGCGTGCTCTGCGCCTCCTGGAGCTGGTGGCTCGACCAGCAGCCGCGCCTTCCCCTCCCGTGCCAGGTGATCGTGGCGCTTCTCCCCCTCCCCGCCCTGGACGATCCGCTCACGGCGGCCCGGGTGGCCCGCCTGCGTCAGCAGGGCCGCGACTGGTTCCGCGACCTGCTCCTGCCCACCGCCCTCCAGCGCCTGCGCCGAGGGCTGGCCTGCCTCCGCCGGGGGGGTGGGCGTCTCGCCGTGCTCGATGGCCGCCTGCGTGCCCGCTCCTGGGGCCGTCAGGTGTTCCGGGCGATGGAGCCCACCGTCCCCCTCACCCGCCTCCTGCCCAACTGACGGACCGCCAGTCGGCTGCTGGCCGGTTCTAGTGTCTGGTCAGGTGTGCTGTTCCGATGGGAGAAGCCAAGCGCCGCGCCGCCCAGGGGTTGCCCCCCCGCGAGAAGAAGCCCAGCGAGAAAAAGGCCAGCGACCCGAAAGCCGGCGGCAAGGCCGCCAACGCCAAACCCCTCTCCAGCGCCGACCGGGGCCGCGGCAAGGGCTCAGCCTCCCCCTCGCCACGCCTGGTGTCCTGGCTTCCCCTCACCCGTGAGCAGGCCGATCGCTTCGTCGCCGTCTCCACCCGGGGCGCCTGGATCGGCATCGGGGCGCTGGTGTTCTTCTGGGTCACCGTCCGCTTCCTGGGTCCCGCCCTGGGCTGGTGGACCCTCGCGGACGGTTGAGTCCGCCGCTTGCGCCGGTGTCGATTCCGGCACCCGCCCGTCAGGGCCCACCAAAATCGGAAGAAAACCTTAGGATTCGCCACACAGTGTCCGGCCCGTCATGTTTGCCCGTCTGGCGGAGCAGTACCGCTCCGTCGTCCGCGACCTCGAACTCAGCCTCCAGGCCCTGGCCCGCTGCCTGCAGGCCCAGGGTCGGGTCGCCAGCTGCTACACCTGCGGTGAAGGCCAGAGCCGCAGCGGCGTCTCCTTCGTGGCGGATCTCGGCGACGGGCATGTGGTGCGCTTCCTCGTCTCCGATTACGGCATCACCTGGGTGGAATCCCGCAATGGCCTGGAGCTCCTCAAGTTGGAGGGCGCTGATGCCATCCAGGAACTGAACCGTGTGGCCCAGCAGCTGCAACAGTCGGTGATCAGCGCAACCCCCGCTCCCGAGCAGCAGCCCGCCGTTCTGAAATCCCCCCTCTGAGCCCGGGGCACGGGGCCCGGGGCCCCGGGCCCCGTGCAATGGGCACGGGGCTCAGAACGCAAGGGTTGCTCCCTTGGAGCGAAGGGCCCGGTCGTTGGTTGACCAGGCCCTGCATGGGGTCTGTCCTCGACAACCGTGAGCCGGTCAGCTGGAGGCCACCTCCTCGCGCTCGACGCTGTCGGCGGCCGGTGCGGGGCTGGAGCCGCTGGCGGCGGCTTTGGCGGCAGCAGCGGCGGCCAGGGGCCGCATCGAGTTGGCCGTCACCTCCGATCCTTCCGTCAGCTGGCGGCGGGTGAGTTGCTCAATCGTGGCCTGCTGGGTCGGGTTTTGCTCCAACCAGGCGATGGTGTTGTCGCGTCCCTGGCCGATGTTGTCCCCGTCGTAGCTGTACCAGGCCCCCTTGCGGGTCACCACACCGGTTTCCTCCGCCAGGTCCAGCAGGCAGCCCACCGTGCTGATGCCCCGCCCGAAGAGGATGTCGAATTCAGCGATGCGGAAGGGCGGCGCCACCTTGTTTTTGGCCACTTTCACCTTGGCGCGGATGCCGTATTCCTCCGTGCCGCGCTTGAGGGTTTGGATGCGGCGGATGTCCAGACGCACGGAGGCGTAGAACTTCAACGCGTTCCCCCCCGTGGTGGTCTCCGGATTGCCGTAGGTGACGCCGATCTTCTGCCGCAGCTGGTTGAGGAAGATCACCGTGCAGCCGGACTTGCCGATGTTGCCGGTGATCTTGCGCATCGCCTGGCTCATCAGGCGGGCCTGGCTGCCCACGGCCAGATCACCCATCTCCCCTTCGATCTCCGCCCGGGGGGTGAGGGCGGCGACGGAGTCGACCACCACGATGTCAACGGCGCCGGAACGCACCAGCTGGTCCACGATCTCCAGGGCCATCTCGCCCGTGTCGGGCTGGGAGACGAGCAGGTTTTCAATGTCCACCCCCAGGGCCGCCGCGTAGACCGGATCCAGGGCATGCTCCGCATCCACGAAGGCGGCCACGCCCCCGCGCCGTTGCACCTCGGCGATGGCATGCAGGGTGAGGGTCGTTTTCCCGGAGCTTTCCGGGCCGTAGACCTCCACCACCCGGCCCTTGGGATAGCCGCCACCCAGGGCCAGATCGAGGGTGAGGGCGCCGGTGGAAATGGTTTCGACGCGCATGCGGGACGCATCCCCCAGGCGCATGATCGACCCCTTGCCGAAGTTGCGCTCGATCTGGTTGAGCACCAGACCCAGCGCCTTGTCGCGCTCGGGATTGGGGGCGGGCGAGGACGGGGCGGAACCGGAAACGGAACCGTTGCTGGAAGCGGCCTTGGTGTCAGCTGGCATGGGTGGTGGGAACGATGGAGGAAGGCCGCGATGGCGGTGGACGGTTCGCTCGGAGGCGTGGGACGGGCTCGAAGCGGAGGGAGGAGCGGTGGCGGCCGGGAGGCCGTCGCCCCAGGCCATGGTGCGGTCTCATCGAGGCCAGTGCCACCGAAATCGACCAGCGTCTCAGGGGTGGGGAAGCATCAGGACGCGCGCACGCCCGACAAGGCTTAGTACGCCTGTACTTTAGGGGTTGGGGGCCATTCTGCCAAGGGGGCCGCGAACCGCTCCGGCGTCAGCCAGTCGATCCCCCGCTCCGCCAGTCCCTCCCCGTCGCCGGGGGCCAGGTAGCCCCAGGCCGCCAGCAGGCAGCGCACCGCCTCCAGGCCTGGCGTCCGGCGCACCAGCTCCAGGGTGGGTCGCCGATCCTCCACGAACCACACGGGGCGCGGTTCCGGATCCGGCCCGGGCGGCTGCCGCAGCAGCCGGGCCAACACCTCGGGCTTGGTCCCCGCCTCGTGGCCGTACAGGGCCGCGGGCTGGAGGTCGGCGGCGGCGAGCAGCTCGGCGGTGAAGGCCCCCCCTTTGGTCGTCAGCACCGCCCAGGGAGCTCCCTCCCCCCCCAGCCCCCGCAGGCGCTCGATCACCCCCGGATAGAAGCGATGCCGCGCCAGCCAGGCCGACCGCTCGCTCTCCAGGGCCTCCCGCCGCACCGCCTCCAGCAGACTTTGCACCGCCTCGGGACGCCAGCCCCAGCGCGCCTCGGCGGCGGCCAGCGCCCGGGGGTAGTCCCGCAGGATGGCCTCGACGTCGGTGTCCGCCCGGCCGAGCTCCGCGGCCATCAGCACCATCTCCCAACCCTTGTGGATCAGGGGGCGCAGGCGGGTGAAGGCGTGAGGTGCCTCCTCCGGCAGACACAGAGGAAGCCCATCCACCTTCGCGTCCCGTTCCAGACGCAGGGCCGCCCGGCGCGCCGACCACCAGTATTCCGGCATGCCATCCACCAACACGCCGTCGAAATCAAAGACCAGCAGGGGAGGCAGGTGCACCCGCGGGAAGAGGAATGAACTGGGCCGCTAGGATTCGAACCTAGGAATGGCGGGACCAAAACCCGCTGCCT
>CAYVWU010000066.1:0-11952 GCA_964455575.1 uncultured Cyanobium sp. | reverse complement strand
CCTGATCGCCGTGGGGGTGGTATTTGCCCAGCACGTCCCCCACCACGCGGGCGCATTTGCGATAGGGCCGATCCGGCGTCAGCCCGAGCTCATGCATGGCATAAAGGATGCGCCGTTGCACCGGCTTCAGGCCGTCGCGGACGTCGGGCAGAGCACGCCCGACGATGACGCTCATCGCGTACTCCAGATAGGAGCGCTGCATTTCCTGGTGCAAGGCGATCGGCTCGATCCGCTGATCGTTATCCGGATCGTTTCCCGGGTCTTTGCGATTGCCTGAGCGTGTGTCGGCCATCCTGTGTTGGCAAGCTGGGGCGGACGACGGGGGTCAGCCTACAGATTCGACGGGCGTCACCCCATCAGTCGCCCAATGTCCTCCGTTTGACTCATTCCGCTTCCTGGGTTCCAGTGGCATTGGCCTTGGCTCTCTCCACCGCGGGGCGGAGGGAGGGTTCGGCGAGAAGGCGCCGGGCGGCCTCCCGCAACCGCGGTCCCCAGAGCTGCTCTTTCTGATACTCCTCTTTCACGTAGTTGGGATCATCCGCCAAGGCGGATTCCGCCAGGCGGAAGGCGTCGTCCTTGAGGGCGGGTTGACCGCTGTGGAGTGCGGCGGCGAGGGCAAGGGAGGATTCGGCGACCGAGGGCTTGATCGTCAGCACCTTGCGCCAGAGACGGATGGCCTCCTGATCCTTGCCGCGCTCGTACAACACCAGCCCCTGGTTGTTGATCGCTTCCCAGAAATTGGCCCGCAGGGAGGCGGCTCGCTCGAAGGCCCGCAACGCTGGATCCGGTTGATTCAAGAGGATGTGGGCATTGCCCAGATCAAACAGGGCGCCAGCATTGCGCCCATCGAGACGCAGTCCTTTCTGAATCAGATCGAGGGCATCGGCCGGCTTGCCATTGCGCAGGGCCAGGGCTCCCTCGGCGAACCAGATGCCGGGATTGTTGGGATCCAGGCTCTTGGCGCGGGCGAGCGCATTGAGGGCGCCTTTGGAATTGTTGTCGCGCAGCTGGGCTTCGGCCAGGAGCACCCAGCCGCGGGGGTCGTTCGGCAGCAGGCGCACCGTGAGCTCCGCCAGCCGGGCGGCATATTCCGGCTGGCCGAGGCGGAGCATCTGAACGGCTTCCTCCGCGATCCCCAGACCCGCTTCCTGCAGTCCCTTCTGGGAGGGGAGGAAGACATAGGGAACCATGGCCCGCGCCGGCGCACCCAGGGCTGTCACGAGTCCCAGAACGACGGGGAGAACAAAGCGCCTGAGGCGACGGCCCACGGAAGTTTTACGGATGTAAAAAGAGCTTAGGTACCGGATCTCCCTTCATCCAGCACCGCCTGGATGTTGCGTTGCCACATCCACGGCTGGATGCGTCGCAGGGCGGAGGCTCGCAGCCGTTCATCCCATTCCTGTTCCGTCCAGGTGAGGGCCTCCTTCCCATCGAGGTCCAGCCACCAGGGCCGCGGCTGCAGGTCCGGCTCCCGCGTCTCCGGCAGATCCGGCCGGTTCCAGGGACACACCTCCTGGCAGATGTCGCAGCCGGCCACCCATCCCTGAAGGTGGGGCACGATCCAGGAGGGAAGCCGGGGCTCCCGGTTCTCAATGGTGTGGTAAGCGATGCAGCGTCTGGCATCCACCACAAAGGGTTCGCGAATCGCTCCGGTGGGGCAGGCGCTGATGCAGCGGCTGCAGCCACCGCAGAGCGAGGGCGAGGGCTCGTCCGCCGCCAGCTCCACGGTGGTGAGCAGATGGCCCAGCAGGAGCCAGGAGCCCCGCCGCCGATGGATCAGGTTGCCGTTCTTGCCGATCCAGCCCAGGCCCGCCTCCTCGGCCCAGGCCTTGTCCATCAACGGCGCGCTGTCCACACAGGCCCGCCAGCGGACCCCGGGGACGCGCGCTTCGAGCCAGCGGCCCAGTCGGCGCAGCCGCTGGTCGATGACGCGGTGATAGTCCCGCCCCCAGCCATAGCGGGCCACCCGCAGGCTGCCGGCCCGAGGCTTGGCCCGCACGTGGTGGCTCAGGGCCACGGCCACCACGCTGCGCACCCCTGGCAGAAGCGCCTCAATGGCTCGGCGCCGCGGATCGGCCATCCAGCCCATGTCGGCCTGATAACCCGCCTCCAGCCAGCGCTCCAGCGCCGCCTGGCGAAGAGGCAGGCGTGAGCTTCCAGGCACGGAGGCCAGACCCACGGGATCAAATCCGAGGGCGCGCGCCTGGGATCTGAGCTCTCCCGCCAGCTCGAAGGGCGCTCCTCCCATGGGGACTCAAACCCCGCTGGTGGGTAAACTCTTTCGACTGCGGCACGTGCCAGTGGCCATCGCTTCTTCAGATCGTTTCAGCCCCATTTTGCGCTGGATCGGCATCACGCTTGTGGTTCTGACCGTTCTGCAGATGCTCGCTGTCCTGGCCCTCTGGGACTGGCAGGCGGAACCGTTCCGGCAGCTCGTGGTGGAGCGTCTGGCCAAGGAATCGCCCATGGCGCTGGTCGGTCTGCTGTTCATGTATGTCTCGGGTCGTCTCGATCATCAGGAAGGGCTGGGCCGGTCCCCTCTTCTCTGGTCGGTTTGCATCCTCAGCGGCCTTTTCGCCGTGTTGCTCACGGCTTCGTTGCCGATCGTTTTCGGCGGCGACCGCATGATGCAGGAGCAGACGGATCAGCAGATCGCGGCCAAGCAGGGGCAGATGGAGATGGCGCGCGAGCAGAGCAAGAGTCCCCAGGTGCTCCAGCAGCTGGTGCGGCAGGCGGAGAGCGCGGGTCAGATCCCTCCGGGGGCCTCGGAGGCTCAGAAGCTTCAGACCGCACGGGCGTTCGTCGATCGCCAGCTCCAACAGATGGAAGACCAGTTCAAGCAAGCCAAGCAGGGTGGCCAGTTGGCTCTGAACCAGCGGCGCTATGGCACCTCCATCGGCGCCATCGTGCTCATCGTGGCCTTCACCCTGCTCTGCCTGGGCAGCGTCCTTTAGGGGCGCCGGCTCAGAGCTACCTTAAAAGCCTGCCCTTGCCTCCTCGGTCTTGGTTCCATCCAGTCCCAGACCAGATCAGCAACCCCTCGGATCGCGCCTTCAGGAGGATCTGAAGAATGATCTGATTGCCGGTCTGCTTGTGGTGATCCCCCTGGCGACCACGATCTGGCTGGCGACCACGGTCAGCCGCTTCGTTCTGGCCTTTCTCACGTCGATCCCGAAGCAGTTCAATCCCTTCAACACCCTCAACCCGCTTCTCCAGGAGCTGATCAATCTCAGCCTGGGATTGCTGGTTCCCCTTCTGGGGATCCTGTTGATCGGTCTGATGGCCCGCAACATTGTGGGTCGTTGGCTTCTGGAATTCGGCGAGGGCACCCTGCTCCGCATCCCGCTGGCGGGCTCGGTTTACAAAACCCTCAAGCAACTGCTGGAAACCTTCCTGCGCGACAATTCCACCCGCTTTCGCCGGGTCGTGCTGGTCGAATATCCACGCGAAGGCCTTTTTGCCATCGGCTTTGTCACCGGTGTGCTGGGGGCCTCCATCCAGTCTGATTTTCAGGAGACCATGCTGAGCGTCTTCATCCCCACCGCGCCCAATCCCACCACGGGCTGGTATGCCGTCGTGCCGGAACGCTCCGTGCGTGACATTGATCTCAGCGTGGAAGACGCCTTCCGCACCATCATCTCGGCGGGCATCGTCAGCCCGGATGATCGCGAAACCTCCTCCACCAGGAGCTTCTCCAGCCTCCTGGCCCAACTCCGCGCCCCCCAGCTGTCCTGATGCAGAGCCGTAGCCTCTCCCGTGAACTGGCCCTGCTTCTGCTCGCCCAGCTCCCGGATCGCGGAGCCGCCTCCGTTCCCTCGGACACCACGCTGCTGGGTCTGCTGGAAAAAGCTCTGACCACCCTCGCCGAGCACGTGCGCGATGGCCTCGACCGTTCGGCGGCCGCGCTCGCTCAGGCCCAGCAAGACCTGCTCGACAGTGAGCTGCAGGAGGGCCCGGAGGCGCAGGTTCCCAAGGTGCGGGAGCATCTGCGGGAGGGCATCGCCAATGCGGAGCAAGCCCTCAATCGGCTCTCTGCCTGCCTGGAACTTCCGCGGCTGCTGATGCTGGCCGATCAGGACCTCGTGCGGCGCGGGGCTCTGGATCGGGCCCGGGCGGTGCTCCGCGATCGACAGGCCATTGACGCCCGTCTGGACGGGGTGATGGAGGGCTGGCGCCTGACGCGCCTGCCCCGCATCGATCGCGACATCCTCCGCTTGGCGGTGGTGGATCTGGACTGCTTCGACACCCCTTCCGCCGTGGCCTGCAATGAGGCGGTGGAGCTGGCCAAGCGCTACAGCGATGAACAGGGACGGCGCATGATCAATGGCGTTCTGGGTCGCTTCACCGCCGCGAGGGTCTGAAACGTCATGGTCTTTGATTGGTTCCAACGCCGGCTGGCGAAGTCGGACACGGCCGCGGCTCCCCAAGAAGAGCCGGCAGCCCCACCCAGCGACGCCACCACGGACGCCAGCAGTGAGGCCACCAGCGACGCCACACCCGAGCCGCCGAGCGAAGCGAGCCCTTCCGCCCCTCCTGCCGAATCCGGCGGCGCCGCGGATTCTTCCGCCGCCTCCCAGCCGGCGCCCTCCTCCGCGACCGGCATCGACAACGACGCCCTCGCCTGGGCGCGGGAGGCCTACGCGCGCCTGAAGGCGGAGCAACAGGCGGCCCGCCAGGCCGAGTCCTCGCCGGCCCAGCCCGCCGCTGTCGCGCCCCCGTCAACGGAGCCTTCCCCCCCCGAGCCCTCAGAGCCTGAGCCGGAGGCGGAATCCCCCCAACAGTCGCTCCAGCCGGCGCCAGAAGCCGTTGCCCCGGAGCGCCCGGAGGCCCCCCACACGCCTCCTGAGCCCCAGGCGGTTCCGGAAGCGGCGCCCGAGGCTCCGGCCGCGCCGTTGTCCTTGCTGGAGCGCGCGGCGGCGGAGCGTCAGCTGCGCCAGCGCGAGCTCGTTGCTCCGGAGGCCCCGGCGGAGCCCGTCGCCTCCGAGGTCCCGCCGACCCCGGGGGTCTCCCCGGCAGCCCCCGCCCCCGAGGCGGTTGAACCGCGACTGGGCGACTTTGATGAGGCGTTCACCTGGTCGGCGGAGGTGTTGGCGGCCCAGGGTCGCCGCCCGGATCAGGTGACCCTTGAGGAGATCGACTGGTTGACGCGTCTGCGGCGCGGCTTGGAGAAGACCCGTCGTGGCTTTGTCAGCCAGCTCCTGGAAACCCTCGGCGATGACCCCCTGACCCCCGAGGTGCTGGACAATCTCGAATCGTCCCTCCTGCGGGCGGATGTGGGGGTGCAGGCCACCGATCAGGTGATCGAGGCCCTGCGCGCCCGCCTCAACCAGGAGGTGGTGGAGGCCAGCGAAGGGCTTCGTTTCCTGAAGGAGCAGCTGCGAGACCTCCTGGAGGAGCCCATCCAGGCCAGTGGTCGGGAGCTCCTCGCGCCGGAGCGGGATCGGCTGAACATCTGGTTGATGGTGGGTGTCAACGGGGTGGGCAAGACCACCACCCTGGGCAAGCTCGCCAATCTCGCCGTCCGCAGCGGCTACAGCTGTCTGATCGCCGCGGCGGACACCTTCCGTGCCGCGGCGGTGCAACAGGTGCGCATCTGGGGGGAGCGCAGCGCGGTGCCTGTCATCGCCAATCCGAGCCCCAATGCGGATCCCGCCGCCGTGGTCTACGACGCCATCGGCGCGGCGAAGGCCAATGGCACGGAGCTGGTGCTCGTCGACACGGCCGGTCGGCTGCAGACGAAGCACAACCTGATGGAAGAGCTGCACAAGGTTCGCCGCATCGTGGACAAGCTGGCGCCGGAGGCGGTGGTGGAATCCTTGCTGGTGCTCGATGCCAGCCAGGGTCAGAACGGACTGCGGCAGGCGATGGCCTTTGCCAAGGCCGCGGGCCTCACCGGCGTGGTGATCACCAAGCTCGATGGCAGCTCCCGAGGCGGCGTGGCCGTGGCGGTCTGCCGCGAGGTGGGACTGCCGATCCGCTTCATCGGTGCCGGGGAGGGGCTCCGTGACCTGCGTCCCTTCAACAGCTATGAGTTCGTGGAGGCGCTTCTGGCCACCTGAGGGCACCATGGAGGGGTGACCTGTTTCGGGTGTTCCGATGGTTGATCGCGGTTCCTCCCCCACCCGCCGCCCGGCCGCTGGCCTGGGGCAGGTGTTTTCCATCCCGGCCCTGCTGGCGGTGCTTCTGGGACTGATCGTTGTCGCGGGCCTCGCCCTGCTGCCGGGAGTGGTGTGGCAGGTGAATCCCTTTCTATGGCGACAGCTCCTGCGGGTGCAGGGGGCCCTGGCCGGCCTGGTGGTGGGAGCCCTGTTGGGATTTCTGGTGGGTCGGCTGACCGCCCGGCGGCGGTGATCCGTTCCGCGACCGCCCGGCGTTGCCCCGCCCGAACCCCCGGATTTGTTCATATCCTCGACAGAGATTCCTTTCCACCGCTCCAGCGGCACAGCCGTGTTTTTTGATACCCAATCCCTGCTTCTCACCCTTCCTGCACTGGGTTTCAGCCTCTGGGCTCAATGGCGCGTCCAGTCCACCTTTCATCGCTTTGCCGAGGTGGGTGTGCGCTCCGGATTCACCGGTGCTGAGGCCGCGGAAGCCGTGTTGCGCAGCGCGGGCGTGCAGGGGGTGAAGATCGAGCGCCACCAGGGCTTCCTCAGCGATCATTACGACCCGCTGGCCAAGGCTTTGCGCCTGTCCCCCCACGTCTATGACGGTCGCTCGATCGCCGCGATCGCCGTGGCGGCCCATGAGGCTGGCCACGCCATTCAGGACAAAGTGGGCTACATCCCCCTGGTCTGGCGATCCGCTCTCGTGCCCCTGTGCAACGTGGGCAGCATGCTTTGGTTTTTGCCCTTCATGGCGGGGATCCTGCTGCGGCAGTTGGCCTTTGCGCCGTTGTTGATGTGGATCGGCATCGGCCTGTTCGCCACGGTGGTGCTGTTTCAGTTGATCACCCTTCCGACCGAGTTCAACGCCTCCAATCGGGCGAAGGCCGTGCTGGCAAGCACAGGCATCGTGTCCACGCGCCTGGAGGCCGATGGCGTGAAACGGGTGTTGGATGCCGCCGCCCTCACCTACGTGGCCGCTGCGGCCGCGGCCGTGATGCAGCTTCTGGATCTCGTGCTCCGTCAGACCCGTCAGTGAGCCTGCGGGGGCAGCAGGAGGGTTTCCTCAGACCCGTGCCGGACGGTTGGCCCAGTGCAGAAAGGGGATCGAGGCGAGGATCGTGACCAGGAGATAGGTGACGATCGCCAGTTTCAACCCGGGAATGGTGCGGCCATGGCTGACGGCAAACAGCAATGCCAGACCCGGGTTGCGCATGGAGGTCACCAGGGCGGTGGTGAGGCGTTCATTCCGATCCGCTCCTCCCAACCCGTAGCCGATGGCCAGGGCGGCCGCCGTCATCGCTCCCATGGCGGGGATCGCCAGGGGATTCGCCTTCAAGAAGGCGCTGAGCTGGGGGAGCACCATCACCAGAATGATGCCCACCACAATCAGAGTGATCGCCATCGCGATCTTCTGCACCAGCCCGGCCCAGCGGGCTCCAAGCTCGGGCTTCCAGCGCCCCAGAAGCAGGCCAGCGCTGAGGGGAAGCACCTGCACCAAGCCCACCTGCACGGCCACGGGTCCGGGTTGCAGATCCCAGCCCCGCACCTGAAACACCGCCCGGAACACGTCGCTGAGCAGAGGGATCGACACCACGGCCACCAGCGCCGCGGCCACCTGCAGCACGGCGGCCAGATGGGCATCCCCGCCTTTGGCGCCCGCTTTCCGCAGGGTGAGCGGGGCGCTGGGACTGAGCGCCATCAGGGCGATCCCCAGCCGTGCCCCGGGGGACAGCTGCTGAGTCAGGGGCAGTTTCAGCAGGGTCAGGGCCACCAGGGGCACGAGCACGCAGGAGCCCAGCACCACCCGGAGCACCAGCCAGGGCCGCCGCTGATGGGCCGCCAGCCGCTGGGGGAGCAACTGCAGGCCGAGGGCGACCATCAGGCTGATCAGGCTGCCTTTGATGAGCAGGAGCAGCAGGCTGGTGAGGGTCATGGCGGCGGGGGAGAGCTGGGGGGCGGGAAGCCTCTGGCGGTGGCGCGCTGGGAGACGGCCTCCTCCCAGCGCTGCTCAGCCTCGATTTCCTTGCCAAGAAACATGTTGAGCAGGGTGCGGATCACGGCGATCACCCCTAGCTGGATCAGGTTGGTCTCGCTGGGGCTGATGGTGGTGGCCACGATGTCGGCGCCGAGTTGAAATTCCAGGGCCAGGGCCAGCCAGGTGCCAAAGGTGAGGCGCGCCAGGTTGGAGGGGCGTTCGGGAAGGCGGGGTCGCCAACGGCGGCGGGCCAGGGCCTGGCCGCCGAGGGCCAGGAGGCCGTAAAGCACCGTGAGGACCGAGAGGGCCTCCAGCAGCAGCCGGGTTGCCGTGCCGAGCGGCTCGAGGACGTCCCGGAGTGCGTCAAGCATGGTGGGGTTCTGGTGACGGAGGGCCTTCGCGTCTCAACCCTTGGCCCCGCGGATGAGGATGAACAGGCAGAGGCTGCCGATGGCCATGAGGGCCACGGCGGTGGCGGTGCCCAGGGAGGTGTGTTCGTGGTACGTGAATGCATCGTGCTGCAGCCTTCGCAGGATGCGCTTGTGCTGCAGGGTGGCCGCGGCCAGCGCCCCGATGCCGGTGACGATGAAGGCGATGGCCATCAGCCGCACCGAGAGGTCAGCGCGGGCGGAGGATCCCCAGCGGCTGCGGTTGATGGCTCCGATGACCTTGTCCACGCCGAAGCCGAAGCTGATCAGCGACAGGGACGTGCGGATCCAGGCCATCAGGGTGCGTTCCGCCGCTTCCCGGTTGCGTTCCTTGGCCAGTTCGTCGGTGAGATTCATGGGGTGGTTGGCGGCGAGCCTTCCAGGGGGATCAGTTGGCCTGCCCGTAGGCCACTTGGCAGGCCGCATTGAGCAGCTCCGCCTCTTGGGAGGAGTTGGGCTCGCGACCGTTGAGGGTGCCGGCGTTGCAGTCGGCCGTGAGCTGCCAGCTGGTGTCATCGGCCGTGACCACAAAGCTCACGGAGCCGTTGCCGTAGGGCTGCACCGTTCCGAACTGCAGCTGATAGCTGCTGTTCGGAACCACGATGGTGGTGACATCGTTGGCCACGGCATCGTTCACGGCGGCATTGACCATCGCCGCCGTCGCGAGGGTGCCGATCCCCCAGGCGGCGGCTCGGGCCCCCCACCAGCCCCAGGGTGGATTGCTCCAGCCGCCGTACCAACCCCAGTTCCAGGGCCGAGCCACCCCCCAACCCGGCCGTGCCCAGCCCGGATGGAGGTTGATGTCGCCGATGTTCACCTGCCGGTTCCAATCGCGATCCACCTGGATCGAGCGATTGCCCCGATCGAGGTTGGGGGTGCGGTCGCCTCGATCGAGATTGAGGTTGAGGTTTCCATCGCGATTGAGGGTGCGATCCCCCAGCTCCGCCCGGCGATCCGCTCCGCCCGCGGGTCGGCTGACCGGTTGCCGGATGGAGGGATTGCCCACGCGGTTGATCCGATCCCCGCTGCTGAAGCCACCGCTGGGTTGCCGATCGCCCCGAGTGAAGGAGCCTCCGCCGTTGAAGCCCGTGCGCGCATGACCACCACCGCCGCGTCCGCCCCCTCCCGCACGAGCACCCCCTCCCCCGCGTCCGCCCCCACCCCCCCCGCCCCGGGCGAGGAGAGTGGGGGCCGCGGTCGGGGCGGAGGGATCCGAGCCTCTGGCCAGCGCCACGACGGGAAGGGTGCTGGCCGTCGCCAGCAGGGCGGCGGTTGCCAGACCCAGGAACGGTTGAGCGGGTCGGGCCCTCATTTGCCCTCCCCCTGCGCCTTGATCAGGTCGCAGCCACCGTCGTAGCAGAGGATGTCAACGCGCCCGTTGGCGGCGAAGTGGACGCGCACGAGATCGCGGCCGCGAAAATCCTGCCGTTCCTGAAGCAGGCTGTTCAGATAGTTGGGGTTGACGACGCACAGGTCCGTGCCATTGAGGCACAGGGTGTTGGTCGAAAACCGCACGGCGGCGTTGCGCAGGGGGGTCCAGCTTTGGCGTCCAGGCTCCTGGAGGGCGAAGCGCGCGGGCTGGTCGCTGATGCGCAGGGTGTGGGTGAGGCCAGCGATGGAGTGGCGATAGAGCGTGGCTCCCGCTTCGTTGACGGCCTCCACACGGCAGGGGACGGGAGCAGCGCCTCGCAGGGCGCAGCGGGTGTCCAGCGTGTAGAGCACCTCCGCTCGGGTTGGACCGGGGTGCGCCACCAACATCAGGGCCGACCCTGCCAGCAGGGCAGCGGAAAGACAGCATCGGCTCAGGCAGGGTGCCGCGGGTGACAAGGACGGGTGTTCAGACATGCCGGAGCGAGGCCAACATTCCCGCAGCATGATCAGGCTTTCCCTGTGGCGTCAGGCTTGTGGAGGCCGGGTGAAACAAAGCGCAATTGCTTTGATGCACCCGTCGCTTATTGCGGGAAAGCTTCGTTGCCGATGAATTTTGACAACAATCTAAGTTGGATCCTGCTCAGAAACAACATCCTTTCTTGTGGGGAGCATCATGAACTCGGACCTTTTTGGCTTTTCTTGAGAGTTGTGTCTCCAGGCAAAAAACGTGCAAAGGTGGTTGCCTGATCTTTGGTCAGCGCCGCGCTCGCGAATGCTCTACGCAGACTTGGTGAGTTGAGAAGGGTTGCTGATGGTCTTTCCCTGGAGATCAAGATGTCAACGAGCCAAAGTGCCGCCTCAGTGTTCCAGCCTCCCGCGGCGAACGAAGGGAGAGCGGCCCGGACCTGGCGGGGCCGCTGGAGAGGGAATCAGCGATTGCGAAGGGGAGCCAGATCGCTCGGGCGGGTGAGCACGAACACGGTCATGCCGGTGAGAAGGGCCACCAGGCCAAGCAGGGTGGCGATGGCGGCGGTGTAGTCGGTGCTCACGGCGCAAACCTCAATGAAAGAGTGTTAAGTGAATTGTAACAGGTTGTGAACGGTTTCTCATGGAGGTCCGGCGCCGGCCCCCTCCGCGCGCTGGCGGCAGGCTGCCGTGCAGGGGTCCCCGCGTACCGGCAAGCTGGACTCACTTCCTCGGGCGCATGTCTCAGAAACGCCGCGATGCCGGCCCGCCCAGCCCTCCGGGCACGGGCCTGTTGGCCACCACGGGCCGCGAGCCCAGGGGGTCCAGAGAGCCAGGGATGGGGCCGGGAGGAGATGGACGCGGCTTCGGTGGCGGCGGCCCGGAGAAGGGTCCGTCGCGTAAGGGCCAGTCCCGCAAGGGAGGCCGCAAGCGGAACGCCACCCTCAGCAAGGGCGACTGGGGCCCGCTCGGCAAGCACCCCTCCCTGGAGGCGATCGTCGCCCGCCAGCGCCTCCATCTGCCCCTTGCCGGCCGCTTGACCGCCCTTCAGGTGAACCAGGCCTGGAAGCGCTGCGCCGCCGAGCATCACCCCGATCGCGGCGGGGAGCACGACACGATGCAGCTGGTGAACGGCGCCCGCGATCTGCTGCTCGGCCGCGATCTCAGCTGACGCCAGCCGCCAGGGAACAGCGACGTGCGACTGCCCTGGCGACGAAACCCAACGCGGTCGGTCGGGCGCCCTTGCCCTGGGCCCGGCCATTGGCCCCCGCGCTGCGTTCGTCCGCCAGCGACCGGAACAACGGCTCTCCCCGAGAGCGCGGCGCCGCGCCGCCGCCCGGCCGTCTGCCGGAGGGCTGTCTTCCGTGGCGGTGACAGATGGGCTGGCACGACGCCATGGAGTTCTGCTTCCGCCTCAGCCAGCGCACGGGCCGCCGCTACAACCTGTTCAGCGAAGCCCATTGGGGACGAGGCCTGTCGGGAGGGGAGCACCACATCTTTCTCCTTCGGGGAGACGTTGACGACGGAGCTGGCGAATTGCGACGCGTCATCTACGTAGGGCTTGCTGAGAAATCCAAATCCACTGCAACGCAGTTGATTCTAGTTGCGG
>CAYVWU010000065.1:0-12008 GCA_964455575.1 uncultured Cyanobium sp. | reverse complement strand
CGCACGGGCAGCCTGTCAAGCCTGTGGAAAACGCTGAAAGTCGTTGCGCCGCAGGGCCGCGCGGCAAACGAAGCAAACAGCGGGGTTTTGGGCGAATCCAAGGGGGGTGCGCGGAAGCCGAAAAGGGCGAGAGCCCTGTTCCCGTAGGGGCTCCTCCTCCCTGCACAAGCCGCGCGCGCCCCTGGGGTCCTCGATCCAGTTCCCCGCTTGCTACACCAGAGATCAAAGGCTGTACCCCATGGCGGACTTGCATCGAATCTCCCCCTCGTTTTCGCCCGGGCGGCACCTCGATGTGGTGTTCGTGCATGGCCTGGGCGGCGATCCGTTCACCACCTGGCGCAGTGGCGACGACGAGGCGTCGTTTTCGTGGCCCCACTGGTTGGCGCAGACGTTTGAGGAGCGGATCGGGGTGTGGTCGTTGGGGTATGCCACCGCCAACCCCCTGCAACAGACGCGGTTGAACGTGCCACTCCTCAGCAAGGATGCCCCGGTGGCCGGTGTTGCCATGCCGCTTCCCCGGCGTGCGAAGAATGTGCTGGAGCGTTTGACGCAAGAGGGGATCGGTGAGCGGCCCGTTTGCTTCATCACCCACAGCCTCGGCGGCCTCCTGGTGAAAAGCGTCCTTCGTCTGGCTGCGGAGTCCATCCACACGCCTCGGTGGCAGCGAGTGGGCGAACAATGTCGCGGTGTGATGTTTCTCGCCACGCCCCATCACGGCTCGGTACTGGCGGATTTGGTGAATGCCTTTCGCATCGTGCTGCCCACAGTGAGCACCGACGACCTCCGAGACAACGACGCACACTTGATGCAGCTATTTCAGTGGTATAGAGACCACGCTCCAAGCCAGAAGATCCAGACATTCAGCTACTTCGAAGCCAAGCCCTACAACAATGTCTTTGTTGTAAAGGAATCTTCGGCTGACCCAGGCGTTAGTGGCCCCCTGGCCAGGCCTCCCATTCCGGTCGAGCGCGACCATCTGGAGATTTGCAAACCGTGCGATCACAACGATCTGGTCTGCTTCGGTTCCATCGAACTGATCGAGGGAATCCTCCAGGGCGCGTCGTCGTCATCCGCGGCCGGAGAGCCGTCCGCCGCGCCAGTGTCGGCCGACCAAAC
Organism: uncultured Cyanobium sp.; assembly: GCA_964455575.1. Classification (GTDB taxonomy): domain Bacteria; phylum Cyanobacteriota; class Cyanobacteriia; order PCC-6307; family Cyanobiaceae; genus Cyanobium. The sequence continues at coordinate 10,892 of CAYVWU010000065.1, read as the reverse complement.
GAACGCTCCAACCCCCGCCTCCTCCCTGGTGGTGCGCTCCTTCCTCCCTGACGGGGTCGAGAACGCCGAGGAGCTCATCGATCTCACCGACTTATTCATCTGCGCCGACTCCAGGGACCGTCGCCCGAAACACCCTGAGGTCTGGACACAGGAGCTGCCCGGCCGCCTGCGGGACGCGGCGGCCACCATCGAGCGCCTCCCCCGGCCTGTGGCCCTGGCCACCCACACCCACCTCTCGATCGCCTGGTATCTGGGCACCCTTCTCAGTCCCAAGCGCGGCATTCCCCTCCTGTTGCGCCAAAGGGCCGCCAACGCCAGCGATCAACTGTGGGATTGCGGCGAGGCGAGGCTGCCAGCGGGTGGGGCGGACTGGCTGTTCGAACGGATCACCCTCGGGGCGGGGCCGGATCTGGCCCTGGTGGTGTCGCCAACCCACGTCGCCCTGCAGCAGGCGCGCCATTCCATTGGTCTCCTCGGCCTGCCCGTGGGCGAGCTCCACCATGCCCGGCTGGCCTCCCCAGGTCGCGCCTCCATCCAGGACGGTGGCCATGCCCGCTGGCTGGCCGATGCGCTCATCACCACACTGCACGCCGCGGTGGTGAGGCTCCGGCCCGGGCGGCTTCATCTCTTCGCCGCCTGCCCGGTGAGCCTGGCCTTTCTCCTCGGCCAACAGGCAGAACTTCTGGGCCCCACCACGGCCTACGAATTCCCCATGGGCACCGCCGATCCCGTCTATTTCCCCGGCATGGCCACTGGCCTGTAGATCGTCCGCCCAGCAGGCCAGCAACCGGTACGCGACAGCATAATTGATTCAATTCAAGATCTTCGCCATTTCTTCAGCCTTTCCTCCTGACAGCGCTCCCCGCAGCGTCCTAAGCATGGAAAGATGACCTACACGGCTGTCACCTTCGCGCCTGTACAGAGCTTCATCCGCAGTTCGCGAAAGCTGCGGGATCTGTATGGCAGTTCATTGTTGTTGTCCCATCTGGCGCGTGCGCTTTATGTCGGTGCCAGTCAGCAACTTGGTGAGCAGGCGGTGATCAGCCCCGCTGGCGTCTCCATCTCCCGTGGTGTGCCCAATACCCTGATCATTCAGGGCAACTACAGCGCCACCCAGGCCCGTGCGGCTCTCCTCGGCGCCTGGGGGCAGGTGCTGCGAAGCTGTCGCCATTGGCTGGAGCAAAATATCAATCCCGCTGATCCCCAATCGTTCCCCACCACTCCAGAGCGATGGACGGGTGATTGGGACGCGGCTTGGGGGGCCAGCTGGAAGGGAGTGGAACGCCACAGTTGGGAGGTGTTTCATGGGCAGGGCGTCACGATCCGTGCCGCCCGCCAGGCCCTGATCCTCGCCAAACAACAACGGGATTGGAGCCTTCCCAACTGGACCGGAGAAAGCTCCAGCCTCTCCTCCGCTGAGGCGATCGTGCGCCCCACCATGGGCCGCGTCGTTGACCCTCGCCATGTGAGCACAACCGCTGCCGTCGAAGAGGCCAGGGGCCTGTTGAAACAACTTCGCGCCAAACTTGGGGAGGCTTTTGCGGGGGAGAAAGAAGAAATCTCCCTGCTGGAGCTGGTCAAGCGGTTGATCACGTTTGAACCCATCCTCAAGCAGGCCTTCGATCTCCAGCAGGCGTTTGCGCGCATCCAGATCCCCTTGAGCAGCGCACCCGCCATTGATGTGGAGATGTTGCTGCAGAAAGGCTTCCCTCACCTCAGCACCCAACTCCCCCAGCAGACGGCTCCGCGATCACAATTGATCGCCGCAACCCACGCCCTCGCCAACAACAGCGCAGGCACAGACGACGACGACAAGCGTCCGGAATCCATCATCTGGTTCATGGCGGATGGGGATCGGGTCGGCAGCCAGCTCGATCGCCTCGTCCGCGAGGGCAACCACGCCAAAGATGCCGAAACGTTGCGGCAATTCAGCACCACGATCCGCTCCTGGGCCACCAGGCTCTACGCCGCTGTGCCCGAGCGGATGGCGGAGCCCGGCTTCGTGGCCAACGAACGCCGCGCCACGGTGGTCTATGCCGGAGGCGACGATCTTCTCGGTGCTTTGCATGAGCGCCAGCCAGGCAGCCAAGATCTCACAACCGACCACCTCTGGCAGTGGCTGGAGCTCTTCCCCACCCTCTGGCGGGAGGCGCAGTTGCCGGAGGGTCTCACCGTCTCCATGGGGTTGGTCTGGGCCACCGCGCGCGTGCCCCAGCGCGAGGCGCTTCAACACGCCCGCGACGCCGAGGCCAGCGCCAAGGCCCGCGGCCGGGATCGCTTCGCCCTGCGCTTGCTCTATGCCAGCGGCAACCACCTGGAATGGACCTGCCCTTGGAGCTGGCTCCGGCCGATTCGCGACCACTACCGCGACCGGGAAGGCAACCAGGGCCCTGCCGCCCGTTGGCGCCATCTGGCCGAAGACTTGCTGTGGCTCAAGGAGCGCCAATCGCTGCCCGCCACGGCACGGGGCTTGTGGGCGGCCTACTTTCCAAGCCTGGAGCTGCCGCGCCGTCCTCCTCCGGGGGAAGCCGAACCAGGCCACTTTCTCCCAAGCCTGGAAGCACCGGAACACCAGCGCCGTTTCGACCAATGGCTGCTGGATCTCGGCCTGGTGATGGCGGGCTTGGAAAAGCGCGGCGATCAGGAGGCGCGGAGGGACGCGCGCCAGGCCCAAGCCCGCGAGGTGGCGGCATGAGCTCGCTCCCGTTCACGGTGTTGGTGCTCCTGGAACCTTTGGGCTTGCTCTACGGCTCCAGCGGCCGCGTCCTCTCTCCAGGCTCCCTCACCGGCCGCGCCGCGGAGCATTTCCCTCCTGACGCCCCGGCCGTGTCCGGTCTGCTGGCCAGCCACCTCCCCCGAGAGGAGCTGCGCCACCTCTTCACCGCCGGGCCCTTCTGGCTCCATCGCGATGGTGAGCTGATGCTGCCCGCCCCCCTGCTCCTTGTGCAGGAACCCATCGCCCCCGATCCTGGCGGCCGCGTGCCCACGTCCCTCGACACCCCATCCCGCCGCAGCCGCCGCCTGCTCCACTGGCAGGACGCCACGGACACCACGCCCAGCGGCTGGGTGGACACAGCCGCGGAGGACCACGTTCACAAAAGCCCCAGCCGTGGCTGGATTCGCCTGTCCGACTGGCCCCAACCCAACCGTGCCCTTCCAGAGCAAGGCATCCCCATACACGATTCCCCTTGGCAGGCGGTTCCCCATCTCCATCCCAAGCTCAGCGATCACGAACGGGTGAGCGCAAAGGAGGACGCCCTGTTCCTGGAATACGGCATCGCCCTGAGCCCCGGTGTTCGCCTGGCCTATCTCAGCAGCCATGCGATGGCGGAGGGCCTGGTGCGCTTTGGCGGCGAGGGCCATCTCGCCCAGCTTCGCTGCCAACCCCTCCCGCCCTTGCTCCTCAACCTGCTGCAACGGCCGCTGTCGCCGGATCCGTTCGCGTTGATCACTCCGGGGGTGTGGGGCGGCCCGAAGCTCTCGATCCGCGAACCGATCGACACCACCGTGCCCCGTGGCCACTTCCCCTGGCGCCGCAACGGGGACCCGCCAGGGCTCCTCACCGATCGCCCCCGCCCCTGGCGCTACCGGCTGGGTGCCGGTGCCGAAGGTCAACGCCGCCTGTCTCGCGGGCGCTGGGCCTTGCCAGCGGGCACGTGTTACCGGGTGGGGGGTGAGCCCTTGCCGCCGTGGTCGGACTGGGAGGAGCGGTGGTTCCCCAAGGAGGGCCTCAGCCTCCGCCACTTCGGCACCGCCCTCTCCCTGCCTCTCCCTCCCCCTTGATCAACGCACCAACCAGCTCCCACCCGCTCCTCGCCACCCGCCACCACCGATGTACGAACGCCGCTACGGCCTGATCCGAACCCTCGCCCCCTTGCATGTGGGCGCCTCCGCCGGAGAGGAAGCCGGCAATCTCAACCTCATCTTCCGTGATCCCTTCACCCAAACCGGCATCATCCCCGGCAGCTCCATCCGCGGACGATTTCGGGCGGAAATGCGGCAGGAGAATCACGAGAAGGGGGGTGACCAGAGCGAGACGATTCATTGGTACGGCAGTGAGGCTGGCAACACGGAGATCAGCGAGGCTCGGGTGAAATTTGAATATGCCTCCCTCGTCTGGTTGCCGGTCTTCTGTCCAGGTCAACCGGTGGTCTGGGTCAGCTGCCCGCGCTTGCTGCGGCGCTACGCGGCGATCACTGGACTTGCAGGCGAAAGTGATCTTCCAAAAGCGGACACCTGCAGCCAGGGGCTGAAGGGACGCGCTCGGGAAGCTGGGATCACGCTGTTCTTCAATCTCGGCTTCATGGAGGTGAAGCCCGTGCCGGGCTTGGACCGCTGGATCCCCTCGGCGCTGAAAAATGAGATCCCATCAGATCGATTGGTGGTGGTGGAGGATGCCGCCATCGGCCTGATCCACGACATGGCGCTCTACCGCCAAAGCCGCGTCAAGTTGGATGACACGATGAAGAAAGTGGCCAAAGGCGCCTTCTTCAACGTGGAGGCGCTGCCTGAGGGAAGTGTTTTGATCTTCCCGTTGGCTCTCAAGCCCGATGCGGCCAAGGACTGGACACCCTTCCACACGGAGGCCAAACGGGATCTCTACTTCGGCGGCCTGGAAAGCGTCGGTTTTGGCCGCTGCGAGGTCACCCTTGTCAATCCAACCAACCAGGAGGTGAAGTGATGGCTTGGCATGCCTACGATCTCGATCATCTGGCTCAGGAAATTGTTCTGAGGGCTCGCCACCGTGATCCAAACCCCAAGAAAACAAGCCTCAATCAGGCCTATAAGATGCGTGCCGCTTGTGCTTATGGTTTGGAGCGTTTCTGGGGCGAACACCTGCGCCTCGGTGGGAAAGACGCATCAGAAGACGATCGCTGCAAGGCGCAGTTCATCGCGGATGTCTGGGCTGGCTTTGTGGGAATCATGGCCAAAGCTGGGGTGAACCTCCCTCCTCAAATGCTCAGCAAGGAGAACAGCGAGGTGGAGATCCAGGCGGTGGCCGAGCAACTCTGGCGCATCAAACCTGAGGATCAACAGGCTCCATTGGCCGTGTTGACAGCTCTCTGCGATTCGGTGGTCTGGTGGACCCAACGTCTCAAGCCTGGTCGAGGGGGTGACGACTGATGTCGCGAGGTAAAAAATCCAGAGGAACTGGCGGGCCGTCCAAGCCCAAGGGGCCATCGCGAACAGCCAAGAAAGCCAGTGCTCCATCACCAACTCCAACGGCTTCGCCAGGATCAGCACAGGCCCCAGCAACGCCTCAACAGCCGAATGGCCCTCGGGATCAACCGCGACCAAAACCACCAGCGACGACAACATTCCCGGCTCCTGCCATCACAGCCCAGCCGCCATCGCCTCTGCTCGATTCCCTAGATGGATCAGGAGTTCTGAAGAATGACAAACCAGATGTGAGCAAGCGCGTGCCGATGCAATTTCGTGCACAAACGCCAGGCCGTTGCCAACGCCAATATATCAAGGAACCCGAAAACGCCCAAACAGGCTGGCGCCCTGACATTCAGCACTGGATTGATCAGTGGGTGGAGCGCGTGGACCAGACTTCACCCTTCTCCGGCAAGACTTCCCATCCACAGCTGAAAATCATCGAAGCTCAAATTGATTGGCGGCTGATCAGCAACAGCGGCGTCGATGAGGGCATCATCCGCCCGGTGATTGGAGCGGGTGGTTGGCCGCTGCTTCCTGGCAGCAGCCTCAAGGGGCTGTTCCGCCGCGCCTGCCCCCCCGATCGCCTCCTGGAATGGTGCGGCAGCCCTTGTGGTTCTGGAGATCTCCGCCCCGGCATCCTGCGCTTCCATGGCGCCTGGCCCGCCGATGCCAGCTGGACAAAACGCCTTCTCGATGTCGCCCATCCGCAACAGAACTGGCAGGTGGGGTTTGATAATGGACGCGAACGTCATTCCGCTTTTGGCGTGGTGAGCCTTTATCAGCCCAAGTTGCTGATCGGGCTCAGTTCCACGGATCCCGAGCTCAGTCAGGCGGAGTGGGATGACATCATCGCGACAATGAAGCTTGCCCTGCAATCAGGGCTTGGCGGTCGCACCTGTGTGGGCTATGGCAGCAGCGGACGCCTCCGTGGCGATGTGGTCTTTCAGTGCAGTCTGGAAGGGCAGGGTCCAGCCGCCAAGCTTCTCGATGGCCATGAGGAGTTTCGACCCACCATGTTTCGGGCGGCGATTCGTGGCATGGCCTTGCGTTTGTTTGGTGGACTCACCGACCAAAGCACCACGCTGAAGGTTGTGGGTGAGCTGTTTGGAGCGCTCAGTCGCGAGGAAGGGCAACATGTCGGCCTCCTCGCCACGGCCTATACCGACCAACGTGTGATTCCCGACTATTTTGGGAAAGGTGGTTGGAGACAACCGGTCTATGCCACTTCAGGTCTGCTGCAGTGGAGGCTGACGCGGTCCTCCGGTTCCGCTGCCACCGATCAGCTGTTGGCTGAACTGTTGGCGGCCTTGCATGGGCTCACCATGAGCCTCGGAGGTTTCGGGCGCGGCTGGCGACGGCCTGACCACCGCATTTTTTATCCCGGCTATGACAAAACACCAATCGGCTGCCATTGGCAATGGCGTGAGCCTGAAACCCTGCCTGCCTGGATCCATGTGCAATCCGCGCCGGAGTTGGCGCAGCTGCTGGCACGCAGTCGAGCCCTGGCACATCGCTGGCTGGAAGCCAAAAAGCACCGCACGGGAGCCGCCGCGCCCTGGCGGGAAGTGCTGCATCCCCAGCGCACCCGCATCTGGACGCGCTTAGCCAAGGGGCCTGGCGATGCGAAAGCGGTGGCTTGGTTTCACAGGAGCCCGGCGGAGGGCCAACGCGCTGCGGACCAGAGCGATCCCCGCGATCTCAAGCACACCATCCTGGCTGGTCAGATGAATCAGGTGGGCTTGATCTGGAACAGGCTGTTGCCGGTGCTAAGCCCTGGCCACCCTCTCCGGCCCGTGGTGACCCAACCCGCAGCCAATCCCATGGCCCGGCCCGCTCCACCCAGAGGGCGTCGACAGGTTGAGCAGGGTCACCAGCAACAGCAGGCTTGCATCGATGCACACCAGGGCGATTACTTGGAGCTTGTTGTGCTCCATCCCCTACCAAACAATGCACCTCAGACCGCCCAAGAGCATCACGCACAGTTCATCACCTTGATGAATCGTGGCGCGGGAGCTGACTTTTCGCCTCTGGATTGGTCATGATCTCTCTTGCTTAGGCTGTCTTCATCCGGCTGAATGCTCGCCAATGGCCCAGAATCCCGCGAAACGCATGTCCGAGGAAGATGGTAGAGCCTTTCTTCGTCAATCGCTCATTCAAGAACAGGAGGTTCTTCGCGGGCAATTGAACTTATCTGCTTCCTCCGTCACCCACAATGGAGTCAAGGGTGAAGTCAACGAGGAACACTTCATTGCAATACTACGGCGTTACCTGCCTAGACGGTATGGCGTAGATAAGGGAATCGTGATTGATTCGCAAGGACAGACAAGTGATCAAATTGACATCATCATCTACGATCCTCAATACACTCCACCACTGCTCGATCAGCAGAGCCATCGCTACATTCTTGCCGAAGCAGTGTATGCCGTCATCGAGGCCAAGGCGATGATCAACAAGGTCAACATTATGGATCACGCGGTCAAACACGCGGAGTCTGTCCGCAGGCTCCATCGAAGCAGCAACCGTATTGTGGATGCCCGTGGCTCCATCGATGGCAAGAAAAGCTGCGATGGTTCCACCAAGGCCGTCTTCCCCATCCTGGCCGGGATCGTTGCTCTGGGCGCCGAATGGAAAGGCGGACTGAATTCAGAGGCTTTCAAGGACATCATTACCACCCTGAAAGGCAATCAAACCATCAGCTTTGGCTTTGCTGCCAATGATCTTGCCTTTGACCTCGCCCATGCTCCATTTGATCCATCATTGGTACATGGAGCATTAACCTTCAGCAACCTTGAGGGATCACTTGCCTGGTTCCTTTTCAATCTATTGAAAAGGCTTCAACAACTCGGCACCGTACCAGCTGTTGACTGGGATCAATATCGAAGCGTACTGGGCTGAATCTAAGGGTGTCTGGGCAGTCCTTGGCTTTTGGACGTTATAGCCTTGATGGGGTGACTGATTCAGGCTGGAGTTGGTTGGACGATTGGCATCAGGGTGTTCCTTTCTGGACATAGACAAATTGCCTGGAACCACACGGGATGTCCCTTCAGCCATCAGTTGCTCACACCCCCTGGCGCTGACTTGGCCTCTAGCATCTCTGCGATCGAGTGCTGGCTGACCATTGTCCAGGTGCGAATGTCAATTGGATAAGCTCCGGTAGAGATAATTGTCGTCGTGAGTTTCGTGTGTTGTGAGGCTGTAGTTTTCAAGTAATAGCGACACCAGTGATTGGTGTCTTGGATTTTGCTTGATAAATGTATTGCCCCGCCGGCTCGCATTACCCATCAACAGGTGTCACCAACGAATGGTGACACCCAAATACAAGGCAGTCTTGAACTTTTGGTTAAGACTGTCTCCAGTCGATAGGAGCCGCTAACGAGTGGTGACTACGGCTTTGAGTTAAATACTTTGAAACATTTTAGACAGGTTTTCAATCAATATGTGTCACCAACGAGTGCGGACCTCCGCATCTCTTGGGCTGGTACGAAGCCACGTTTCAGGAGTTTCCAATCAATAGGTGTCACCAACGAGTAGTGACTTTTATTGTCGCAGATGTAAGTGGGCCTTGGTCCGGTTTGATGTTTCCAATCAATAGGTGTCACCAACGAGTGGTGACTCGGCAAAGGGCGAACAGCCTTTCGGATCCCGGCGAAGGAGTTTCCAATCAATAGGTGCCACCAACGAGTGGTGACAATTTATCCATCAAAATCAATTACATCAAATGATTACAACAGGTTTCCAATCAATAGGTGCAACCAACGAGTGGTGACGACATCAATGAAAGGATCCTTCATTTCCTCCCTTCTCGCGTTTCCAATCAATAGGTGCCACCAACGAGTGGTGACTCGGCTGGCTTGCGAAGATCCAAGCGCTTGGGCAGCTTCACGGGTTTCCAATCAATAGGTGCCACCAACGAGTGGTGACAAGGACCGATGCCGGTTCTGTCGATTTGCGTTGTCCAGTTTCCAATCAATAGGTGCCACCAACGAGTGGTGACAATGGCTTAGCGATCAATTGTCAAACAATGCCATGGGTTTCCAATCAATAGGTGCCACCAACGAGTGGTGACCTTCCTGCTTATGACTGGGGACTCCCTGGTCTTGTGGAGTTTCCAATCAATAGGTGCCACCATCGAGTGGTGACAACCATGAAAGGACTCAGAGCTATCACCACTCTCGCCGCCGTTTCCAATCAATAGGTGCCACCAACGAGTGGTGACGGCGCCCCCTGAGAGGGCTTGCGCCGCAAGCGATCCGAAGACCGTTTGCGCACCCCCTCACCCTGCAGGCGCACGGGCAGCCTGTCAAGCCTGTGGAAAACGCTGAAAGTCGTTGCGCCGCAGGGCCGCGCGGCAAACGACGCAAACACTGGGGTTTTGGGCGAATCCAAGGGGGGTGCGCGGAATCCGAAAAGGCCAAAAACCCTGCCTCCGCAAAGGATCATCCTCTCTGCACAAGCCGCGCACCCCAAGGACCTTGACCCAGACCCCCGCTTGATCCACAAGCGGTTCAAAGACTGTACCCGTGGCTGAGCTGCACTCGATCACCGCCCAGTTGTCTTGCAAGCAGTGCTTCGATGTGGTGTTCGAGCACGAATTGGCGGAATCCGGTCAGCTCAATACTCACCGAGACTGATGGATCCTCGCTTAATTCCAACGGACTGGGAACGGTGCCAGCGGCACGGAAGATGACAACGGCATGGGGCTCAACCGTTGCGGTCCGCAAGCCAGGCACTGAGATCTGCCGGCCCTTGGAAATCAAGGAGCGCATCGGCCAGCGCCTCCAGGTCGGTCAGGGGCAGGGACTGGACGCGGGTTGCTTGGCCAGGGGGCAGGGAGCCGCAGCGGCGCTGAAGCTGGCGCAGGGTCATTGCGGCGGCTTCTGCCTGACGGCCTTCCATACGGCCTTCTTGACGGCCTGCCTCACGGCCCTGCTGTTGTCCCTCAGCCAGGCCGCGCCCAAAGATTTCCTTGTAGGCGACGCTGTTGGTGAAGTCGTCGAGGGTGATCCCGCCCATGGCGCAGATGTCGGTGATGGAGCGGCCGTTGAACCGTGACAGCAGGATAGCGGCGATCACATCATCGAGTTCGTTCGCCAGGGCCGTGGCGGCAGCCTGTTGTCGGATGGAGGCGGCGGAAGCGGGCTGCTGCTCCTCCGGCAGCAGCAGCAGCCCGAGGGCTTTCTGGAGGGGTGGGGCGGAGGGAGGCAGCCGATCGGGGGCCAGCTCAATCCAGATCACCCGCTCCCGCAGAAATTCCGCCACGGGTACGGGATCGCCGAAGTTGAGGTCGCGGGAGGGGCAGATCACAACAGCGTGCCAGAGGCGCAGCGGTTGGCCCTGGCGGAACTGATGCCGAAGCAGCAGGCTGCTGCTGTTGTAGAGGCGGAGAAAGAACTCGGGATCAGAGGCCATCTGGGCCTCCAGGAGCAGGGCGGGTTTGTCTTGAAGCTGTTCAACCGGAGGGAGGAACAGCCCATCCAGCCGCACTTCCCGTTCTTTGATGACCGGTGCGGTGAAGGAATATCCCTCCATATCGGCCAGGCGTGAGGAGACCAAGGGCAGAAGGCGATCAGTGCGCCCCTGAAACAGCCAGAAGAAGAGTTTGTCGCTGGCGACCAATGGCTGTTGTGAGAGTGAATTTCATTATCGCAGAGGTAGTGTCATTGCTGGAAAGTCACTCCTCACTGTCATGGAAGCTTGGCAACAAGCTAGTTTTGTTTGGCGGCCAAAGT
>CAYVWU010000064.1:0-12013 GCA_964455575.1 uncultured Cyanobium sp. | reverse complement strand
ACGGAGAAACCGCCGGTCAGGTTGGCGTTGCCGCTGAAGTTGTAATCCGAAAGGTTGTCCTGGAAGTCCCAGTTGCTGGGCCAGGCGGCGCCGGCGCCAACGGTGACGTACCAGCCGGTTCCTTGGCCGGAGGCCTTGCCCACTTCACCGATCAGGGGGATGTAGGTCTGGGCGATCTCGGCATCCTTCTGGGAGGACTGGCTGATTTCCAAGGGAGCTTGGCCGCTGGCTTGGAGCTGCTCAGCGCCAGCCTCGGGGGCGGCAAAGGAGGGGGCGGCAAGGAAGGCACCGCCGACGAGAGCGGCACCGACGCCGCGGAACAGGGCGTTGCGAATGCTGGACATGGAAGTTGGTTCTCACACCAATTCGTTTTTAATGACTTTCCAGCCCACAAGTTCCACCGCTATAGACAGCAAAGGTGCTGGCACAGCCGTAAAAGCCTGACCACCACTTGATAAGCGAGCTAAGAAATCATGCCGGGGCCTTTGTTATGTTTTGCTCAGATTTTGGCCAATCCGCCAAGGCCTGCTCCCAAACCCACGCCCCGACGGCCGCCGCCCCGTCCTCACCCAGCACACTCTCGTAGCCCCCCATCTGCCCCTGGCCCATAGCCGCCACCCGGGCGATGGCCTCCGGCCCCTCCAGACCGGCACGCCTCAAGGCGGCCAGCCTCAGGGTCTTCCCTCGACGGATCACGTTGCCTCCGTTCAGATGGCAGCCAACGCAGTGCTGGGCGAACAGGCTCGCTCCGCGGCTATCCGGGGCCCGCGGCGCGGCCGGGGCAACGTCCAAGGCCTCGGCCCGGGCCACAGCCTCCAGCCCGAAGGCCGGTCGGGGCCAGAGCACCCAGCCGATCAGCACCAGAGCCAGGAGCGCCAGACCCCATCGACGCCACCCCTGCACCCGATTGGCTTGCATACTTCCGACCATGGGTTCTCGCAGAGGCGTCCGCTCCACCCATCTTCCCTCCGATCCGCCCCTAGGCTCATGCCATGCGTGTGCGTCCTCTGCTGCCGGCGGATCGGGCCCAGGTGGTCGAGGTTTATGCCGATGCCGTGCGCACCCTCGCCGCCCCCCATTACCGCCCCGAACAGATTCGCGCCTGGGCCCGCCACCCCAGCGACAACCCGGCCTTCGCCGAGGCCCTCGCCCGCGGCCAGGGGGTGGTGGGCTGCCCGGACGACCAGCCGCACTGGGTCGACGGTTTTGCCTTGCTCGATCCGCCGGATCGCCTCAGCCTGCTCTACTGCCGCGCTCGCGCCAGTCGCCAGGGACTGGCCACCCGTCTGGTGCGGGCCTTGGAGGAGCTGGCAAGGGCACAGGGCCAGGGTTCCCTGCGCACGGAGGCCAGCCGTCTGTCCCGCCCCCTGCTGGAGCGGCTGGGGTGGGTGGTGGATGGGGAGGAGGAGATCCTCTTTGCCGGCCAGCCCTTTGTGCGCTGGCGCATGAGCACCCAGCTGCGGGGGGCGCCACCCCCCGTGGACTCCCCCCTCGCCGAACGTTCCCCATGACCGCAGCGGATCTGGAGCGCTTCCTGGACAAGATCAACCAGCTCAACGCCTTTGTGGCCTTGAGTGAGCAGGAGCCCGGCCTCCGGCAGGCGCTCATCGCCTGCCGCCACCACAACGAGGTGGTGGCCCTGGCGCGCCAGCACGGCTTTGAGATCGGTCGGCGCTGGGGGGAGCCCCCACCAGACCCGGCAGACGCCCCCTCCCTCCTCGACGGCCCCGTCCCTCCCCCGGGGACGGAGCGGGTGGAAGTGCTCCTGCACACGCCTGACTTTCGCCTGGAACGCATTCATTCCTGCGCGGCCAGCAGCCCGGCGGAGTTCTGGTATGAGCAGAGCGAAGCGGAATGGGTGTGTCTGCTGCAAGGGCAGGCGAGCCTGCAGTTCGGCGATGAAGCCGCTCCCCGCCAGCTGCGGACGGGGGACAGTGTGTTGATCAACGCGGGGCGTCGCCACCGGGTGCTGGCGACGGACCCTGCTCCAGGAACGATCTGGCTGGCGTTGTTTTGGACTCCCGCTCCGACGCGTTGAGCGTGCGAATCAGCCAATACGCGCCGGCCAGGCAGATCACGCAGATCCCCAGGGCCACCACGAGCTGGGGCTTGGAGGACTCCGTGCCCGGCAAGACAATCAACTTTCGGGCCACGGCGGTGATGGCCGTCAGGAGGACCAGCTGAATCTGAACGGCGTGGCGCTGCAGGTAGGCGGTGAGATTTTGCAGGAGTTCCAGCGCGATCAGAATGTTGAGCAGTTCGCCGAAATAGCTGATCAGGTCCTCTTCCCCGGCGATGGACTGACCGCCGAGCAACCCGGTGGCCAGCTGTCTCAACAGCTCGAAACTGGCCAGGAGAATCAAAACGACCAGAAAGACACTCAACGCCTTGGCGATGAGTTGCTCGAACTGATCAATCGCGCGCAGGAAGCGCCGTTCCGAAAGCCAGCTCCCTTCTTCCGAGGCCATGGATCAGTTGCGGAATGGCGTGAAATGAGGCTTGGCGGGGGTATTGCCCGCCGGATTCACCAGCTCTGTGTCGCAGGTGATCGTGCCGTCCTTGGCGGTCACGCAATTCTTCGGTTTGACTTCTGTCGCCGGCCCCACCTGACTTCCGGATTTGAGCATGAAGGACTCCACCTGGGCCAGGGCTGAGGGAGTCGGCGCCACCGCCACAGCCAAACCGCAACAGCCGAGCACTCCGAGCAGGAAGGTTCGTGCGAAACGCCCGGGGCGACCGAGGAGCCCGGGACGAGCAAGGCGAACAACAGGGCGCATGGCGGGACCGTGAGCTACACCTGCATGCTGCCGCAATCAGGCTCCCCCTGCAGAGGTCACACCGGGTGAATCGTCCGCGATGTCCGTCGCCGAGCGCTCCGCCGCCGTCGGTGTCAACAGCGTCGGCATTGGCAGCGTCGATGAGGTCCTCGGCGTCCTCCTAGGGGTCATCCCCCTAGGCCTCCTAGGCGTCGTCCTCCTCGGGCTCCTCGTCGTCCTCCTCGGCCGCGCCGCGGATCTCATCCAGCAACAGATCGAGCTGATCCAGGGGATTGGGCATGTTGCGCGGGGCTGGCGCCGCCTCAGGGACGGGATTGTTCTCCTCGCTGCGCCACAGGGTCTCGATCTCACAGAGATGCTCTGCCAGCCCTCCCAGCCCCTGTTGCGCATGGATCCGCTGCAAGGCGTCGAGCAACACGGGCATGCGAATGGATGAGGCGCGCAGGGCGCGCCGGAGATCGGCCTGCGTGCGTCCCGTATGACGCAACCAGTCCTTGAGAAAAAGCTGGAGGTCCTCCAACTGCTGGGAGGTGAGCGCGGTGGAGGACTCCATCAGCGGGATCAGGCTTGCGGGAACCAGAGATCCAGTTTGCGCTGAGCCCGTTCCCTGATCTGTGGCGTGATGTGCCGGGAGCAGAGACCCAGCAGGGCCGTCAAGGCCACCATGTCATCGCCAAACCCCGCGGCGGGGATGAAATCGGGGATCAGATCAATGGGGAGCACCAGGTAAGTGAGCGCGGCCAGAACGGTCAAACGGGCTTGGTTGGGCGTGGACCCGTCCAACAGCATCTCCAGACACTCCAAGGCAGGGCGGGCGACCGTACGGCCGGCCTTGGCAAGGAGGCGGGAGAAAAGATTCTGATTCAAGGCCGTGTCGTGGACGACCTCCGGCTCCAGAACGGCAGGGCTGGCTTGGGAGCCCGCGGCAGAGGAGGCGGCGGACATGGTTGACTCCTGAAGATGGCGCGCCACTGGGGCGTCATTCCCTCCATTGTGAATGGATCTCCCCATTCAATCCGGGTGTGGAAGGCCCCCTGAAAAGACCGGTCCTCCACCCCTGTCGCCTCACTCCTGACCAAGTCCCCGCTCAATGCCCGCCCGCCGCAACTTTCGCAGGGCGCGCTGCACCACCTGCCGGCAATATTCGCGACTGCACTGCAGCTGACGTGCCACATCCGCCAGGGTGCGCCACTCCTGAGAACCGTCCAGGCCAAAGCGCAACAACACCACCGTCTTTTCCTTGGGAGTGAGATTGGCAGTCTCCAGAAGGGTCCACACCGAGGCGGTCCGCTCCGCCTGCTCCGCCCGCTCCATCGGCGCCGGTTCGGGACTCGGGAGCACATCCACAAGCTCGGAGGGATCCGTCTTCGACCGCACCGCCCCCTGCAGACTGACGGTCACGCTGCGCAGCTCCCAAGCCAGGAGCTCGTCCACCTCCGCCTTCGGCAGGGTGAGCGCCGTGGCCAGCTCCGCGGCTGAAGGTGGGTGGCCATGGGCCTGAAGATGGCGCGCCTTGGCCGCCCGGAGCCGCGTCAACTTTTCATTGACATTGACGGGGATGCGAATGGTGCGGCTCTGGGTGGAGAGGGCGCGATTCAACCCCTGTCGGATCCACCAATAGGCGTAGGTGCTGAAGCGGTGGCCGCGGGTTGGATCGTATTTCTCCACCGCTCTGGTGAGGCCGATGGTGCCTTCCTGGATGAGATCCAGCAGATCCAAACCCTTCCCCTGATACCGCTTGGCCAAATTGACGACCAGGCGCAGGTTGGCCGTGATCATCTGCTGCTTGGCCCTCTCGCCCACGCGGAGAACGCGGCGTTCAAGATCATCAAACTCGCAGGCGGGACCCTGACCTCCAGCCAGCTGGCAACGTTCATTAAGGCTGATCATGGCCTGAACTTTTCTTCCCAAAGTGAGCTCTTGCTCTGGGGTGAGAAGTTGATGGCGTCCGATTTCACCGAGAAAGGCACTCAGGGAACTAGCCATCGATTCCAACAGCATGGGCGTGTTTAAGGCTTACTCGCCTTTATGGCGACTTCGGGTAAAGCAACTGAAAGGTTTCCAAATTCACTATTTTTTTCGCTTTCCGCTTTTCTTCTAAATGATCGCTGAATTCATTGATTTTGACATCCTCTCGCCTTGCGGGAGCAAAGGGCACTGACGCCTTGGGTCCAAAAACAGCCGCGGGCGCCTGCTGAATCCGCGGCGAGAAAGCCAACGCGTTAGTCGAAACCCTCCACAGCTCCGGTGAAAGCCTCAAGCGCTCCAGGGCAAGGGAGCTGGAGCCACGGCGCCTTGACGCTCAGGGGTCTGGAGCTGTGGCCGGCAAAACCGCCCCCCCGTCGCTAAGGTGCCGCCTCGCCTTCTTGTCCCATGGCTGCTCTTCCACCCTCCTCTTCGGTGCTCACCAGCGCGGCCGTGGCCTACACGCATTACCTGAGCTTCATGGTGTGCTTCGCGGCCTTGGTGTTGGAGCGTCGCCTGATCCGCCCCAACCCCGAGCGAGGGGAAGCTGTCCTGATGGTGATCACGGACATCGTTTATGGCCTTGCCGCTCTTGCCCTGCTGGGCAGCGGCATCCTGCGGGTGATTCATTTTGGCCAGGGCAGCAGTTTTTATACCGAAAATCCCCTCTTCTGGTGGAAGGTTGGCCTTTATCTCAGCGTCGGCGCTCTGTCCCTGTATCCAACGATCACCTACATCCTCTGGGCCATCCCGCTGCGCAAAGGGGAGCTTCCCCAGGTGAGCGAGGGACTGGCCCAGCGGTTGCGCTGGATCCTCAACGTCGAGATCGCCGGGTTTGCCTTGATCCCTTTCCTCGCCACCTTGATGGCGCGGGGCGTGGGACTGGGAAGCCACTGAGCCTGCGCTCAACCACCGTTTGGCCTCAGCTCCTGACGCTCTTCCGAGGCGGGCGTCCTCAACGAGGTCCCCGCTGAACCGTTGGCACGCCCTCGGGTTGATCCAGATCATGGCCTCCCTTTTTGCTGTCGGTCCGCGGACAGCGGGAGTGGCAGGAGTGGCGTCAGTGGCGGGACCCGTTACCGCCCCGTCGCCGGCGCTCACCTCCGAGCCAGCCTCCACCCCCACCCCGGCTTCCGCTCCCGCCGTGAGCCCACCCGCTCTGGAGCCGCCCCCCACCTGCTCCCGTCCCCGGGGCGGCGAGCCTCTCACCGTTTCACCGGTGCTGCTTCCACCGCCCGCCGCCGCCCTCAATCCGTCCACGGCCGCCTCCCCCGACTACCGCCACCGACTGCGTTCCACACCCTTCGGATGGCCCGTCCAAACCACCTGGTGCGTCTGGGTGCAACCGCTGGAACCGGGCGAGGGTCCCAACCCCGTCGCCGCGCGGTGGCAGGAGGCCGTGAGCCGGGCTCTGGAGGAGTGGCGGACCCTGCTGCCGATCGCCATCGTGCCTAACCCCGAATGGGCCCAGGTGACGATCTGGCGGCGGCGCCCCCCCCCGGGAGTCGATGCCGCCGGCCGCCGTCGCGCCAGCCATGGTCGCTCCATCCTTTCGTTGCAGGGGGTGCGCGGCAACCCGCCAACGGGCATCGAGCCGCGCGTGATCGTGCTCATCAGCCCCGACCAGCGCAAGGAGGCCCTGCAGGCCACGGCCCTCCACGAGCTCGGCCATGCCTTCGGGCTCTGGGGCCACAGCGACCAACCCGACGACGCCCTGGCGGAATCCCCGGGACCTCAACCGATCCTGCGCCTGAGCTCCCGCGATCGCGCCACGGTGCGCTGGCTTTACGCCCAGCCCACCCCCCTGCGCTCAGACCCCTGAGGGCTGGTGATGGTGGTGGTAGGGCACATAGCCGGGGCCGTAGAGCAGGGCCAGCTGGCTGGGGCTCAGGGCGTGGTCTGGAGTGCCGCAGCAGCGCAACCGGCGATTGAGGCAGAGCACGCGATCGCAGCTGCGCCGCACCATGTCCAGGTCATGGGAGACCTGCAGGATCGTCCAGCCTTCAGTGCGGCGCAGTTGATCGATGAGGCGATGGAAGGCCTCGCTGGCCCGGGCGTCCAACCCGGTCTGCGCCTCATCCAGCAGCAGGAGTTTGCGGGGACGCACCACGCAGAAGGCCAGAAGCACGCGCTTCAGCTGGCCGCCGGAGAGCTCCGTGAGCAGCTGGCCGCCCAGGCCCTCGGCCTCGGTCTTGGCCAGGGCCCGCTCAACGGCCTCCCGCCGCGCGGCGCCACCCTGCCAAGGCAGGCGGGGGCCTGGCCGATCCCACCCCAGCGCCACAAACTCCCGCACGCTCAGGGGCATGGCGTCCTGAAGCTGGAGGCTCTGGGGCAGATAGGCAATCTGCTGGCGGATGGCGGCCGGCAGCTGGCCCCGGGGGCCGAGGCGATGCCCGAGGAGCCGCACCTCGCCGCCTCTGCGGGGAACCACCCCCAACAGCGCCATCACCAACGTGCTTTTGCCCGCGCCATTCGGCCCCACCAGGGCGGTATCCGTGCAAGGCGGCAAGTCGAAGCTCACGTCCTCCACCACCGGGACGCCACGCCGACAGACGGTGAGCTGGCTGACTTCGAGAATCATTTCCACCCTCCCAGCCTAATCAGGCAGTCGGCCCCCGCTTCCCCATAAGCTGACGCGCCATTCTTCCTTCGACCCATCCGCCATGACGCAGCTGGCCGTTTCCGGGGCCTCCGGCAAGACCGGTTGGCGCGTCGTCCAGGAGGCTCTGGATCGCGGTTGGGCCGTGCGCGCCCTGCTGCGACCCGGCTCCATCGCGCCTCAGGAGTTGGCCGGCGCCGAGATCGTGCGGCTGGAGCTGAGCGATGGGCCGGCCCTCCGGAAGGCTCTGACCGGTTGTGACGCCCTGGTGATCGCCACCGGAGCCCGGCCCTCCGTGGATCTGTTCGGCCCGATGAAGGTGGATGCCCTCGCCATCCGCTCCCAGATCGACGCCTGCCGGGCCGTGGGGCTCGAACGGGTGGTGCTGGTGAGCTCCCTCTGCAGCGGCCGCTGGCTCCATCCCCTCAACCTCTTCGGCTTGATCCTGGTGTGGAAACGGGTGGGGGAGCGCTGGCTGGAGGAGAGCGGCCTGAAATGGACGGTGGTGCGACCGGGCGGACTGCGGGAGGCCGAGGACAACGTCGAGGCGGAGGGAGTGGTCTACAGCGGACCGGACACCCAGGAGAGCCAGAGCATTCCCCGTCGCCTGGTGGCCCGTGTGTGCATCGAGGCCCTGGAGACACCCGCGGCGGAAGGGCGCACCATCGAGATCACCTCCCGGTCGGACCAACCCAGGCAAAGCCTCGGCCACTGGCTGGCCGCCCATCCGCAGGCGGTCTGAACCCCGCGTCAGGCCGTCAGGGAGGCGTGTCGGCGGATCTGAGGCTCACCGAGCCCGCGAGGGGGAGGGGGGCGAAAGGGGAAGATGGAATCGCCGACAAGCCTCTCCGGCGGATGCCCTCCAGCGACGTTCCCACCTACACGATCCGCGTTGAATGCAATGGCGCGCACCATTCCTTCACCGCCCGGGCCGACCAGACGGTGCTGGCGGCGGCCGAGGCGGCAGGCGTCCCCCTGCCGAGTTCCTGCTGCTCCGGGGTCTGCACCACCTGCGCGGCGCGACTCCTCCAGGGCAGCGTCGATCAACCCGATGCGATGGGCGTGAAAGCCGAGCTGCGGGAGGAGGGCTACGCCCTGCTCTGCGTCGCCTTCCCCCGCAGTGATCTGGAGGTGCTGGCGGGCCAGGAGGACGCCCTCTACGAAGCCCAATTCGGCCAATACCAGAAATGACCCCGCCCCTGGAGCATCTGGAACTGGCGCTGGACATCGCCCCCGGCCCCCTGCTGCCCCAGGTGCGCCAGCTGCTGGCGGAGCGCCTCGGACCTGACGGCGAGGCCCTGCGCTGGGCCATCACCGGCCTCTCCTGCCCCCCAACTCCGGGGCCAACCCGCCTGACCCTGGAGGCGGTGGTGCTGCGTCCACCGCTGTGATCGGCACAGGCGAAGGGCTGCCCCCGCTACCCACGTTGATGGTCGTGCCCACGGGGGTGGGCTGTCGCGTCGGCGGGTTCGCTGGCGATGCTCTGCCCGCGGCCCGTCTTCTGGCCGCCGCCAGCGGCTGCCTGATCACCCATCCCAATGTGCTCAACGCCGCGGCGCTCTATTGGAGCGATCCGCGGCTTCACTACGTGGAAGGGTGGGCCCTCAATCGCTTCGCCGCTGGCGATCTGGCCTTGGCGCCGGTTCGCCGCCAGCGGGTGGGGCTCGTGCTGGACGCGGCGGTGGAGGACCCCCTGCGCCTGCGCCATCTGCAGGTGGCGCAGGCCTGCGGGGCCAGCCTTGGGCTGCCGATCGGACCGGTGGTGACCACGGAGGAGGCCCTGGGGGTGACCCTGGCCCGGGGGTCCAGCGGGGCCAGCTGGGGCACCATTGAGGCGGTCGGCGCGCTGCTGCGGGCCGGCGAACAGGCCGTGGCGGGGGGCGCGACCGCTGTGGCGGTGGTGGCCCGCTTCCCTGATGACCCCGATCCCGACGCCCTGGAGGCTTACCGCCACGGAGAGGGCGTGGATGGGCTGGCCGGCGCCGAAGCCGTCATCTCCCATCTCCTCAGCCGCCATCTGGGCGTGCCCTGCGCCCATGCGCCAGCCCTCGCGCCCTTGCCGCCCGATCCCACCGTCGATGCCCGCGCCGTTGCGGAGGAGCTCGGTCACACGTTTCTCTCTTGCGTGCTGGTGGGGCTCAGCCGGGCGCCGGATCTCGTGCCCTTGCCCCTGGCCGCGGATCCCGGCGGCAGGGTGCTCTGGCGCGCCGATCAGCTCGGAGCCGTGGTGGCGCCCGCGGGCGCCCTGGGGGGAGAGGCGGTGCTGGCCTGCGCCGAACGGGGGACGCCGTTGATCGGCGTCACGGGCAATCCCTGCCTGCTCCAGGTGGATGGGGCCGGGCTGGGGCTGCCGGTGATCGCGGCGAGCAGCTACGCGGAAGCCGCCGGACTGGTGCTGGCGCTTCGGGAAGGCCTGGCGTTGGAGACCGCCGCCCTCCGCTCCGCGCCGCTGGCCTGACGGCTCAGCGCAGGCACGCCATCGGATGGCGGGGAGCCATCCCCAGGGCCTTCGCCACCCCGGGATGGCAGATGGCGCCATCCACGGTGTTGAGACCGGAGAGCAGCTCCGGGCGGTCGGTGACCGCCTCGCTGAGGCCTCGCCCCGCCATGACCAGGATGTAGGGCAGGGTGACGCTGACCAGGGCCTCGGTGGAGGTGAAGGGCACCGCGCCGGGCATGTTGCCCACCGCGTAGTGCTGCACCCCGTGGATCGTGACCACCGGATGGGTGTGGGTGGTTTCCCGACTCGTGGCGATGCACCCCCCCTGATCGATCGCCACATCCACGATCACCGAGCCGGGCCGCATGCGCTGCACCGAAGCCTCATCCACCAGGGTGGGCGCCCGGCCGCCCGGCAACAGCACGGCGCCGATCAAGAGATCAGCCTCTGGCACCAGCCGCTCGATCAGGCCGCGGCTGCTCACCAGGGTGACCAGCCGACCGCGGCGGTCGCTCTCCAGCTGGCGCAGCCGCTGGGGGGAGCGATCCAGCAGAAACACCTCCGCATCCATGGCCGCCGCCAGTCGGGCGGCGTTCCAGCCCACGGTGCCGGCGCCCAGCACCAGCACCCGGGCCGGGCGCACTCCCGTGCAGCCACCGATCAACACGCCCCGGCCCCCCTGGGGCTTCTCCAGCAGGCGCGCCCCCACCTGGGCGGCAAGGCGGCCAGCCACCTCGCTCATCGGCGCCAACAGGGGCAGGCTGCCATCCTCCAGCTGCACCGTCTCATAGGCCACGCCCGTGGTTCCCGCCTCCAGCAGGGCGCGCCCGACCTCGGTGTAAGCGGCCAGGTGCAGATAGGTGAAGAGCACCAGATCGCGGCGCAGGAAACGGAATTCCTCCCGTTGGGGCTCCTTCACCTTCACCACCAGATGGGCGGCCCAGGCCTCCTCCCGATCCACCAGACGGGCGCCCGCCTGCCGATACGCCTCATCGCTGATGCCGGCCCCGAGCCCCGCCCCCTCCTGCACGCGCACCTCCATGCCCTGGGCCACCAGTTCACGCACCCCATCCGGGGTCAGGGCCACCCGCTGCTCGTCGGCCTTGATCTCGGTGGGCACGCCGATCGTGGCCATGGGGGCCGCCAGGTCGGGAAGAGCCATGGGCGGTCTGGGTACCGATGGATGCGTCCACTGTGGAGGTTGGGGTTCCACCGCGCCAAGCAAACGCCGTGAAACGTCAACACCCGCCCCCATCGCCGGATTCGGAGGAGACTGAAGGCAACCCGATCAGCCGGCGTGCTCAACCTCTCCCGCCTGTCGCCGGGCGACATGCTCCCCCTGCTTCTGATGGCCCATTTCCTCTGTGATTTCGGGCTGCAGAGCGACCGCATGGCGCGAGAGAAATGCCCGGGACAGGACGCCACCCTGCCCTGGGGATGGTGGTTGACGGCCCATGGGGCGATCCATGGCCTCGCGGTGGCCCTGCTCACTGGCGTCCCGCTGCTCGGCGTGGCCGAGCTGGCTGCCCACGCCTGGATCGACCACACAAAATGCGTCGGCCGCATCAGCCTGCGCACCGATCAGCTCCTGCATCTGCTCTGCAAGGGGGTCTGGGTGCTGATCCTCGCCGCGGTCTGATGGCATCCGATCATGGCGGGGCCGCGAACGCCCATGACGTCCCCCTGCCCTCCCCAGACCGCCGATTTGACGCGCCAGCTCCAGGCCTGGCTGGCGGAGGATCTCGGCCGCGGTGATCTGACGCGGCCCGCCCTGGGGGAGCGCGAGGGGAAAGCGGAATGGATCGCCAGGCGGGAGGGGGTCTTCTGTGGGGGGGTGCTGGTGGAGCCCCTCTTCCGCCTGCTGGACCCCATGGCGCGGGTGGAGGGCCTGGTGGCCGAGGGCGAGCGGGTGCGGGAGGGGCAGCGGTTGCTCACTCTGGTGGGCCAGGCCTCGGCCCTGGTGGCGGGGGAGCGCACGGCGCTCAACCTGGCCATGCGCCTGTCCGGTGTGGCGACCGCCACCGCGGCCCTGGTGGCGGAGCTGGAGGGAACCGGCGTGAAGCTGGTGGACACCCGCAAAACCACGCCTGGCCTGCGGGTGTGGGAGAAATACGCCGTGCGCTGCGGCGGCGGCGTGAACCATCGCTTCGGCCTGGATGACGCGGCGATGCTGAAGGAAAACCACCTGGCCTGGAGCGGGGGCATCGGCCCGGCGGTGGCGGCGGTCCGCGC
>CAYVWU010000063.1:0-12020 GCA_964455575.1 uncultured Cyanobium sp. | reverse complement strand
CCGCCACCAGATCCTGGAAGGCCAGCACCGCCACCTCCTGGTCGGCGCTGGTGAGGGAGGGCACCAGGGGGTGCTCCGGCGCCAGCACGAGATAGGTGACGCCAAAAAGCGTGTCCGGCCGCGTGGTGAACACGCGGATCGTGGCGCCGGTGTCCTTCCCCTCCCCATCCACGACGGGAAAATCGAGCTCCGCGCCCGTGGAGCGCCCGATCCAGTTCGCCTGCATCGTGCGCACCCGCTCCGGCCAGAGGGTCAGCTGGTCCAGATCGGCCAGCAGCTGGTCGGCATAGGCCGTGATCCGCAGAAACCACTGGCGCAGCTTGCGTTTCTCCACCAGCGCCCCGGAGCGCCACGAGCGGCCCTCCCCATCGACCTGTTCGTTGGCGAGGACCGTCTCGTCCACCGGATCCCAGTTCACCGTGGCCTCCTTCCGGTAGGCCAGCCCCGCCTCCCAGAACTGCAGAAACAGCCACTGGGTCCAGCGGTAGTAGTCCGGCTGGCAGGTGGCCACCTCGCGGGACCAGTCGATGGACAGACCGAGCCGCTCGAGCTGGGCCCGCATCTGGGCGATGTTCCGCCGCGTCCACTCGGCGGGATTGACACCCCGCTCGATGGCCGCGTTCTCCGCCGGCAGCCCGAAGGCATCCCACCCCATCGGGTGGAGCACCCGCCGCCCCCGCATCCGCTGGTGGCGCGCCACCACATCGGTGATGACGTAATTGCGCACATGGCCCATGTGCAGGGTCCCCGAGGGGTAGGGGAACATGGACAGGGCGTAGAAGGGAGCCTCGCCCTGCTCCACCTCGGGCGTGCGATCAAGCTGCCGTTCGCGCCAGATCGCCTGCCAGTGACTTTCGATCTCCTGGGGCTTGTAGCGGGAGGGATCGGACACGGTGGGAAGAGCGGTGGGGCGGGGCGCGCCCGGCCCCCCGATGGTGCCACACCCCCCCGGCCCGGGGGGACCTCAGATCAGCGCCCGCAGAAGCGTGATCGCTTCCCGGTTGACCATCACCAGGGGCTGATTGGCGCTTTGCCGCAGGGCGAGAAAGTGCATGTCCTGCCACTTGATCACCCCCTCCACCTCCTGGCCGCTGATCAGGCTCAGGCTCACCACCGTGCGGGTGCGGATCAGTTCCTGGATGTGGCGCACGCTGGGCAGGGTGGTGTCCAACTTGGTGCCGCGGTTCTCAAAGAAGCTCTGCATAGGATCAACGGAGATTGCGCGGGGCTCAAAGCGCCATGGATGTCAGCAAGTATCAGGGTCTGGGCAACGATTTTCTCCTCTTCGACCTGCGCGCCGGCTCCCCCGGTGGGGCGGGCGCGGTCGACTCTGACCTGGTGCGTCACCTCTGCGACCGCCGCTTCGGCATGGGCGGCGACGGCGTGATCCTCGCGCTGCCGCCGGAGAGCGGCGGCGACCTGCGCATGCGCATCTTCAACGCCGATGGATCGGAGGCGGAGATGTGCGGCAACGGCATCCGCTGCCTGGCCCGTTTCCTCGCCGACCGCGATGGCGATGGGCCCGGGCGCCGCTGGACGGTGGAAACAGCCGCCGGCCTCATCCGCCCGCAGCTGGAGGAGGACCGCCAGGTGCGGGTGGACATGGGTCCCCCCTTTCTCGACCCGGAGACGGTTCCCACCACCCTTCCCACCGGCGCGGCGGGCCTGCCCCAGGGGGAGCTGGAGGCCGGGGGGCAGCGCTGGAGCGTCGCGGCGGCGGGCATGGGCAATCCCCACGCCGTCGTGCCCGTGGCCGAGCTGGCCGACCTCGACCTGGAGGCCATCGGCGCGGAGCTGGAGGTGCATCCGGCCTTTCCGGCCCGAACCAACGTCCATCTCGTGCAAGTGCTCCATCCGGGCCATCTGCGCCTGCGGGTGTGGGAGCGGGGGGCCGGGGTGACCCTGGCCTGCGGCACCGGAGCCTGCGCCACCCTTGTGGCCTGCCACCTCCTCGGGCTCAGCGGCCGCGAGGCCCGGCTCGATCTCCCCGGAGGCCCGCTGTGGATCGCCTGGGACGAGACCAGCGGCCATGTGTTCATGACCGGCCCCGCGGAGCCTGTGGTCCACGGTCGCCTGGCGGGCCCCCTGGCCCAGGCGGTGGAGCGCTGGCTGGCGCCCGCCGCCCCCGGCGCCACCGCCCCTGAGGCCGCGGCAGCCCCGGCCGCCAGCGCGACGGCGGAGGCGATCGATTGCGCCACCGCCTGCACCCAGGGCTGCCAGCGCCCCGAGGCCTGCCCCAGCGCCGAGGCGCGCGCCAGGGTGGCCGCCCTCCTGGAGGGTCGGTCCCTCGATGACCTCGTGCAGCTGGCCAACGATTCCCTGGAAAGCCGGCTCCTGGGCCGGCGTCCCGATGGCACCAGCCTTGGGGCCTGATCTCCCCACCCCACCGGCGCTCTATCTCGACGCCTGCGCCACCACGCCCCTGGCGCCGGAGGTGTGGGAGGCCATGGAACGGGCCTGGCGCGAGAACTGGGGCAATCCCTCCAGCCTCCATGGCCAGGGCCTGGCGGCGGCCGAGGCGTTGGAGCGCTGCCGCTGGCAGGTGGCGGAGGAGCTGGGGGCCGCGCCGGAGGAGGTGATCTGGTGCTCCGGCGGCACTGAGGCGATCCAGACCGCCCTGCTGGGCAGTGCCGCCACCCTCCCCCCCGGCCGCCTGTTGATCAGCGCCGTGGAACATCCCGCGACGGAAGCCGCGGCGGCCGTGCTCGTCCAGCGCGGTTGGACCATGGCGCGGCTGCCGGTGGATCGCCAGGGCCTGCTGCGCCTCGATGCCGTCGAGCCCCTGCTCGCCCCCCCCACCCGGCTGGCGTCGGTGATCTGGGGGCAGAGCGAGGTGGGCAGCCTGCAACCGCTCGCCGCCCTTGGCGCCCTCTGCCAGGAGCGCGGCGTTCGGCTGCACGTGGATGCGGTGCAGGTGCTGGGCCATCGGGCGATCGACTGGAGCCAGCTGCCGGTGGATCTGCTCAGCGGCGCCGCCCACAAGCTGCAGGGGCCGCGGGGAATCGGTCTGCTGCTCGCCCGGCGCGGACTGCCGCTGGAGCCGCTGATCGGCGGTGCCCAGGAAGCGGGGCGCCGCGGCGGCACCGAACCCGTGCCGCTGATCGCCGGCTTCAGCGCGGCCCTGCGACTCAGCCAACAACGCCTGCGCGCCCATGGCGGCGACGACCCCGTGGCGCAGCTGCGCGATGCTCTCTGGCGCGCCTTGCGGGAGCGCCCCGGCCTGGAGCTTCTCGGGCCGGATCCGGCGGACCGCGAACGCCGGCTGCCCCATCATCTGAGCCTGCTCGTGCGCGGCCGGGGGGGACGCCCCCTGCCGGGTCGTGCCCTGGTGCGGGCCCTGGCCCGGCGCGGGGTGGCCTGCGGCAGCGGCTCCGCCTGCAGCGCCCTGGGAGGCGGCTCGGGAGCCACCGAGAGCCCGGCGGCCGCGGGCGCCAGCCGGGTGCTGCTCGCCATGGGCTTCACCCCGGAGGAGGCCACCGCCGGCCTGCGGCTGAGCGTGGGGCCCTGGCTGAGGGAAGACCTGCTGGCGGGCGTGCCGGACGCCCTCGCGGAAGCCATCACCGAGGTGGACACCGCCCTCGCTCGTTAGGGTTCGGTCCTCCATGACCGGCTCCATGCTCCCTTCCGATCTGCGTCAGGCCGAATCGCAAGCCCTGCAAGCCATCGATTCCGCCCTCTCCGGCGACGGCCGCCATCGCTGGACCGTGGACCTGCGCTTTGAGGGGTTGAAGCTGCTTCCCCTGGCCCTGCGCCTGGCCGCGCAGCTGCGGGAGCGGTCACCCGCCCTCAAGGTGGTGTTCCCTGACGCCGGCGCCACCGCCCTGGCCCGGCGCGACGGAGGGGCGTTGGCGCCCCTGATCACCAGCCTCGGCGACCAGCAGCGCCGGGACGCGCCCGAGGAGGCCGCCGGCGAACGGCTCCTGCTGGTGGGGCCAGGCCCCTCCGACTACGCCTTGGTGGAGGCGGTCTGCGAGGCCCATCCGGGGCCGGTGGTGCTGCTCAATCCCACCCTGGAGGATGCGGCCGTGGGGATCGGCAGCGTGGCGCGGGCCCGCCGCAAGGGCTTCCTCGCCCAGTGGCAGCCGGCCTACGCCCTCCAACCTTTCGCCAACGCCGCCCTCCGACGCGCCCACCCCGAGGACTGGGAGCTCTATCGGCTCGATCCCGATGGCTTCCGCCTGGCCGCCCGCTTCCCCCAGAAGCCCACCGCGGAGGAGCAGGAGGCGGCCCTGAGCGGGGAAAGCGGCGGATTGGGGCAGCAATTGCGGTCCCTCGGCGATCTGATCGACAACCTGCAGCGCTGAGGGGGCGGCGACGGAAAGCGTGGTCGATGTGGCTGGTCTAGTGCCGGCACCCCCCTTAAACTTCGCCGACCGACATCCGCCCATGGCCAGCGAACCCCGCTCCTCGAACCAACCGTCCGCCCGCTGGAGTCTGGTGGACCTCGCGGCGGGGGCGGCGGTGTTGCTGGCCGCGGCGGGGGTGCTCTGGAGCCCCAAGCTGTCGAACGCGGTGGACAAGGCCACCGGTGGCGTGGTTCCCGTGACCGTCTCGGTGGATGTTCGCGGCGAACCCGCCGTGGACAGCGCAGCCCTGGTCCGCGCCATCGAGGCGGAGGGCAAGGTCGCGATCGTGATCCGCAACGCTCCCCACGGCACCGTGAAGATCGCCCGGTTGGAGCCCCTGCAGCGGCGGCTGACGATCCTCACGCCCGACGGCAAGCTGGTGTCCACCCCCGACCCGAATCAAAAGACGTTCGGCACCTTCGATGCCCGCTTCATCCTCGAAGGGGAGGGGCGCAAGGGAGGCGGAGGCGTGGTGCTGGGCAACCAGACCCTGAAGATCGGCGCGCCGGTGGAACTGGAGGGTTCCAACTACCGCTTCAACGGCAATGTCACCAACCTCGTCGTCGGAGGCCAATCCTGAGATGGCTTCCTCCTCCTCCGACCCAGCCGGCTCTCCCCGTCTTGGTGGTCTTCGCCTGAAGCGGGCGGCCCTCGCGGGCGGCTTCGGCCTCGCGCTGCTGTCTCCTTTCCTTGCCGGTGGGGCGGCGCTGGCCTCTCCCCCCGCCATCCCCTCCCTGCAGGGCGGCCGGCGTGTGGTGCCGGTCTTGCCCCTCCCGCCGCTCACGCCAGCGCTGGGGGTGCCCGCCTTGGGCAGCGAGCCCAGCTGTCCGGCGCTGCAGCAACGGCTGGCCGCTCAACTGGCCGGCGAGCGCGAGGTGTGGAGCGTCAGCATCGCCGATGCCTCCGGACGCCTGCTGGCGGATGTGAACGGCACTCGTCCGCGCGTGCCCGCCTCCAACCAGAAGCTGGTGAGCACCGCCTTCGCCCTCGATCGGCTGGGCACCGACTTCCGCCTGAACACCCAGCTCTGGCGCCTCGCTGACGGCACCCTGCGCCTGACAGGTCAGGGGGATCCCGATTTGGCCTTGCCACAGCTTCAGCGCTTCACCCAGCTCGCCCTCCGCTCTGGTGGGTCCACCGGCCAGGGCGGCGCCGTGGTGCGTCTGCAGGTGGCGGAGGTGCCCCAACAGAGCTGGTGGCCCCAGGGTTGGCACTACGCCGATCGCTCTCAGTGGTATGGCGCGCCGATCACCCGTCTGGCGGTGACCAGCAACGCCATCGATGACGCCGTCAGCAATCCCGTTTCCCGCCTGCAGGCGCTGATGCGGCGCACCGCCAATCAACAGGGCGGCGACATTCAGATGCAGGTCGTGTCCGCCGATCAACCCCTGCCCGCCGACGCGGTGCTGGTCCATGAGGAGCCCTCGACCTCGATGCAGGGTCTCCTGAGCCTGGCCAACACGGACAGCCACAACTTCACCGCCGAGGTGTTGCTGCGCTCCGGCGCTGGCACCTGGGATCTGCCCGAGGCGGTGCGGCGTGAAACCGTCTGGTTGAGCCAGCAGGGGTTGCCCATGGAGGGCGTGCAGGTGGCCGATGGCAGCGGTCTCGACCGCACCAATCGCGTCACCAGCCGCTTCCTCACCGCCCTGTTGATGCGCATGGATCAACACCCCTACGGACGGGCCTACGTTGGCTCCATGGCGATCGCCGGCCGGCGCGGAACCCTCAAAAATCTTTTTGTGGGCACCCCCCTCGCCGGGCGGGTTTATGCCAAAACGGGCACGCTCACGGGTGTGCGCTCCATCAGTGGCCTGCTGCTCACCGAAACGGGTCCGCGCTACTTCAGCGCCATTTCCAATGGTGCCTCGGCCCCGAACGCCACCATCGGCCGGGTGTTGCGCGACGCGCAGAATGTGGCGCTCTGCCCCTGAAGCGGGAGCGATTCAGGGTTCAGGCCGCGACGACGAGGAGGCCAGTCTCTCCAAAACCGCTGTGCCGCGGCGGTGGATCTCGCGGGCGTAGTCCGTCCAGCGGCCCTGCCCCCAGTAGCGAAAACAGCTTGTTTCCAGCAGCAGCAAAGCCAGCAGGGCCTCCTGGTAGGGCCGACTCCGGGTCACTTCGGGGGTATCGGCGACCAGGGGGTCAAAGGTCTGGTGAAAACGGGCGCTGAACGCCTGCATCGGCTCGAGAACGTTGTCATACCCCTCCACCCAGCTGAGGTTGTTGGTCCAGGAGGCTCCGGCCATCTTGAGCTGGGGATCGGCCTCGCCAAGGCTGGCGATCGCCGCCTCGACCCGTTCGCGGGTGGGGGACGGTCCAACAGCGCGCCAGAGTTTGTGTTGATGCACCGCCTGAATCCTGGGGTAATCCTCGTCGCGGAGTCCACGGGAGGCCAGGAGATCGAGGTATTCGCTGCCGTTCATCGCCACGGTTTCAGCCATGGCTCCCGCAGCCGCACGACGGTGATGGGCCTGGCGGAACGCCGCGGGAAATTCGTTCATCATCACCCCCCCATTCTCCCCATCGGCGATTTGGGACACCAACGCCGGAACCGCCTGGCCGGCGATGGTTTGTCGCTCCAGCCCGAGGGCTTCGTAATAGGGCTGCATCTGACCCACCAATTTGGTGTCTGAGCCTTGGGTTTTGATCAACGCCAGGAGGGTCACCGACTGCCCATTGGAATTGCGGGCCACGAGCTGGTTGGGAATCCATCGCTGTTCTGGAGCCAGGCGATGGCCTTCCAAAGTCTCCACACTGTCCTCCTGGACCAGCAACCAGCGATAGCCACACTCCCGCAGCGCTTTGACGGTTTCGTAGAGCGTGTCCGGGTGGTTGGGCAAATGCATCTCCGGCAGTGAAAACCCCCGCACCCGTTGCAAGGCCTCCCGACCAAACAAGGAAGCAAAGTGGTGCTGCCAGGCCAGGATCTGCAGCTTGAGATCAGGAATCGGCGTCGAGGGAGCGACAGCATGACTCCAAAAGGTTCCCAGCCATTCCACATGGGACAGATAGCGAGGATCACACGTCAGGTGCTGTAGAGAACCCAAGATGTCCTGGCGTCCCATCTGCTGAAATCCCCATAACAACGTGCCGGAATAATCCAGCATGATACGCGGATCACACCCCTCCTCAATCAATTGCGGCAGGAGGGCTCCCATCCGCTGATAGCAATGAGCAAAAGCATCCGCATTATGGTTATCGCCTTCACCTGGGTGCTCAAACATATATTGCAGATGGGAGATCAGTTCGCCCTGACGTCCGGCGGGGATCGTGGGTTGGTGCATGTGCAGAGCACAGGCGAACGCGGAGCGAATGTGATCGGAGCGCGGGATCAATCGGGATGGAGGGCCATCCTCAACCGGCTCCCGGTCCAGGGCTTGGAGGGCTGGCTCGTCTCCGGCAATCATCGGCAGGTCCCCCTCGATGAACAGACTCGTCAAGGGAGCTCCTTCGGATTGCGGGACCAGTCAAGCAAAAGCCGCCGCCGAAAGGGATGCACCAAGCCCAAACGGCAGCCGCTACGGCGTCAACCCGTGGATTGACGCCGGTTCGGTTCCGTCCGTCGACGGGGGGTGAAGGGGATGGTGTGCGTCAAGAAACTTCTTGATTGGCCCGCAGCCTCCTGTCGAGCCAGCCGCCCATCGTTAATCCCCGCCCAAAGGGTCGTGGCAGGCCCCAAGGCGAGGGGAGAACAACCCTGGCCAGAATCTCGCTGCTTGGCAAGCCGTTCATTGCCCTCCCGGATCACCTGATCGAGAATCGATGCCTCCGTGCGTGGGGCGTGAGCGGAGCGCAGAGGTTCGGCGGCTTGCTTCAAGACGCTCCAGAGGGGAGCCAGCACCGTGGCCCGGCCGGATCCCTCCAACGACCGTAGCCAAAGGGGGCTCACGACACTGATGCCCGCCCGCAGCAGACCGCTGAGACAACCTGAACTGACGTAAGGCAGAACGGTTTCACAGCGCAGGAGGAGGGGCAAGGGGTGGGTCTCCATGGCCCCGCGCAAGACATGGTTCACCAGGGCGGGCGAGAGACGATCGGAAAGACCCCACGCCAAACAACTGCGCGAGCCGGCATCCACCAGCAGAGAAGCAAAGAGATCCCCTTGCGGAGAGGGCCAATAAGCGAAATCCAAAATCCACTGCTCGCCATCTCTCTCAAAGCCCTCCTCTCGCACAGGGAGGGGTGGCATTTGCAGGAGGCGGGTTTCCAACAACCTGATTAATTTTCGCTCAAAAGGCGCAAATCCCAACCGGCAGAGGAGACGGTGCAGCGTTGTCTTACACACAGTGAAGCCATAAGCATTCAATCGCGAAAGGAGACGCCGGCAACTGATTCGCGGGTCCAGCGCACAGAATCGATCAATCAAGTGGGCTAGCTGAGGCGACTGATGGTGAATGGCAGCGGGTCGATAATAATAACTGGATCTGCTGACGCCGATCAATTTACATTGACGACGTAAAGAGATACATTGATGACCTGGCTCCAGGAGTGAGCGCAAGATCAGCTGATCGTAATTGTAGAATTTTTTTTTGAGCCATTGAACCTCATCTATCAGATCTGCATTGACCTGCTCTAATCTTGCCAGACGTTCCCTCAAGCAATCAGCAGACCGATCTCCATCCTGATGATCCACTTGTCGAAACAGATCGGGTAAACGCTTCAAAGCTTGTTGCTTCCATTGACATACTTGGACCGGATGAAGTTCATAGCTAGCCGCAAGTTCAGCCAGAGTTTTTTTGCTACAGAGGGCATCCAGCGCCACCTGGGCCTTGAACTCGGGTGGATGGGTTCGACGCTTGGGCATTGCCGTTCAGAGAGACAAAACGAGAGTATGTGAGACAAATGCCATTAACGATGACACTGGCCCGAAAAAGCAGGGGCACTTCTTTTCCCCTTGACCGTCCCGATTGATTGCCTCTATGACAAGAGAGCCCTCAGGGGCAACTTCAACAGCCATTTCTTGCCATGAAAAACAAAATCGCCTTTGCAGCAGCACTCTCTCTGCTCTGCGCACCTGCAGCCAGCCTCGCCGGCACATCGGCTGATATCAACGCTTCTGGTTCCAGCCCAAGCTTCTGCGACATTTCCAACACGGGCGGGCCGATTTCCATGACCATCTCTGCCGAAAAAGACAAGTTGACCGGCAGCGGAACCTACCAGTTCATGGCCAATGGAGACGCAAAGGTCACCCTCAGCGCCCTCACGCCATCCGCCCCTCAGGGCGCGGCGGCATACACCCAATCGGTGAGCCTGGCGAACCTCGTGACCAACAGCTCCACCACCCAGGCCGTGGACAGCTCCACCCAGGCTGGCACCAACAAGGTGACCGGTGCCATCACCACGGAGATCCTGCAGAACAACGCCCAGGCCCTCCTCTCTGCCGGTAGCTACTCCCTGGCGACCACTGCCACCTGCACGGCCCTCTGATCCGTGAAGCGTTGTTTTCTGCTCATCGCAGTTCTCTGGTCTGGGCAGGTGTCTGCCCAGACTGTTTATCTCGAAAAAAAGGAATTCAAGTTGCGGAATCAGACCGCACGCATCAAATTCCAGGTCTCCCATTCGCGCTCCGAGCCTGTGAACATCACAGTCCGGGTCAAAGGACCAACAAGCGATCCAACCCAAGCCGGGGAGGTACTGACAGAAGGTGTGCAGCTCGCGCCAGCAAGCTTTAAACTTGTTCCCAACAAGATGAAGAAGTTATTGCTGACGTTGACCAGCAATGCAACCCAGAAGACCCCTTACTTCTTATGTGCTCTTTACATCCCAGCCGTCGAACGCAAGGAGCAGAGTGGAGGGGCAACCAGTGGGTCCGCGCTATTGGCTACGGAGTCATGCTCACGCTTCTGGCTCACCCCCTGAAGGCCGCCGATGGCATCGCCATCAACAATGATTCCACCTACGCCCCCCAACCTCGGCTGCAGGTGGATCTCGATGATGGCAGCACCTGTTCGGTCACGGATCGATCACCCCCTTCGCTGGTGGTCTATGGCCGCTGGCGCGAGGGGACGGAACAGATCGGGAAAGCGATCAATTTTCCCGAAAGCCTGAACATCTCTCAAGGCCTGGGGGGCGGCGTGGCCCTGATGGTGCCCCTCGGTGGCACCGGGTTCAAGAACACCTGTGGGGGCTTATTGCAGATGCAACTGAATCGGGCCAAATTGGCCCTGGCGCAGCAATTGCTGGAGGCGGGGCACATCAGCGACGATGACATGAAGAAAGTGGTTGGCGGCATGCGGCGCTCTCTCGGTCTCCATTAAGCGCCGGCTCTGACGATCAGCGGATGGGCATCACGCTGCGCGAAAACCAGCTCTCCAGCGGGATCCCTTGCAGCAAGCGACGCCCCACCACCCCCAGCGCCAGGGGGTCCCAGGGGGCTGGCAGGGTGGGCCAAAGCCCCGGCCGTCGATACAGATAGGTCTGAAGGCGCTCCCACTGAGCGGGGGTGAGCGCGTCCCAACGCAACCCCAGCCTCACCTCAGTTCTCCGCCCCCGGATCCTCCGCCCGAGGGGCGCCACACAGACGCACCGCGCCGGCCAGGGTTCGTCGCGGAGCAGCGGGTGGTCCAGTCGCACGCCCCGCGGAACCGCCCAGTTCCGCGGATCCGCCGCTTCCGGGCTGCTCTCCAGCCACAGCCGCACCTCACACCCCCGTTCACTGATCGCGTCCACCTCCAACGGCCGCTCCCCCGCAGCGGTGATCAGCCAGCCCCCCAAGGGGGGCGCCAACCAGGGAACCGCATCCTCCCGGGGGCGATCCCAGCACGCGCGGCACGCCGCCAGGAGCAGCAGCCCATTGAGAAGGGCCCAGAACAGGCCCAGCAGAACCAGCGTTCCCCGTCCATCCGCCAAGGGGAGCCTGCCCGACCAGTCGTTCACCAGCAGCGAGAGCTGACGGCCCAGAGCGACCGCCTGCACGGCGAGCAGGGCCAGAAGCGGCGCCAGCAGCCGCGCGTTGAGGGCCGCCCCCGACTGAGCGGACGGAGCCTCCTTCGGGGTGACGCGAAAGGGTTGCGGGCGCCCCAGAAGCGTGGTGACCACGGTGAGAGCCAAGGGCCAGGCCAGCAGCCAGCGGTAGAGCTCCGGCATCAGAGCGCCGCGGGATTGCTCGCTGAGCCAGCGGATCAGCAGCAGCTGGCTGAGTTGAAACGGGAGCGCCACCTGAAGCAGCCCCTCCGGCCGCACCCGCAACGGGGCCAGGTCCTCCAGAGCGAGCGTGAGCGGGGCGACCGCCAGCACCAGAAGGGGAAACACCAGCAGCCAGTGGGCGATGCCCTCCAGATAGGCCAGCCGCTGCAAGGGGTTCAGGCCGGGGATGGTGAGCGGATTGGCACCCGTGCGCAGGATCTGCAACGTGCCGCTGGCCCAGCGACAGCGCTGGGTCACCATGGCGCCGATCGTCAGCGGGGCCAGGCCCGCGCTCAGCTTTTCCGGCACGTACACCCCCCGCAGACCCGCCGCCACGAGGCGCAGGCCCGTGGCCAGATCCTCCGAGGTGGTGCCGGTCTCAAAGCCTCCCACCGCCAGCAGGGCCTGACGGCGCATGACGAAAGACGTGCCCGCGCAGACCACGGCGCCGAGGCGCTGGCGGGTGGGTTCGATCCAGCGATAGAAGGATTCCTCATCGGCCAGCAGCCAGCGCTCCAGCCGCAGGTTGCGCATCAGCGGATCGGC
>CAYVWU010000062.1:0-12101 GCA_964455575.1 uncultured Cyanobium sp. | reverse complement strand
GGGCGTGAGGATCTTTTAGCGACTACCCGGTTCATTCAGCTTTGCTGCTTTTTCCGAGGGGCTCGCTTTTTCAGGAAGCCCTAATTTGTCCCGGTTGAGAAAGACCCAACCGAAATTAAGGCGTAATCAGAATTCACTAAAGCCGAAGATATGTTGGCAGTCAAGCTGGTCGAAGGCTCAAAAAATGATCAAGTAGCTTTTTTTCAACATTGTAGCATTGCCGAGAGAATTCGGAAGCCAGGCCTACAGATGCCTTGCCTACATTTGAAATTAAGTCGGAGGAGATTGCAAGTTCCGCAAGACATAAGATTGAGCCCGTACATGCCCAGGAGAAAGACATTTGAAAAAATGTTCTTCATATTTATGCTGGCTTGACAATAGTATTCAGCGATTATTCCGTGTCGGTTTTGTGAGTGATCTGGCCTGGCTCCATCGCACCCCTGTGTCCATCGTCTGGCCCCGCATCGTTGCGCGCTGCCGTGCAATCCAGGGGGTGTCCGGCAGGTAATCGCCTCCCAGTGCTGTGGGGTCCATCGGCCTGGCGGCCAACGGCGCGAGAGGATTCGCGCCCAGGTGCGCCTCGCTCACCAGCTCACCCGCTCTCCCGCTCTCCCGCTCACCAGCGCCCGCGATGGGCATCCCCCTTGCGAGAGAATGGCGTCAGTGACCCAACCCACCATGGCGTCGGCCGCCCCCCATCGCCTCGGCCACGTGGCCCTGCGGGTGCAGGACATGGAGCGTGCCAAGGCGTTTTACACCTCCCTCGGCCTGCGCCTCACCTGGGAAGCTCCCGACTGGTGCTATTTGCAGTGGCCCCAAAGCGGCGAGGGGATCGCCCTGCTCAGCCCCTCCTACACGGCGGCCGGCCCCCATTTCGCCTTCCACTTCCAGGACCGCGCCGCCGTGGACCAAGCCCGGGAGGCCTTGGTGATTCAAGGCCACAGCTGCGGTCCCGTCCACGACCATCGTGATGGCACCGCTTCCTTCTATACGCAAGATCCGGAAGGCAACTGGCTGGAACTGCTCTATGAGCCGGCGGCGGGCCTCCCCTCCAACGTGGGTGCCACCCCGATCCCCCTGACCTATCCCAGCGGCCCGGCGTGAGGGAGGGCATCCAGCGGGACCCCATCCAGGCGGAGGCCCTGGAGCTGCTTGAATGGCCCCGCCTCTGCGGCCAGGTGGCCAGCTTCGCCACCACTCCCCTCGGCCAGCGGCAGGTGGCGGACCTTCCCCTGGGCGCCACGGCCGGGGAGAGCCAGGCGTTGCTGGGGGAAACCAGCGAGCTTCTCGCCCTGGACGGTCTCACGGAAGGGGGCCTGAGCTTTCAGGGGGTGGCCGACCTGCGCCACACCGTGGCCCTCTGCGCCAAAGGGGGCACCGCTGGCGGCGAGGCCCTGCTGGAAGTGGCCACCACCCTGGCGGCGGCCCGCCGGTTGCGGCGCCAGATCGACGACCCCGCCTTGCGGCCCCTCACCACCGCCCTGGTGGAGGAGCTGCGCACCCTGCCGGATTTGGAGCAGCGCCTGCGGTTCTGCCTGGAGGAGGGCGGCCGCGTGGCCGATCGAGCCAACCCCGCCCTCCAGGACTTGCGCCGCCAACTGGCGGGCGGACGGGCGGAACGGCGGGAGCGGCTCCAGGAGCTCCTGCGCCGCTGGGCGCCGCTGCTGCAGGACACGGTGATCGCCGAGCGCAACGGCCGGCCGGTGCTGGCGGTGAAGGCGGGCGCGGCAGGACAGCTGGCGGGCCTGGTGCACGACAGCTCCGCCTCCGGCAGCACCGTTTTTCTCGAACCCCAGGCCGTGATCCCCCTCGGCAATCGCCTGCGCGAACTGGAAGGGAGGGAGCGGGAGCTGGAGCAGGCCGTCCTGCTGGAGCTGAGCGGGCTGGTGGGCGAAGAACAGGAGGCGCTCGAAGCCCTGCAACGGATTCTCCTGCGGCTGGAAACCGCCCACGCGCGCGCGCGTTACAGCGCCTGGAGCGGCGGCTTGCGCCCTGAGCTGGCGGCCGACCCCGGGGCGGCCTGGGTGCTGGAGGGCCTGCGCCATCCGCTGCTGCTCTGGCAGGAGCGGCGGGAAGGAAGACAGCGGGTGGTGCCGGTGAGCGTGCGGGTGGAGGAGCCCGTGCGGGTGGTGGCGATCACCGGACCCAACACCGGCGGCAAGACGGTGACCCTCAAGGCTGTGGGCCTGGCGGCCCTCATGGCCCGCGCCGGGCTGTTCCTGCCCTGTGCCGCCACACCGCGCCTGCCCTGGTGCGGACAGGTGCTGGCGGACATCGGCGATGAGCAGTCGCTGCAGCAGAACCTCTCCACCTTCAGCGGCCACATCCGCCGCATCGCTCGCCTGCTGGAGGCGTTGCCAGGCGCCGGGCCCGAGGCGGTCGGGGAGCGCGAGGGGGCGGCCGAGGGTGGAGGCGAGCGGGCGCTGGCAGGCGCCTCCCTCGTGCTGCTGGATGAGGTGGGCGCCGGCACCGACCCCACGGAGGGGGCCGCGCTGGCCATCGCCCTGCTGCGGGTGCTCGCGGAGCGGGCTCGCCTGACGATCGCCACCACCCACTTCGGCGAGCTCAAGGCGCTCAAGTACGACGATCCCCGTTTCGAGAACGCCTCCGTCGCCTTCGACGTCGACACCCTCTCCCCCACCTACCACCTGCAGTGGGGCATCCCCGGCCGCAGCAACGCCCTGGCGATCGCCGCCCGCCTCGGCCTGGAGCCAGCCGTTCTCGATCACGCCCGCGACCTCCTGGCGCCGCGGGGCGAGGGCGATGTCAACGCCGTGATCGCCGGCCTGGAAAGCCAGCGCCAGCGCCAACAGGAAGCGGCGGAGGAGGCGGCCGCCCTGCTCGCCCGCACCGAGCTGTTGCACGAGGAATTGCTGGAGCGCTGGCGCCAGCAGAAGGAGCAGAGCGCCGAACTCCAAGAGCAACGGCGCCAGGACCTGGAGCGATCCATCCGCTCCGGCCAGGGGGAGGTGCGGCGCCTGATTCGACGCTTGCGACAGGCCGGCCGGGCCCAACCCACCCAGGCGGGGGAGGCGGCCCGCCAGGTGGGGCAGCGTCTGCGGCAACTGGAGGAGGCCCATCGCCCCACCCCGGAACGGCGCGAACACCAGGGCTGGCTGCCGGAAGTGGGCGAACGGGTGCGGGTGCTCTCCCTTGGCAAGGCGGGAGAGGTGCTCGCCGTCGCCGACGACGGCCGCGAGCTCACCGTGCGCTGCGGCCTGATGCGCCTCAACCTGGAGATCACCGCCATCGAGGGACTCCATGGGGAGAAGGCCACCCCGCCGGAGCCGCGCCAACCGGTGGTGGCCATTCGCAGCCGCCGCAATCCCGCCAGCCGCGGCCCGGAGGTGCGCACCGAACGCAACACCGTCGATGTGCGCGGGCTGCGGGTGCATGAGGCGGAAGCGGCTGTGGAGGAACGCCTGCGGGCGGCCAATGGCCCCGTGTGGGTCATCCACGGCATCGGCACCGGCAAGCTCAAGCGCGGCCTGCGGGATTGGCTGGCCAGCGTGCCTTATGTCGAACGCGTCAGCGACGCGGAGCGGGGCGATGGCGGGCCGGGCTGCAGCGTGGTGTGGGTGAAGTGAGCCTTCGGCTCACACCGGAAAGGCCGCGGGAGCCGGCCCCGGGAATGGCAAGACCTCAGCGTCAGGACTGAACGGTGCGGAACTGAGCCGAGCGGGACTGAGCGCTGCGCAACTGAGCCGAGCGGAGGCGATGGCGAAGGCGACGACTCCAGCCCAACGCCGACAGGGCACCAAAGACCGGCAAAGGGCCGGGCACGCTGTTGTCATACCCCTGCGCGATCAAGCCATGGGCACGGGTGGTGGGGTGCACCGCATCCCAGAAGAGATAGCGGCTGGGATCGGGGCACACGCTGACGTTGTTGAAGCAAGCCTGCGTGACATTATCGAAGCCGAATTGCGCCGGGTTGGCGATGAACGTGTTGATGGTCTGGTCGAGGGGATAAAGAGTGATATCGACCTGAGGGTTGGCGGAGGCGACTGCAGCCATGGCGGTTGCCAGCAGCATGTTGTAGTCGTGACTGATTCTGGCAATGTCTGGAGCCTCGGGGGTACCGAGAAAGAAGGGCACCTTGCTGAGGTCCGGCGAGTTGGCCACCAGAAGGTTCTTGGCACCCGCCGCGATCAGGGTCTCCACCGTGCCGCGGATGTTGGCAGCAGCCAAAACGGGCACGTCATCCAACGTCATCGGCGTGCCATTGGCCCCTGTATAGGTCCCGGCACTCATGCCGGTGTTGAGAAAATAAAAGACATCGTTTGGAAAAGCGGAGACGTAAAACAGGGTGGTGCTGGGGTCGAAGGCAAGGTTGGCGGCGGCATCAGCACCCAGCTGCGAGGCCATGCCCAGATCAACGAAGATCGGACTATACAGTCCAACATCATTTTCCTGTCCTGATGTCGAGCCGCCGATGGCGAAGTTGGTTCCACCACTCAATGATGGCTTGAAGGAAAGATCTCCAGGATTGAACAGCTGCCAGAGCTGCTCCACAGCAACAGGGCCATTGCTGTAGCGACAGCGGCCGGGAACGCGA
Organism: uncultured Cyanobium sp.; assembly: GCA_964455575.1. Classification (GTDB taxonomy): domain Bacteria; phylum Cyanobacteriota; class Cyanobacteriia; order PCC-6307; family Cyanobiaceae; genus Cyanobium. The sequence continues at coordinate 7,546 of CAYVWU010000062.1, read as the reverse complement.
ACCTGCCGCATCGCTGCCGACCTCGATGGCCAACCGCGGCAACCTGCCGAGGAGACGGGCATTCCGATCCAGAGTTTCGGGCTGAATGTGGGTGGCGTGGGCGCCTCCGGCTGGGTGGCTGGGGGCTGGTAGTGAGTATGGAGATTCTCCACACCACAGTCCTAGAGATCAAGGATGGCGCCAGTCGGCATCGCCGACGGTGGCCCGGTCACAACAGCCGAAGATGGCCTCTGCATGGCTGTAGTGCTTGAACTCCAACCAATTCTGATCCGGATCAATCAAAAAGAAGCTGTGGTGTTCGAGCACATCCCCTTCAAAACGCAGCTTGGGTTCCACGCCAAAGCGCAGCCCGGCCTGCAACGCCCGATTCCGCTGAGCGTCCCAGGCCGCCAGAGCATCGAACACCAGGCCGAAATGACGGGGATAAATGCCCCGCTGGACTCCCTCGGACGGGTTCACCGTCCGTTGCGCCACCAACTGATGCCCCCCCAGGTTGAGAATCAACGCATCAGCGCTGCGACGCCCCACCCCGCAGCCCAATCCCTCCACATACCAGCGTTCCGTCACGGCCAGATCCGCCGAGGGGATGGAAAGGTGAAAGCAGGGCGCGGCCATGGCGCGGGGAACAGGGTGAACGAGCGCGTCCATGCTGACCGGCGACCCCCCGTTCCGCCACGTCGCCCTTGAGCGCCCCATGGGTGGGCTGACGCAGCGATGCCGCATCACCGGGACATCAAGGAGCAGCGGGGACGCCTTGGATCCCGCGGGAGCTGCCTACGATTGGCGGGCGCACTCCATTGGGACACCGCCGCGGACCCTCCGCGGCGCTGGCCACACTCCCCACCCCTTGCCCCCGCCGAGATGCCAAGGGCTTCTTTCGCCACACCGATCGCCGCATCCGACACCCGGGTCGCCACGTTGCTCAAGGCCTTGGCCGACCCCCTGCGGATCGACATCGTGCAGACGCTGGCCAATGGTGAACGGTGCGTGTGTGAACTCACCGAAAGCCTCGGTCTGGCCCAATCGCGATTGTCGTTTCATTTGAAAGTGATGCGACAGGCCGGCCTCATCCGTGCGCGGGAAGAGGGGCGATGGGTTTACTACCGACTGGAGCCGGACGCGATTCGCCAGCTTCAATGCTGGATAGACGAACTGCAGACGCTCAGCGGGCCCGCGGCGAAGGCCTGTCCCTGAGCGGGACGGGCCGGCTGAAGTGACGGAACCACCGGCACCGGCGAACGCGGTCGCTCCTCACCCTGCAGGAAGGCGGCAGACTGGGCCCGCAGCCTGCGGTGGGGCCATGGCCATCGAGTTCTTTGAACGGACGTGGTCCACTTATCACGCGATCGTGGCGGGCGACTTGATGGAGCATCGTGCCCTCAGCTCCGCCTGCGACAGAGCGCTGCGCCAGTGGCTGGAGCAACGCGAGGGGGCATCCCTTCCCCGGCGAGCCGGACCCACCATGGTGGATCTCGGCTGCGGGGATCTGACCGCGATGGCGCCCCTGCTGCGCCCATTGCCCCTGGGCTCCTACACCGGCCTGGATCTCACCGCCTCCGTTCTCCCACTCGCGGCCGCGACCCTGGGACCTGTCCCCTATCCCACCCATTGGCGGCAGGGCGACCTGCTGCGCTGGGCCACGGGAGACGATCAGGACGAGGAGAGCGCCCATGCCGAAGCCGAAGTCGACATCCTCCATTCCGCTTTCGCCATTCATCACCTCAACGACGACGCCAAGCAGGCGCTGCTGCAAGGCGCCCGTCGCCGGATCGCTCCCGATGGTCTCTTTCTCTGGGCGGATGTCTTTCGACGCGCTGGAGAACTGGAAGCCGATGCCAACGCGCGCTACTGCGCCAGGGTGCTGGCGGGATGGTCCCCTCTGAGCGCGGAGCAGAAGCAGCAGACCATCCGCCACATCCAAGCGTTGGACCATCCGGCTGATCGCGCGGGGATTCAACGGGTCGCTGAGGACTGCGGCTGGCGTTGGCAATGGCTCTGGCAAGGGAGCCATGACAGCGAGGCGTTGGCCCAGCTCACTCCCGCCTGAGTGAACCGTTCGCCAACAGGGGGCTTAATCGGGCCCATCCAGCAAGGGCGACTCCGTGTCGCGCGAACGGGAACCGCGCCCCTGACGGCGGCAGCGCTCGGAACACCAACGCACCTCCTCCCACACGTCCTTCCACTTCTTGCGCCACTGGAAGGGGCGGCCGCAGAAGGCGCAGATCTTGGTCGGTCGGTCCGCATGGTGGGGCATGGGGGCAGTGTGGCAGGACACGCGCGGGGCTGTGGCGGCAGCCACGTCCGACAACGCCCTGCCCCTCCACGATGCATGGAAACCCGCGCAGGCTGCACGATGGAGACATCTCCTCCGAACAACTTCGCCTCCCTGCTGTTGATCGTCGCTGGAACCATCAGCGCACCCCTCGGCATCGGCGTTCTTCTGCTGCTGACCGGCTTGGCTCTCCTCAGAGAAGCCAATGGTGAGCGAACCTTTCCGCGGCTGCAGGGCTGGCTGGCGTGGCTTCACACCGTCCAGTTCTGGCGCATGATCAAGCTGTAGGTGCCATCGGCCACCTTCACCCGACGAGCGATCAAGCGAAGGTCGCGCAGCGTGTCCGCCTGACGCTGCAAGCCGTTCAAAGCCAGAGCATCCAAAGGAACGATGGAGCGTTCACTCGCCAGGGCGCGCAGTCGCTCCAACCATTCATCACTGACCCGGAGCTGATCCCGCAAGCGTTCCACAGCAGCGAGATTATCGCGATTGACCTGAGCGCCAGCTTCGTTGATCTCCTCAAGCAACACCTTGAGAATGGCTGGATAATGACGCACCAGATCCAAAGAGGCGTAGTAGAGGGTTGGCAGGTGGAGGGAGGGATCATTCTCCGCAAACAAGTCCTGCAAGCTGGCGATGGAGCGACCGGGATAATCGCGACGTCTGGGTGAATCCGCATAGGGAACCCAAACGGACCAAGCGTGCACGACGCCCTGAGAGAATTGGGGCAGGGCCTCGGAGCGTGAGAGAAAAACAATCTCCACATCGGTTGGATTCAATCCAGCCTGATGCAAAGCGCGCACCAGCACATAGTGAGCGGTGGAGCCCTCTTCCACAGCCACGCGACAGCCCCGAAGATCCGCGAGGGAGTGGATGGTGGAATCACTGGCCACCAGAACCGCCTCACCACCGGCATTGGTGTATTTGTCCCGCGCCACCCGCACGAAGAGAAGATCCGCCGCCTGGGCGAACACGCTGGGAGTTCCCCCCCCGCCACCAAAATCGATCTCATTGGCGTTCAAGGCCTGAAGAAGAGCGGAGGCGGAGATGTAGTCACGCCATTCCACACTCACGCCCAGGGCGGCCAGTCGCCGTTCAAGCCGCTGCTGCTGCCGCAAGGCCTCCAGATGCACCAACCCTTCCGGCACGCCGATCCGCAAGTGAGCGAGACGTCGAGCTTCAGTCGCTTCGGAGGACACAGGCCCTTGAAAGGCCTGATCAAACAACCGGAAGCGATCCAACATGAGGCAGAGCAGGAGAAACAGCAGGAACAACCCCACGGTTTCGAGCGTGCGATTGGTCACAGGCCATTGCGTCACAACACGCGCGAGCAGAGGCATGGCCAAGGCGCCTCCCAGAAGTGCCAGGGCAAAACGCCTGTAGGGGCCGAACACGCGGCGGCAAGGACAACTTCCTCCATCCAACACCACGGCGATCGATTTCGCTTCCCTCTGACGCAACGCGAACTACAAGGGTGTGTGCCTCAACCCACGAGGAGGACAGCAGGCCCTGCATAGGTTCAGCGCATTCGCGGCGTGCGGGTTCGGAGAACGGGATGGATGGTGTGATGGGCAACGTGCAGGCCGCCGTGGCCGTGGCGATGGCAACAACGTTCGATGACAACATCTATCTCACTGGCTTTTTCAGCGAAACCGATCGGAACTTCCGGCCCATGCATGTCGTGGTGGGCGAACTGTTGGGTTTTACTCTGCTGATCGGCACAAGTTTCGTCGCCAGTCGCGTGCTGGCCCAAACCATCCCGCTCACGGCCATCGGCTGGCTGGGGGTGCTGCCGATCCTGATCGGACTGGCCAACCTGGTGCAGCTGTTGCGACCCACGCCACCACGGGAGTTGCAGCCGCTGCCCGCCCGGGGCCCAAGAAGCGAAGGCTTTGCATCCAGTACACTCACCCTGGGCACCGTGCTCCGGCAGCACCACACCTACAAGGTGTCAGCGGTCACCCTCTCCAATGGGGGGAACAACCTGTCCATCTACATCCCCTTGATGGCGACGAGCACCACCGCGTCAGCGCTGCTGACCATGGTGGTCTGCTACGGAGCCGTGATCGCCTGGTTGAGCCTGTCCTTCCGCTTGACCCGACTTCCCCTGGTGGCCATCCACCTCAGCCGGCACGCCCGACGGCTCTTCCCCTTTGTGTTGATGTGGCTGGGGTTTCGCATTCTCAGCGACAGTGGCGCCTGGAGAAGTCTCAGCGGAGGGAGCTGAGCATCGCCAGGATCAGCGACGACAAGGCAGGGCATCGCCCTGCACCCGATTGAGCCGGGCATCGCCCTGCACCCGATTGAGCCGGGCATCGCCCTGCACCCGATTGAGCAGGAGCGACGGGGGTGTGGCCAGGATCATCCCGGGGCGTGGTTGAACAGGCCTTGGCGCCCCATGGCCTTGGAGCGATCGAGCTTGCTGAGGGATTTCACGTCCACAAACGGCACAGGCCCCTCGCCCATCACCAGGGGGAGATGGCCGTTCCAACGCTCCAAAGCCTGATGCTGCAGCACTTCCGGCGTGAGGGTGGCCTGCAGCAGATCCTGAGCCTTGGCCTCCCCCTCCGCGCGATACACGCGCGCCGCGGCCTGGCGCTGGGCTGTGATCGCCTCATAGGCCGCCCGCCGGGCATCCTGCTCCGCCACCTGCTTGGCTTCGACGGCAGCGCGGAAACGCTCGGAAAAATCAAGCTGAACGATGTCGATGCCGTCGATCACGAGATCGAAGGGAGAGAGCCGTTCCGACAGCAGCGTCTCCAGTCGTTGACGGAACGCCTCGCGCTCGGTGATGAGCTGCTCCGCCGTCAGGCTGGCCACCACCGTTTTGATGCCATCCTCGACAGCGGGCTCGAGGACGGTGCGCACCACGGCGTGCAGATCTCCCAGCCGTTGATACACCGCTGGCACCCGCTCGGGGGGCAGATGCCAGCGCACCGCCAGATCCATCTCCACATCCTGCAGATCGCGGGTGGCGGCCTCGCTCTTCTGCAGGTGCGATTGCAGACGCACGCTGAGGGTCCTGACGGCCTGAAGCCCGGGGACGATCAGGTGGGCCCCTTCGCCGAGCACCCGGGACTGCACGGCTCCGAGTCGCAGCAACACCCCGCGCTCACCGACGGGCACGACGACCACAAACGTGCTCAGGAGCGCGATGACGAGGAGAACGGCGAACAGGCGCAGCCCGTCCAGGGCATTGCGCAGGCGCCGGGGATCGGCGCTTGCCGCGCTTTCCACAGGCGGCTGGGCTGAGGGCGTCGAGGCCAGGGTCACGTCACATCGATGGTTGGCGTTGGCAGCAGCCTAGAGACAGCGGCCGGAATGGATCACCGCTGGTGATCGGTTGCACAACGAGAAGTAGTTGATCATGCCAGGTTGGTTTGCATAGGGTCAGAGAATCCAAAAATCAATGGTGAGATGACGGCATTCCTCCAGCCTGTTCTGGAAGCGACGACTGCATTTTCCGCCACAAACGTTGATGATCTCTTCATTTTGATGTTGTTTTTCTCCCGCCGGGAACACGCCTTTCCGACCTGGCAGGTGGTGGGTGGTCAATATCTCGGCATCGCCAGCCTGCTGGCCATCAGCCTCCTGGCGGTGTTGGGCCGCACGGCCCTGCCGGAAGGTTGGATCGGCCTGCTGGGCCTCTTCCCCATCAGCCTTGGCCTCTCGCAACTCGCTGACGCTTTGAACGCGGGCGCGACGGAATCCGAGGAGGACAAGGATGGCTCGTCTGCTCCATGGATGGCCGGGCTCCTGGGGGTGGCCGCGCTCACCATCGCCAACGGCAGTGACAACATCAGCGTCTACATGGCGATGCTCGCCAACGGCGACCCCTTGCGGCTGCGCGTCTTCCCGTTTGTCTTCGCCGTGCTCACGGCGTTGTGGTGTCTGCTGGCCTGGTGGCTGACGCAAACCCCGCTCATCGCCGAACCCCTGCGGCGCCTGCAACGCGATCTAGCCCCCCTGCTGCTGGTGGCCATCGGCGTTCTGGTGCTCCATGACAGCCATCTTCCGCGCCATCCGCCCCTGGCCCTTGTGGCCCTGGCCTGCCTGGGGGTGATGGTGGCATCCCTGCTCCATCAACTGCGACGGCTCCCGCAGGCCAGGCAACGGCTGGAGGCGCCCCGGCCATGACCGCCGCCCGCACCGCTCCCGCGTTGAAACCAGCCCTGGCACGGGCACCACCCGGGATGCGCATTCCGCCCGCGTCGCCCTGTCGCCCCGCGACACGGACCGCCTCGTCCCCTCTCCCCGACCATCGATGAACCTCCCGATCCTGCCGGCCCTCCAGCGACGTCTCGCCCGCCTGATTCTGGCCGCGACCGCCCTCCTGGCCCTGTGGCTGCCCCTGGCCCCAGCCCATGCCGCCACCACCGTCTCCGCCGACCCGTTGCCCGTCTGGGAACAGCTCCGCAAGGAGCTCGACAGCCTGCAGGCCCAGCCCGGCATCTACACCGCCCAACAGGCTCGACGCCTCGCTGACCTGAGCCGTCTGGAGACCGCCATCAACGACCCGAGCGGCCGCCCGACCGTCGCCAACGCCACCACCCACAATCTCGGGGTGTTCGTGCGCGGCAAGCGCCAAGCCCCGGACCAGCCCGCCACCTTTGCCGTCCTGGGGGCGGGCCATGAAACCGATGACGACGCCGCCACCGTGGCGTTGTTCGTTCCCGCCAACGTGCCGCTGAGCTGGCCCGGCCATCCCGCGGAAACCGGGTCCACGGCGGCTCGGGTGGTGCGCCTCCTGCCCGGTCAGGAGCTGAGCGTGGGCGACGGAGAGGGCGCGAAGGGCTATCAATTGGATCTGCCGGCCTTCGCTGTGGACACGGACAGCGCTGATCTGGCCAGCCTGCCGTCCTTCACCCAGGACGACCTCGACGCCCAACCGGAAACCGCACCCGTTGACTGAGCTTCCCTCTGAGCCCGCCCCCGGCGCCGCCGCCTCCCCCGCGCCGCCGGAGGCGACCAGCCCACCCTTGCGGCGCCATCGCAATCCCAACCGCATCCGCGACCATCTGGCCAATGAGCGCACCTACCTGGCCTGGATGCGCAGTGGCATCGCCCTGCTGGGCTTCGGGGTGTTGATCGTGCGGATCCGGGTGCTGCGCCCGCCCCTGGCCCCCCAACCCCCTGGATTCGGCTGGAAGCTCGGCCTGGCGTTCTCGGTGGTGGGGCTGCTGATGGTGGGCCTTTCCAGCCTCCACTACTTCGGCGTGCGCAACGACATCGAGGAGGACGCCTACGAACCGCCCGATCGCTGGGTGCTGCTCT
>CAYVWU010000061.1:0-12214 GCA_964455575.1 uncultured Cyanobium sp. | reverse complement strand
CGAACGCCCGCTCCAAGCCGTCGTGCCAATCATTGCCGGCCAGGGGCCAGTTGAGCATCAGCAGCCCCCCTGGCAAGCGGCCGTAGGTGAGGGTGCGTTCGAGGCCGAAGCGACGGGTCGCCTCCGCGAACGGGGCCGCGGGGGGCGGCGCGCCGTCCAGGCCCTCCCCGCCAGCGCCGTCCAGGCCCTCCCCGCCCGCGGCGAGCTGGGCCATCACCACCCAGGTGGGCGATTGCACCGGCTGGCGGCGAAAGAAGGGATCCGCTTCCAAAGCGGCGCGGGGCGGCGCGCTGGGCTCCTGCCAGGTCTCCCTCGCCTCCCAGCCCAGGCGATGGGGCGCCCCCGCCAACGGATAAAGGTCGCCGCGATCACTGCCGTCGACGACGACGGTGGGTTCGAGGCGCCAGTCCTCGCCCCGCCAGCGCACGGCCAGGGCGGCGAGGCGCTCCCCCTGGCGCTCCACCCCCTCCAGCCGGGCCAGGGGCCACCAGCTCAGCCGCGCTTCCCGCTCCACCCAGCTCCGCAGGATCGCCTCCGCCGTGGCGGGCCGATAGCCGAAGCAGCTGACCCAGTTGTGATCCAGCCCTCCCGTCGTCGCGGCGGCCAGGGCGCGCAGAAACGCCCCCCAAAGGCCCGTCTGCCAGGGGGAGAGTTCATTGCCGTCGGGGCAGCAGACCCCCGCGGCGCTCACCATCCCGCCCAGCCAGGGCCCCGGCGTGAGCAGCACGGTCTCCACCCCGCTCCGGGCCGCCTGAAGGGCGGCGGCCACACCGCCGGTTCCGCCTCCCCAGACGACGACAGGAACCGCGCGCTGGTGGGGGCTCATGGCGTCTGAGGACGCGGAGAATCGTCAACGGAGGCTGCCGTGTCCAGGGTGGTGAGACACCGCAGCCGCAGGCCGATGAGCTGCTCGTAGAGCGGGTTGATCTTGCACATGGCAGGAATGTGCACCAGTTTGTGCCCGAACAGCCTCACATCCCGCTCGAAGGGGCACTGGGCGGGGATGAGCCGCACCAGAAACCGGGCCACTGCCGGGTCCACGGGATCGAGCGCATCGAGCCAGGCCTTGAGCCCGTCGAGCACGCCGCCGCTTTCATCGCTGTCGCAGCAGGTGTCCGGCAGGACGGCCAACTGCGCCTCCCCCACCTTCAGCGCCGCGCTCCATTGGCGCAACAGCGCCATCTCCGGCGGGCTCAGATGACCATCGGCCAGGGCGACCACCACGGCGGAACGCAGGAAGGCCTCCGCCAGGGGGGTGGCGCGGCCGAAGCGATGGACCAGGGCTTCGATGCCGGGCAGGGGCAACGCCTCCCACCGGACCTCCCGCAGCTCCTGGCGCAGCTTCTCCGTCAACACGCGCTCCTCCGCGGGGGAGAAATCGCCATCGGCGAGAGCCAGATGGTGGAGCGCACCGAGCCACAGCTGACGACGGTCCCGATCCGCCGAACGGTCCCGGGTTGAGCCAGGGGAGGAGGAAGGGTCGGTCATGGGAGAACGGTTAACAGGGCGGGGGTGGGAGAGGACACGCCAACAGGGTGAAGGGCGCCGGGGAGTCCGCTGGTTAGGATCCGCCCCAGCCAGGGCCGGAATGCCGAGCCGAACGGGCGACATCGGCGCCAAAGAATCCGCACCATTCCATCTGCGCCACTCAACCCGCGCCAGTGCGCTGCGCCACTGATCCCAGCCCCAGCGATGCCCTTCACCCTCACCACCCCCCTTTACTACGTCAACGACAAGCCCCATTTGGGGAGCACGTACACCACCCTGGCCTGTGATGCCATCGCTCGCTACCAGCGTCTGCGGGGACAAGCGGTGGTGTTTGTCACGGGGACGGATGAGCACGGGTTGAAGATCCAACGCACTGCGGAAAGCAAAGCGCTCGCGCCCTTGGCTTTCTGCAACCGCAACAGCGACAGCTTCCGCGATCTCTGGACCCGCTGGGGAATCAGCCACGATCGATTCATCCGCACCACCGCTCCCGCTCATCACGCACTGGTCGAACAGTTCTTCGCCCGCGTCGAGGCCAAGGGCGACGTTGTCGAGAAGCGCCAGCAGGGCTGGTATTGCGTGGCCTGCGAGGAATTCAAAGACGACCCCGCCAGCGCCAGCGACCCCAGCTGTCCGATTCACCAGCGCCCCCTGGAATGGCGTGATGAGCCCAACCTCTTCTTTCGGCTGTCTCGCTATCAGAAGCCGATCGAGGAGCTCGTGCGGCGCGAAGGCTTCATCGCGCCCGCATCGCGCCAACGAGAGGTGGAAAACTTCGTTGCCGGTGGCCTGCGCGACTTCTCGATTTCCAGGGTGAACCTCCCCTGGGGCATCCCCGTTCCCGGCCATCCCGGCCACACGTTCTACGTTTGGTTTGATGCCCTGCTCGGTTATCTCTCCGCCCTCCTCGACCCCGAGGCGCCGGCGGATCTGGATCAACTTTCCTCCCGCGGCTGGCCCGCCCAGCTGCATGTGATCGGCAAGGACATTCTTCGCTTCCACGCGGTCTTCTGGCCGGCCATGCTGCTGTCCGCCGACCTGCCCCTGCCCGAACGGGTGTTCGGCCACGGCTTCCTCACCCGCGAGGGACAGAAGATGGGCAAAACCCTCGGCAACGTGCTCGATCCGGAGGTGTTGCTGGAGCGCTGTGGCAGAGACGCCGTGCGCTGGTATCTCCTCCGCGACATTCCCTTCGGCGAGGACGGGGACTTCCAGCAGAGGCGCTTCTGCGACCTCGTCAACAACGACCTGGCCAATACGATCGGCAACCTCCTCAACCGCAGCGTCTCCATGGCGCGCAAATGGTTTGCGGGGGGAGTACCCCCCCGCGGCCCGGCCGCCTCCACCGACCATCCCCTGGCTCTCGCCTCCTTGAACGCCTCGGCCCAGTTCGATCAGGCCATGGAGGCGCTCGACTTCCGCCGCGCGGCCGAAGCCGTGCTGAGCCTGGCGGAAACGGCCAATGGCCATCTCAACGTCCAGGCCCCCTGGACCCGCATGAAGCAGCCTGGCCAGGAAGAGAGTGTCGGCGCGGACCTCTACGGCGTGCTGGAGAGCTGCCGCTGGATCGGCGTGCTCCTGACCCCTCTGCTTCCCGATCTGGCCAGCCGCGTCCTGACCCAGCTGGCCTGCGCCCCCCTCCCCTGCGACGCCCTCTGGCCGGCCACCAGTGAGCCGCCGGCCGCTCAGGCGGCGGCGGACGTCGCGCGGATGGCCTGGGAGTCGGCCCGGCAGTGGGGGGTGTTGCCGAGCCCGGCCCCCCTTCCGGAGGCCACCCCGGTGATGCAGCGACTGGAGGTCCTCGAACCGCTGTGAAGCGCTTACCTCGTCGGGCCTCTCCGCCAGGCCGACACGTTCTGGGCGTCACGCGGTGCGGGTGGCTGACCCTCCTGTCCCTGGTTCTGGTCACCCAGGGCTGTGGCCGCCCGGTGTCGGTGGACACCGAGGAGAGCGCACCTCCCTTTTCCTTTCGCAGCCTCGACCTTCAGCAGCGCACCAAAGAGGGTCTGCCGGCTTGGACGCTCAAGAGTCCGGAAGCCCGCTACAACATTCGCAGCGGTGTGGCCCGGGCCCTGCGCCCGGAAGGGGTGATCTTTGCCAAGGGCCAACCCCTGTATCGGCTGGCCGCCACCACGGGCACCGTGGTCAATGATGGTGCCGTGATCCTGCTGGAGGGCGCGATCCGACTGCAGCGACTGGGACGCAATCCGCTGGTGGTCGAGGCAGAACGGGCGGTCTGGATCCCTGGCGAATCCCTGATGCGCTTCGATGTCGCCCCCGCGGTGCGGGATGAACGCAATCGCCTGTCCTCCAAGACGGCGCTCCTGCATCTGGATCGAGACCTGCTGGAACTCCGCGGGACGCCACGGCTGGAGCGCTGGAGCCGCCCCGTCCCCCTGAACGGCAAGCCTGGAACAGGTCGCCTGGAGATGGTGGGCACGGTGAACGCGGTGGATTGGCAACCCGGCAAGGGCACCCTGCTCGGCGAAGGGCCCGTGATGCTGCGGCGGCGCCCTCCCGGACGGTCCCCCAAGGAGCCCCTCCAGGTCGTCACGGCGACGCGCCTGGAGGGCAACACCCTGCAACAGCGCTACACCCTGCAGGGACCGGTGGCGATGAATGACCCGGTTGAAACCAGCTGGTTCCGCGGTGGAGCCCTCACCTTCGATGCCAGGGAGCAGTGGCTGAGCAGCGCCGCGCCCTTTCAGGGGCAGCGCGGGGCCTTGCGGGTGCAAGGGGAGGAGCTGCGCCTCGACGGGAAGACGACCACAGCCACCATCGCCCGCGGCTGCCGCTTGCAGCAGGCGGGCGATGGGGTGCGCGCCCAACGCTGCCTCTGGAATTGGACCACCAAGGCCGTGGAGGCCGATGGCGACGTGGTGATGGAACGCCAGGCCAACCATCAGCTCACCCGGGCCGCGCGGATCACCGGCCAGCTCGGATCCGGGGGGAGCATGACCGCCACCGCTCCGGGAGGCCGGGTGATCACGCAGGTGAGGGTGCCGCGTCAGGCGAAGGGTCCGAGTCGTCCGCGGGTGCCTGCCAAACCGGAGCCCATTGTGTTTTGAGTTTGCGGGCCCAGCCCTCGATCCAGCGCAGATCCGCTTCACTGAAGCACCGCGCTGACCAGCCGCCGAGCAGCAGAATGCCTTGCTCCCCAACCGGCTGGACCACGACCGCCGGCAATCCCGGCAACAGGGTGTCGAACTCTCCCCGCCCGGGATAGGGCCTCAGGTCCACCAGGGAGATGGCCCGCTGGCGGCTGCTGGCCTGACGGCAGATGGCCCCGGGAACAAAGGCGTCCGCAGCCGACCCTTCGCCGGGCAAGACGCCACGACGCAGGACGGTGCGGCGGCCATCGTGCAGCAGCAGGGTGGCGGCAGGGGTGGCGGAAAGCAGCATGGCGCTGCCCCATCCGAGCTCGCGCACCAGCTCCTCCGGCAGGCCGTCGACCAGCTCACAGCCCTCCTCCCCTTCGAGCGGGGTCCGGACCGCCGCTTCCGGCACCACCCGCTGCCAGAGGGCGGCAATGACCAGCAAGACGACGGCCAACAGGCTGGCGAGCACCGAGGCCCGCTCCAGGGAGGGGTCGAGGTTGGGGGCGCTGAGCTGGTTGGCCACGGCCACCACGAGGCCCAGAAGCCCGAGGACCAGCACAATCCGAGCAGGCAGGGAGGCGGGCATGACACGGAACGGCACCTGTGGAGAAATCATCCGCCGGACACGGGGGCAGGTGTGGCCCCAGCAGGTCAGACTGGGGGTCCTCCAATCGCGTCTGAGCCTGCCGTGATTCCCCCATCCTTGAACGGTGCGCCCGCCTGGCTCACCCGCCCCCTGTTCCGTTGGAGGCGAGGCCTTCTCGCGAGTCTTCTGGCTGTGTTGGTGATGGGCGTGGCCGCCAGCCCGGCGGTGGCCGTCTCCGCGGAGGATTTTCCTTCCCAGGCGCCCCCCGAGCATGTGCTGGACGGAGCCGCGGTGCTCTCGCGCGCCAGTTCCCAGGAGCTGGAGCGCCTGCTGGACGGGTTCAGCGATGAGCGGGTGGAGGCCAGGCTGATCACGGTGAGTCGTGTGGACGACGACCTCAACCTTCAACAGCTGGGGGAGAAACTCCTGACCCGCTGGCAGCCTGCGGAGAGCGGACGGGATGGCTCCTCGACGCCGCTCCTCCTCCTGCTCATCGATGGCCAGACCCGCTCCACCGCGATCGTCGCCTCGCCCAGCCTGGGGGGCCGGTTGCCAGCGGAGCTGTTGAGAAGCACGGCGGACACCACCATGGCCCTGCCCTTGCGTTCCGCCGATCGGTATCGCCAGGCCAGCGTCGATGCCCTCACCCGTCTGGGGGCGGTGCTTCGCGGTGGAGAGGACCCGGGGGAACCGGTGCAGGAGGAAGCCCAGGCCCTGGCGAGCAACATCCCCAGCCGGGAAGAAACGCAGGGCAGCAATGCCTTCACCTGGGTGGTGGTGCTGCTTGTCGTCGGCACGGTGGTGCCGATGGCCACCTGGTGGGTCTTCTCCCGTTGAGACAACCATGGGATTCCGAGATTGGGTGGGCCGTCTGGGGAGCGCCAAGTCCCACGACATCAGCAGTGATCTGGAACGTGGCTATGAGGCCGCGTTGCTGATCCAAAGCATCGAATTGGAGTACTACCAGGATCGCCCCGTGCGGCCCGAAATTGAATTGCGCATTCCTCGGGCCATGCAGGCCCAGGTCCTGCGTCGTTTTCGGGCGGCGCTGCAGGTGTGCCAGCAATCCCTGGAGTCGATCCTTCCCTATCGCCAGGAGCTCAGCGGCCAGGAACTTCGCCAGCTGCAACTCCTTGAGGGCGTCACAGCGCGCTATGCCACCGCCAGGGAGCTGCTGCCGAGCCTGAGCCGCAGCCCGGAGGTGCTCCCCCGCAGCCTGCTGGGCGTTGTGGATCAAGTGCGCCAGCGCTTGGATCCCGAAGCCGAGGCCAGCATGATCGCCGGCTTTCGACGGCGACGCGATTCCACTCTGGTGGCATTGCGCATCCTGCTGTTGTTGATCCTGGTGCCGATCCTGGTGCAGCAAATCAGCCGCACCTGGATCGTTTCTCCCCTGGTGGATCGGTTCTCTCCCGACAGCCCCTTCCTGAGCTACCCCAAGCCCAAGCTGGAAGAGCGAGCCGTGGAGCGGCTGCGGGTCTATCAGGCGGAGATCGAGTTTGATCATCTCCTCCACAACAAACCCCTGCCCACCAGTGACGAGCTCCAGCAAAAACTGCAGGTGCGGGCTCAGGAGCTCAAGGAGGAAGCGGATCGTGAAAGCACAAATGCGGTCAAGAATGTTTTTGCTGATTTATTCGGATTGATTGGATTTGTTGGGGTTTGTTTTTTTGGTCAACGCGATATCCAGGTTTTCCGTGGCTTTCTCGACGAGCTGGTGTATGGATTGAGTGACAGCGCGAAAGCATTCGCCATCATTTTGTTCACGGATATTTTTGTTGGTTTTCACAGTCCTGAGGGCTGGACAGTTCTCCTGGACGGTGTGGCTGACCACCTTGGTCTGCCGGCACGCGAAAACTTCATCCTGCTGTTCATTGCCACCTTCCCCGTGGTTCTGGCCACGATTTTCAAATACTGGATCTTCCGCTATCTCAATCGCGTTTCTCCCTCCTCCGTCGCCACTTTGCGCAACATGCAGGGAGGCGGCTGAGTCTTGTCAGACGTCTCTCTCCCTGGCCTGATCCTGGTCAGCGGGCCAGCGGCCAGCGGCAAGAGCCGCTGGGCCGAACACCTGGCTCACCGGAGCGGGCGAGCGGTCGTCGTCCTGGCCACCGGCCCCGATCTTCCCGACGATGCCTCCTGGCAACAGCGCCTGGAGCGCCATCGGCAGCGGCGCCCTCCCTCCTGGCGCACCGTCGAGGTGGGCGGCGCCCTCAGCTCCGCTCTTCACGCTCTGCTAGCGGACGAGGTGGCGCTGATCGATTCTCTCGGTACCTGGGTGGCGGCCCATCTTGAAGGGGACAGCGGCCATTGGGACGCGGAGCTGGCCAACCTGGTGGCGGCGCTGCGAGCGAGCCGGGCCATGGTGGTGCTGGTCAGCGAGGAAACCGGGTGGGGCGTTGTGCCGATGACAGCGGCCGGCGGCCGCTTCCGCGATCGCCTCGGCGAGCTGCAGCAACGGTTGACACCTCTCTGTGGAACCTCCTGGCTGGTGCTGCAAGGCCGAGCGGTCAACCTCAGCGAGCTGGGCGTTCTCGTCCCGCAGCAGCTCGAAGATCAACCTCCCGATCCCCTGCTCTGAGCGTCCATGCCGCGGGTCGTGCTCTTCCAGCCCCAGATTCCCCCCAACACGGGCAACGTCGCCCGCACCTGCGCCGCCACGGGCCTGGAGCTCCATCTGATCGAGCCCCTCGGGTTTTCCCTCAGCGACCGCCACCTGCGTCGCGCGGGACTGGACTACTGGCCGCTGGTCCGCCTGCGACGCCATGAGGACGCTTCCGCCTTTCTGGCCCACTGCCGGGCGGAAGGCGGACGTTTGCTCGCGCTGAGCAGCCAGGCCAGCCAGCCCTACACCGCCTGCCGTTTCCAGGCCAGTGACTGGTTGCTGTTCGGTCGGGAAACCGATGGGCTCAGCCCGAGCCTGCTGGAGGCGGCCGATGGACGGTTGACGATTCCGATGCCCTGCTCCAGACAGGCCATTCCCCATGGCGTCAGGAGTCTCAATCTGTCGGTGGCAGTGGGCGTTGTGGTGTTCGAAGCGTTGCGGCAACTGGGCTGAGGCCCGTGCCATGGCGTTAAGGGTTGACAAAGATGAATATTCCCGCTACATTCTGCCGAGCTTTGTTTTTTCGCTCCAGTTGGCGATAGCCAACAAGCATTTCAGTCAAAACCATCTCCTTTCCAAGGTCAAACCAACCAGCTGCATTGACATGCTTTTTAATCGACGCATTTTCACGGCCCTGCTCTGTATGCCGGTGGCTCTGCCACTGACTGCGGCCATCGCCACCGATCTGCGCGAAAGCAGCCGGGCGGATGATCTCTTCGCCGCCTTGCGAGGCATCGAGAAGGACGCCTCAGGTCCCGCGGAAGATGCGGCCCTCTCCCCCCTTAAGCCCTCCCCCGCTTCCGCCGAGCTGGACGCCAGCGCCTCCACCCCTGGAATGGTGCGCTTCGGCGACACCCTGGAAGGCATCGCCGATCGCTACAACCTGTCCGTCGATCAGCTGATGCAGCTCAATCCCGAGCTGCGCCAATCCCCTCTTGTCGTGGGTAGCCGCCTGCGGGTTCCTTCCGGCAAGGCCACCACCCGGGTTCACACCCTTCTGAGCCTCCGCCCCACCACCAGTGGTGGCGTCAGCTGGCCTGACACTCCCGATTACTCCCCTTCCGAGACCCAACCCAGCGGCAATCGCCGCTGGGTCTGGCCCGCTCGTGGGGTGTTCACCTCACCCTTTGGCTGGCGCTGGGGACGCATGCACAAGGGCATCGATATCGCCAACAGCGTTGGCACGCCAATCGTTGCCGCCCAGAGCGGTCGGGTCACCTTTGCCGGCTGGAACGATGGCGGTTACGGCTACCTTGTGGAAATCACCCATGAGGATGGCTCGCGCAGCATCTATGCCCACCACAGCCGCCTTCTTGTCCAAGCCGGTGACGAGGTCGCCCAAGGTCAGCAGATCGGCCTGATGGGCAGCACGGGGCGGAGCACAGGCCCCCATCTTCACTTTGAAATCCACGCTCCCGGCTTCGGGGCGATCAATCCGATGCAGCTTCTGCGACCCTCGGCTTGAGCGGAAGTCCCTTGTCTTCAGCTTCCTCTCACCTGTGCGTGGTGGCACCTTTGATCAAGGCTGTGCCTCTATGGTCCGGCCCCGGCCGGTGATCCCTTAAAGTCTGTTCATGGGGCTCGGTAGCTCAGCTGGTTAGAGCGTGGGATTCATAACCCCAAGGTCGGGAGTTCAAGTCTCCCCCGAGCCATTCCCTTTTTAAGCTCACCTTTTTCGGCGACAGGGGCAGGTTGCTCGTCGTCTCATCGCTATGGCCCCCGACAATGGCTATGGCGCCCAATCGCTGTCGGGCCAACAATCGTCTGTGGCGCAGGACTCCGTCACGAGCCACGGCCGGCATCGGGAACCCTTGGCGCGGTGCCCTGACGCCAGTGCCTGTCTCAGCGCATTTCGATCGCCCGGAGTCGATCCCGAAAGCTTTGGCTGTCCATGCCTTGTCCCTCCGCGGGAGAGGGTTCTGTGGCCACCGGGACGCGCACCGGCCTGGAGGCGGCATTGGTTCCCCTCACCTCCACCGGCACCCGATAGGAGGACCCGCGCCGAGAAATGCCCAGATTGATCTCGCCGCCAGGGTGGCGGGCAATGGGCTGGGCGTTGAGCTCAGCGCGAACTTGATTGAGAAGGCGGAAGTGGCTGGTGGTGCTGTACTTGCGCAGCACCGTGGGATCCCAGGACATAGGGCGACAACTTGTTTGAATCAGCCTATGCCCTGGGCAGGGGGGCACCTGCAAGGTTCTGTGATAGATTTTAATGGTTCAACTGGAAGTCGGTCCGACTTCGCGTACGCTGCGTCCCGAGAGGGCTGATGCGTGGCGTCGGCGCCCTTGAACCGTTCCTCCCCCCAACTGTCATTCCCCATGTCCAGGCTTGTCGGTCTGCCAGCTCCCGATTTCACCGCCACCGCCGTGGTCGACCAGGAGTTCAAGGAGATCACCCTGTCTAACTACCGCGGCAAGTATGTCGTTCTCCTCTTCTATCCTCTCGATTTCACCTTTGTCTGCCCGACAGAAATCACTGCTTTCAGCGATCGTCACAGTGATTTCTCCAGCCGCAACACCGAGGTGATCGGCGTGTCTGTTGACAGCCAATTCAGCCACCTCGCCTGGGTTCAGACTGACCGTAAGAATGGTGGTCTGGGTGACATCGCTTATCCCCTGGTGGCGGATTTGAAAAAAGAAATCGCCCGTGCTTATGGCGTTCTTGATGAAGAAGCCGGCATCGCTCTGCGCGGTCTGTTCATCATCGATCCCGAAGGTGTGATCATGCACAGCACCATCAACAATCTGCCTGTTGGGCGCAGTGTTGATGAAACCCTGCGGGTGCTTCAGGCCTTCCAGTACGTGCAGTCCCACCCCGATGAGGTCTGCCCCGCCAACTGGACCCCCGGCGACAAAACCATGAACCCTGACCCGGTGAAGAGCAAGGATTTCTTTGCCGCCATCGGCTGATCCCGATTTGGTTTGGCCAGGCCCCCCTTTCGGGGGGCCTTTTTTGTGTATTGATTGGCGTGCGTGATGCGCGGCGTGGCAGCCGGACCCAACCCCGGCGGCCGCGACTCAAAGCAGCTCCAATGTTCCCCGCTGACCATCGAGACGGGCCAACCGGCCCAGGGGAAGCGCCATGTTGGGTCGGCCATGGCCCACCGGCAACCGCCCCACCACAGGAACGTCCAAGTCCCGGAGACGATCACGCAGCACCTCGTCCATGCTCAGATCCCCGGGAAGAATGTCATCCTCCTTCCAGCGGAAATAGCCCAGGCCAACGCCGACCACCCCCCGCAGCAATCCGCTCGTTCGCCATTGGGTGAGCAGGCGATCCACCCGGTAGGGCTCCTCTCCCACATCCTCAAGAACCAGCAGGCATCCCGCGAGCCGGGGAGACCACGGGGTGCCGATCAGACTCGTGGCCACCGTGAGATTGCTCACCACCAGAGGGCCGACAGCCGTCCCCGCCCTCCAGCCCTCCCCCCGCAGGGGGGGCACTGATTCCCCGCTGAGAAGCCGACGCAGACGCTCCCATTGATCCGCGCCACCGGCCGGGCTGCCATGCACCGCCCCACCCACCCCCGCGGCCCACTGCGCCAGCAGCAAGGCACTGGCATCGGAGTAACCGACAAGCCAGCGGGGCCGTGGGGGCGGTCGCCAGCCCCGCTCAAGGAGCCGCGCACTCCCCCAGCCACCCGCGACACTCACCACCGCCGCCACGGCTGGGTCGCTCATCGCCGCGGTCAACCGCTGAAGCCGGTCGCCATCAGGCTCTGAAAACCAACGCCAGCGCCCCTGGATGGCGCGGGGAACCTCCAAGGTCCAGCCCGCCGTGGCGAAGCGCCCGCGCAACATCTCCGCTTCACGCGTCGCATCGTCCCACCAGGTGCCCGGGGCCACCGCCACCACCCTGCTGCCCGCTTTCAGGGGGGGCGGCATGGCCATCCCGGCCGGGGGAATCGTCGCGGCGCTGACCCCGCGTTGACGCCAGCCGACCAGGCCGGCCAAAGCCCCCCCGCTTGCCAGAAAGGGGCGGCGGCGCACGCCTCAACCCCGGCCGAGGGAGGCCAACAGGGCACGACCGTCCACCCCGCCCAGGGCCGGATCGCAAGCGCGCTCGGGATGGGGCATCAGCCCCAGCACGTTGCCGCGTTCATTGCAGAGCCCCGCCACGTCTCCCGCGGAACCATTCGGATTGTCGCGATATCGCAGCACCACCTGGCCGCCCTCCTGAAGACGGTGCAATGTTGAGGCATCCACCTGATATCGGCCCTCCCCATGGGCGATGGGCAACGCAATGGTGGCTCCCTCGCTGTAGTCCCGCAGCCAGCCACAACATCCAGGACTGACCTCCAGAACGGCAGGCTCGCAACGGAAGTGCAGATCGCGATTGCGGGTCAGGGCACCGGGGAGAAGCCCCATCTCGGTGAGCACCTGAAAGCCGTTGCAGATGCCCAGCACCGGGCCGCCGGCGAGGGCAAAGCGGTGCAC
>CAYVWU010000060.1:0-12245 GCA_964455575.1 uncultured Cyanobium sp. | reverse complement strand
GATGCGGCTGATGGCCAGAACTTCGCCGGTGGGCTTGCGGGTGAACTTGTATGCGCCATGGCTGGTGCCGATGGCAATGGCAAGGGCATCCACCTTGGTCTTGGCCACAAAGTCGGCCGCCTCAGCGGGATCGGTGAGGAGTTGGCTGTGGTCGAGCTTGCCTTCGAAGCCATGGCCATCCTCGGCTTCGCCCATGCCGGTCTCCAGGGAGCCGAGGCAGCCGAGCTCGCCTTCGACACTCACGCCCACGGAATGGGCCACGTCCACCACCTCTTTGGTGACGCGAACGTTGTAGTCGTAGGTGGCAGGGGTTTTGGCGTCGGCTTCCAGGGAGCCGTCCATCATCACGGAGGTGAAGCCGTTGGTGATGGCTCCGAAACAGGTGGCCGGGCTATTGCCGTGGTCCTGGTGCATCACCACCGGGATGTCGGGATAGGTTTCGACAGCGGCGAGAATGAGGTGGCGAAGGAAGTTTTCGCCGGCGTACTGACGCGCGCCACGGGAGGCCTGCAGGATCACGGGGCTGTCGGTTTCGTACGCCGCCTCCATGATCGATTGCACTTGCTCCAGGTTGTTGACGTTGAAGGCGGGAATGCCATAGCCGTTTTCGGCGGCGTGATCAAGCAGCAACCGAAGTGGAACGAGCGCCATGGGAAAAACCTCGAGGGATGGACATGCGACAGCGGTTCATTGAACCACCGGGTCTGGGCGGGAGTCTAGGGGATGCCCCTGCCCTGTTTCCGCCGCGCCCGGAGCCAGTCCGACCATGAAAAAGCTCCGCCGGAGCGGAGCCTGGAGGTTGAGGCCCGTGAGCGGGCCAAGCCGTCGGCGCGGAGGCCGCTGACCGTCAGTCGATCAGGTGCTCGCGACGCAGGGCGGTGACGAGATAGTCGTGCTCCCGGGCGGCGCGGCGGGCCTCTTCGGCCTGACGGGCCAGTTGACGGGCGGTGGTGATGGACATGGAAGTGCCTCCTTGGAGAGCTGTCGCGCTGGCGACAGGTGTGGATGGCGCGTTGCTTCGTGAGGGCAACCCCCCCTACTTCCGCCGAGCGGGGGAGGGCGAGCCACCCCCGTCGGTCAACGATGGGAAAACGGTAGCAATCGCTACGGAAAGTCCGTTGTATCCGAGCGAGCGGTTTACCGGCTCTTCATGTTCCCTTCCGTCGGCCGCCTGAGCGGTTGTCAGAGCGGCTGATGGGGGACCGCGGGCTGGCGGGCCGCGTCACAAACGCGCTGGCTGGCCACCCCCTCCGCCAGGCCCGGCACCATCGGAATTCCTTCGCGAATGGCCCGCTCCCACCAGCCGATCAGCCGCGCCACCGGCGCGATGCGCCCGTCTTCCCAGGTGCGCGGGAAGGCCAGGGAGGGTTCCGGGGGGATCGGGCGCAGGGTGCGCTCCCCGGGGTCTCCCCACCAGAGCTGGAAGCCATGCACATAATCCGTCTGGCTGCTGGAGCCCAGCACCAGGGTGCCCTGGCTGCCGTAGAACTCCAACCAGCAGCCACGGCCATGGCGGGCCACGGAGGCCAAGGTCACCTGAGCGGGCACCGGGCGACCCTCCCCATCCTCCAGGACCAGCTGCAACAGGGCGATGTCATCGGCATCGACAGGTGCCGAGGTGCCCGTTCCAGGGAGCGGGCGCTCCTGGATCGCCGTGCTGAGTTGCGCCACCACCTGCCGGCTCGGACCCACCAGCCAATGGAGCAGGTCCGCGGCGTGGGTGCCCAGGGCTCCCAGCACACCACCCCCCGCTTCAGCCCGGGAATACCAGCTCCAGGGGCGGTTGGGGTCGGCGCGGCTGCTCATCAGCCAGTCGAGCTTCACGAGGTAGGGCGTGCCCAGAACCCCTTGCTGAAGCAAGCCATGCAGCTGTTGAAACAGGGGAACGGCCCGGTATTCAAAGTCCACCGCCACCGCGAGGCTCCGCTGGAGGGCCAGCCGCCGCAGCTCCTCCCCATCCTCCGCGCGCAAGGTGACTGGCTTTTCCAGCAGCAGCGGCTTCCCCGCCGCCAGCGCGGCGCGGGCCAGGGCCAGCCGCGGCTCCGGTGGCGTCGCCAGCACGAGCGCATCGATCGACGGATCCTCCAGGAGGGCCTCCAGGGAGGGGGCGCCGGGCAGCTCCACGGCTGCGGCCGCGGCCCGCAGCCGCTGAGCATCGGGATGCCAGAGCGCCACAGGTTCGGTGGTGGGGCAGGCCCGCAGGGCCGGGACGTGGACCTGCAGCCCAAACCCCAGACCGACCACCGCCACGCGCAGTGGCGACGCCTCAGCCACCGACCACCTCCCCCGGGGCCGTGGACGCCGCGGACGCGAGCCGGTTGGACCCCGCTCGGCAGGCGGCGCGCAGAACCTCCCGGCTCAGGGAGTCCTCCGCCACGGCCTGCCATTCCGCCTGGAAGCGGGGCAGGCCGTTGACGGAGGTGTCGCGATAAAGCTCCTGGTCGCAGTCCAGCTCCATGACGTAGAGGGTGCCCACGGGGGGGCGCTCGCCCGCGGCCTCAGACCCTTCGGGCGGAGCGGGAGGTTGGAAGCGGCTGAGGACGGTCAGCCGGCCCTGGCGGTTCAGCCGCAGGCTTCCCGCGTCCCACCACTGGCGTCCCTCTGCCGTGGCAGGCACCTCCTGCCAGGACACCGGACCCGCCCAGGCGGGGGCAACCCCAGCCCCGGCGCCCAGGACCAGGCAGGCGAGCAGGGCCAGCAGCGGGCCGAGGACCTGGACGCGCCTCATGCCACCACCCGCTGGGGGATGGGTTTGCGGCTGTGGAGGCGCAGGAGATTGGCGAGCGTGGAGCGCAACTCGGTGCGGGGAACGATCAGATCCACGAATCCGTGGTCCTGCAGGTATTCCGCCGTCTGGAAACCCTCCGGCAGTTTCTCCCGCAGGGTCTGCTCGATCACGCGACGGCCAGCGAAGCCGATCAGGGCCTTGGGTTCCGCGAGGATCAGATCGCCGAGCATGGCGAAACTGGCGGTGACGCCGCCGGTGGTGGGGTGGGTGAGGAGGGGGAGGTACAGCAGACCGGCCCGGTGGTGGCGCTCCAGGGCGCCGGAGATCTTGGCCATCTGCATCAGGCTGAGCATCCCCTCCTGCATGCGGGCTCCCCCTGAGGCGCAGACCACCACCAGGGGAACGGCGCGGGCGGTGGCCTCCTCTGTGAGGCGGGTCAGCTTTTCGCCCACCACCGAGCCCATCGAACCGCCCATGAAGCGGAAATCCATCACGCCGAGGGCGAGGGGTTGGCCCTCCAGCCGGCAGAGGCCTGTCACCACGGCGTCCTTGAGACCGGTGGACTGCTGGGCATCGCGGAGGCGATCGCTGTAGCCGCGGCGATCCTTGAACGCCAGTGGATCCGTGGGCGCCAGGTCGGTGTCCAGGGCTTCGAACGATCCGGGATCCGCCAGGAGGCGCAGCCGCTCCTCACTGTCGATGCGGTGGTGGTACCCACAGCCCTTGCAGACGCTCGCGTTGGCCTGCAGGTCCTTGCGGTACATGACCAGGGCGCAGCGGGGGCACTTGCTCCAGAGGCCATCCCCGTCCTCCGGCTCCTGGGTCTGGTTGCCGCGGGCCACAGGGAGGGTCTTGCGGCGATCGGCAAACCAGTCGAAGAGCGACATCGTGAAGCGCGGGGAAGGGAGTGGGGAGCGGGTCGGCCGTGGGGGCGGTGGCGTCAAGGGTCCGGATGGGCGCCGAACCCGGTCGGGTCCCATTAAAGACCTCCAGGCCGCCTCTGCCCAGAGCGGGTCAGCTCCCTCAAGTCTGGCCGAGGAGCAGGCGCAGCCAGGGAGCGCTGCCCGTCACCCAGAGGAGGGCGCCGCCCACGGCGAGAAAGGGCACGAAGGGGAGCGGTTGGTGGCGGCGAATCGCGCCGGTGGCCAGGGCCAGGACCCCCACCACGGCGGCCAGGAGGATGGCCGCGAAGGAGGCCAGGGCCAGTCCGGTCAGGCCCTGCCAGGCGCCGAGGAGGGCGGCCACCTTGCCGTCCCCGGATCCCATGGCGGGGCGTCCCAGCCAGCGCGTTCCCAGAGCGCTGAGGAGGTCGAAGCCGATCAGCCCGAGGGCGGCGGCCAGCAGATGGGAGGCGAGCACCTCCCGCCCGAGGGCGGCGCTCTGCTGCCAGCCGACGCCGGCCGTGACCAGCCAGCCGGCCACCACGCCCCAGCGGCAGATCGGTTCCGGAATCCAGAGCTGATCGGCGTCGATCAACGCCAAGACCAGCAGCAGGCTCACCAGCGTCCACCCCGCCGCCATCACCAGGAGACCGTCCGGTTGGGGCCCCAGGCCATCGGGGCGGGCCAGGGTCATCAGCACCCAGAGGCCCGCGCAGAGCAGCTCCGTGAGGGGGTAGCGCCGACTGATGGGGGCCCGGCAATGGCCACAGCGGCCCCGCAGCCCCACCCAGGAGACCACCGGAATGTTCTCGAGCCAGCCGAGGGAGGTGCCGCACCGGGGGCAATGGCTGGAGGGCCAGAGCACCGATTCCTCCCGGGGGACCCTCCAGACGACGACGTTGAGAAAGCTCCCGACGCAGGCTCCGAGAAGCGCGGCCACCAGGATCGGCTCCGCTCCAGGC
This sequence comes from uncultured Cyanobium sp., assembly GCA_964455575.1. Lineage (GTDB taxonomy): Bacteria > Cyanobacteriota > Cyanobacteriia > PCC-6307 > Cyanobiaceae > Cyanobium. The sequence goes on along the minus strand of CAYVWU010000060.1, from coordinate 7,674 downwards.
CAGGGGGGGGAGAACGGCGGGACGGCCAAGGGCGTCGGGAGCAAGGCGTCAGGAGGGTGGGGGAATCAGGCGAGGGACTTCTTCTCTTCGATCATGCGGTGGATGATGGGGGTGAGAATCAACTCCATGGCAAAACCCATCTTGCCGCCATTGACGACAATGCTCGTCGGGCTGCTCATGAAGGAGTCATGAATCATGTCGAGGAGATAGGTGAAGTCGATGCCCCACTTCTCTCGAGCGCCCTTGCGGAAGTGGATGATCACAAAGCTTTCATCCGCCGTGGGAATGTTCCGGCAGATGAAGGGGTTGGAAGTGTCCACCGTGGGAATCCGCTGGAAGTTGATGTCCGTGCGGCTGAACTGAGGGCAGATGTGATTGATGTAATCGGGCATCCGCCGCAGGATCGTGTCCACGATCGTTTCCGCGGAATAGCCCCGCTCGGCGTTGTCGCGGTGGATTTTCTGGATCCACTCCAGGTTGGCGATCGGCACCACGCCGACCAGCAGATCGGCATAGGAGGCCACGTCGTAGTCCTCGCCCTTCACCCCGCCGTGGAGTCCCTCGTAGAAGAGGAGGTCGGTGTCCGCGGGGAGGGGTTCCCAGGGGGTGAACTGGCCGGGCTCCAGGGCGGTGCCGAGGCGGGCATTGTGATCGGCGGCCTCCTCGGTGGAGTGGAGGTAGTAGCGACGGAGGCCGGTGCCCGTTTCGCCGTATGCCCGGAACAGCTCTTCCAGCTTGTCGAAGAGGTTGGCTTCCGGTCCGAAATGGGAGAAGTTCTCGCCCTGGGCCACCGCCGCGGCCATGGCCTCCTTCATCGGGCCGCGCTCGTAGCGGTGGTAGCTGTCGCCCTCCACCACTGCCGGCACAATGCCTTCCCTGGCGAAGATGTGTTCAAAGGCGCGCTTGACGGTGCTCGTGCCCGCGCCTGAGGAACCGGTGACCGCAACAACCGGGTGACGCTTTGACATCGGACACAGGAGGGGAAGGCGTTTGAGAGTTTGGCAGGTCGTCGGTCCCGCCCCTCCGAAGGGGGGTCAGGCGGGGGTGAGGCGTCCGGCGAGGGCGGCCTCCAGCTGGTCGCCCATGGCCTGGCAGCCGACGCGAATCAGGCCTTCGCTCCAGAGATCCGCCGTGCGGAAGCCGGCCGCCAACACCTGATCCACCGCCGCTTCCAGGTCGGCGGCGGCCAGCTCCTCCTTCAACCCGAGCCGCAGCATCATGGCGGCGGAGAGCACCATCGCCAGGGGATTGGCCGCATCCTGGCCCGCCAGGTCGGGGGCGGAGCCATGGATCGGCTCGAAGAGCCCGGGACCGCTGGCGCCGAGGGAGGCCGAGGGCAGCATGCCGATGGAGCCGCTGAGCATGGCGGCCTCATCGCTGAGGATGTCGCCGAAGAGATTGCTGGTGAGAAGCACGTCAAACTGGCGCGGCGCGCGCACGAGCTGCATGGCGGCGTTGTCCACGTACATGTGGCTGAGCCGCACCGAGGGAAATTCAGCGTGGATGGCCTCCACCCGCTCGCGCCAGAGCTGACTCACGTCCAGCACGTTGGCCTTGTCCACCGAGCAGAGCTCTCCGCGGCGGCTGGCCGCCAGGGCGAAGGCCACGCGGGCGATGCGATCCACCTCGTCGTCGAAGTAGGCCATGGTGTTGAAGGCCCGCACCCGCCCTTCGGCCTCCACCCGCCCCTTCGGCGTGCCGAAATAGACCCCGCCCGTGAGCTCCCGCACCACGAGCAGATCCACGCCCTCGATCACGGAGCGTTTGAGGCTGCTGGCCTCCAGGAGGGCGGGCACGATCTTGACCGGCCGCAGGTTGGCGAACAGCCCCAGGGAGGCGCGCAAGGCCAGCAGGCCGGTCTCCGGACGCTTCTCCCGCGGCAGATGGTCATGGCGGGGACTGCCGATGGCCGCGAGCAGCACCGCATCGGCCCCGCGGGCCGCGTCCAGGGTCGCGGCCGGCAGAGGCTCGCCGCAGAGGTCGATGGCGGCTCCCCCGAACGGATGCTCCTCCAGCTGCAGGGTGAACCCCCGCTGCGCGCTGACCCGCTCCAACAGCCGACGGGCCACAGCCATGATCTCCGGCCCGATCCCATCGCCAGGCAGCAGGGTGATCCGATGGGTCGTCGTCATCTGGAGGGACGGGAAAGGACAGAGCGGGGGGCGCGCCGGGGGCCCTGGCGCCGGGGCTCAGGCTACCCAGCCGCGACGCGCCACCCCCCTGTCATTCCGCCTGTTGGGCCTTGAGCTGCCGGAGGCTGCGGGTCATCTCCGGCAATTTGCTGAAGGCCGCCGAGCAGCGCAGCCACAGCCTGTTGGGAATGGCGGGATAGCCGCTCACCACCTCGCCGGCGGGCACATCGCCATGGATGCCGGATTTGGAGGAGGCGATGGCGCCATCGCCCAGGGTGGCCCGGTTGGCCACGCCCACCTGGCCGGCGAGGATCACGCCATTGCCCAGGCGAGCGCCGCCGGCCAGGCCCACCTGGGCGGCCAGGGCGCAGCCGCGGCCGATCGTCACCCCGTGGCCGACGTGGACCAGGTTGTCGATCTTGGTGCCGGCGCCCACGCGGGTTTCGCCCACGGCGGGGCGATCGATCATCGAGCCACAGCCCACCTCCACGCCGTCCTCCAGCACCACCCGACCCGTCTGGGGCATCTTGCGCCACCCCGCGGGAGTGGGAACAAAACCGAAGCCCTCGGAGCCGATGACGGCTCCGGAGTGCACCACGCAGCCCTCCCCGAGGCGGGCGCCGGGATGGAGCACGGCATTGGCGTGGATCTCGCAGAACCGGCCCAGGTGAACATCTTCGAGCAACACCACGCCGGGGTGGAGCACGCAGCCCTCGGCCACCTCGCAGCCCGGACCGATCACCCCGTGGGCGCCGACGTGGACATCAGCGGCCACGCGGGCCTCCGCACTGACCACCGCGCTGGCGTGCACGCCGGGGGCGGGTCGGCGTCGGGGGAAGAGGGCATCGAGGGCCTCGGCGAAGGCGAGGCGGGGGTTGGCCACGGCGACCCAGGCCAGGCCCCGGGCGCTGGCCCGGGCCTGCAGGTCGGGATCAGGGAAGAGCACCACGGCCCCGGCGGCCGTGGAGTCGAGGGCGGCGGCCGAGGCGTGACCCGGTTCGAGGAAGCTGAGCTGACCGGCCGCGGCCCGCTCCAGGGATTCCGCTCCCGCGATCTCGGGATCGCTGGCCAGATCCCGGGGACTGGCCTCGCCGACCGCTGGAAGCTGGCTGAGCAACTGGCTGAAGCGCATGGGGAGAGGCGTCCGCCCGGTGGATGTGGGGCGGATCGTAGGTCGGCAGGACCGGCTGGCTTCAGGCCACGAGCACCAGGTGGTCGCGATGCACGACGGCGCCGTCGTCATCGCCCAGCCGCTGGCGGATCGCCTCCCGGCCGAGCCCCAGGATGGCGCGCACCTCCTCGCTGCTGAGGCGGCAGAGGCCGCGGCCGATCTCGCGGCCGTCGCTGCCGGAGAGGCGCACGGGCGCCAGGCGCTCGAAGTCGCCCTCCACGGCGGTGATGCCCACCGCCAGCAGGGAGGCGCCCTGGTGGCGGAGGGCCTGCTCCGCCCCCGCGTCCACCACCAGGGTGCCGCTGGGCACCAGGGCGTGGGCCAGCCAGCCCTTGCGATCCGGCAGGGGTGTGGCGCTGGGTTGGAACACGGTTCCGACGGACGCCCCCGCCAGGAGGGCCTCCAGCACGGCGGGATCGCGGCCATCCGCCAGGCGCACGCGAATGCCGCTGGTGGTGGCGATCCGGGCGGCGGTGAGCTTGGTGGTCATGCCCCCCGTGCCCCACTGGCCTCCGCCGCCCGCTCCCTCTCGCAGGCGCTCCAGATCGGCGGGATCGCTGACCTCCTCGATGGGGACCGCCTCCGCGTTCGCGCGGGGATCGGCGGAGTAAAGGCGGTCGACATCCGTGAGCAAGACCAGCTCCTCGGCGCCGATGGCCACCGCCACCAGGGCGGAGAGGGTGTCGTTGTCGCCAAAGCGCAACTCCTCGGTGGCCACCGTGTCGTTTTCGTTGACGATCGGCACCACATTCCAGGCCAGGAGCTGCTCCAGGGTGAGGCAGGCGCGGCGATAGTTGCGACGGGAGGCGAGGTCGGCGCGGGTGAGGAGCACCTGGGCCACGGTGAGCCCGCGCACCCCGAAGGCCTCCTGGTAAAGCGCCATGAGGCGGCCCTGACCCACGGCCGCCGCCGCCTGGAGCGACGCCAGGTCGTGGGGGCGGGCGGGGAGGCTGAGGGCGGTGCAGCCCAGCCCCACCGCGCCGCTGGTGACCAGCGCCATGCGCTCACCGGCCCGTTGGGCGCGGGCGATGGCGGCGGCCAGATCCATGATGACGGCGGCTGTGGAGCGTTCGGGCTGGCCCCGCAGCAGGCTGGTGCCCACCTTGATCACCCGCCGGGGCTGGCCGCGGTTCAAAGCCACCGTTGCCAGAGCGGATGGGCCAGGTGGTGGGCCAGCCCCAGCTCCCACGTCTGCAGGCGGTCGTTGGCATGGGGCAGCCCACTGGCATCAATGGGTTTCACCAGCACGGTGTAGAGGCCGAGGCGATTGCCGGCGAGGACATCGGTGAAGACCCGATCTCCCAGCAGGGCCACCTGGGAGGCGGGAACCTGCAGCTCCTGGATCACGCGCCGCAGGGCGCCCCGCCTGGGCTTGGCGGCGCTCACGGTGTAAGGAAATCCCAGAATCTCCGACACGCGACCGATGCGGCGTCGGGAGGGGTTGTTGCTGAACAGATGGACGGGCATGCGCTCGCCCGCCTGCCGCAACCACTCCTCCGCCGCCGGGGGCAGGTCGGCGCTGCGGCGAGGGAGCAGGGTGCGGTCGACATCGATCACCAAGGCCCGGACCCCCCCGACCGCGCGGGCCTGGAGCTCATCGAGAGTGAGCTGCGGCAAGGCGCAGCCCGGGGCCCAATCGGGCATCAGCAGCTGGCGGATCATGAGCGACGTTCAGCCCTCCCGTTCCCGTTCATCCAATTCCGCTTCGATCCGCGGTTGAATGCGCTCGAACTCCTCGCCTTCCACCACCACCGCTTCCGATCCTTCGATGCGGGCAACGACGAAGAAGGGATCGAGGGGAATGTAGAGGCCATACTCTTGATCATTGGCCCTGAAGGCAATCAATAACTCATAAAGATCACTCTCCTCATCCTCCTCTCCCCCATCGATATCGTCTTCCAACTCATCAGGATCGGGTTCCTCCAGTTCGCCGCTCACGGTGAGGGTGACGGCAGAACGCACCAGGGTGAGGTCGTGTTCCTGGAGGACCACATCCGCCACGGAGAGAATGGGCTCAGCCCCTTCGAGGCTTTCGATCACCTCATCCTTCTCGTCCTCTCCTTCCGCGATGCGCACCAGGCAGACCGGGGTGTCGACAGGGGTGAGCAGGGCGTAGTCCTTGCCATCGAGCGGAATCAGATGCTCCAGAAAACAAAGGATTTCGCGACCGGCGTGATCCTTCACCAGCACGGTGGGCACATCTCCCGAACCGATCAGTTCAGGGGGTTCAGGCGTCATGGGGTTGCGGGGGGTGAGGTGATGGAGGAAGCCGGTTCAGGATCGAGAGCGGTGCCCTCACGCAACCATTGTTCCAGCAGCAGGGCCGCGGCGGCGCTGTCCAGTCTTCCGGTTCGATCGCCGCGCAGTCCGAAGCGATCGGCCGCTTCCCAGGTGGACCCATGCTCGTTGACCCACACCAGGGAGAGGGGCTGGCCCCGATGGGCCAGGGCCTCGGCGAGCTGGCGTCCGTAGCGCAGGCAATGGCGCGCCTGAACCGTGAGCTGCTGGCTGCCATCCAGGGGCAGGCCCACCACCAGCACCCTGGCCTGGCGGCGGGAGACCAGGGTGGCGAGGGTCTGGGCATCCTGGTCGAGGCCGCCGCGTTGAAGGGCGGGCAGGGGGGTGACCGTCAGGCCGAGGGGGTCGCAGCCGGCGAGGCCGACGCGTTTGCGCCCCACGTCGAGGGCGATGGCGGAGCAGGGGGGATGGGGCGACACTCAGCGCTGGCCAGCCGGGGTGGGCAGGGAGCGGGGAGAGGGCTTCCAGGTCTCCAGCATGGCTTCGAGGCGCAGGCTGGCCTGCCGGGTCGGCTGAACCTCCTGGCGCCGCCAGACGGTGCGGGCCATCAGGACCTGCTCCCCGAGCGGGGTGGCCCCGAGGGATTCCAGCCAGGCGCGACGGCCATCATCGTCGCGATCGGTCCGCAACACCAGCGGGGTTCCGGCCCGGGCCAGACGATGCAGCAGCCAGGCGCCAGCGGGTCCGAGGAGGTCGTCGCGGCCAGGCTGCAGGCTCAGTTCCGCCACCATGCCCACCTCCGGATGGTGGAGCTGGTGGCGAATGGAGGCCACGGCTTCGTTGCGGTCGTGATCGAGCAGCAGCCAGCCGCAGCCCCCGGATTGGTCGAGGAGATCCTCGATGCGGCGATCAAAGATCTGGCGCAGGTGGGCGGGGCAGCAGGATTGTTCGAGGTGCCACATCAAGGCGGCGGACTGACGATCCAGGGCATGGGCCCGCAGACCGGGGGGAAGGGCGGGAGGCTCCCCCTGGGGTTGCCAGCGCCAGAGCTGATCGGAGCGCACCTGCTGGAAGCCCTGGGCGCGCAGGACGGCCAGGCGTTGGCCGTCGAGGATGGAGGCGGTGGCGATCCAGCTGGACACGCCGGAAGCACCCTGGATCGCCACGCGCATCAGGGCTTCCGCCACCTCCGGGCCCGAGGGGGCCAAGGGCGGGCGATTCAGGGCGAGGGCGAGATGGTCCACCTCCCAGCAGGTGCCACGGCGGTTGAGGCGTCGGGTGACGACCAGGCCGCGGGCTTGGGGGGCATGGGCCGGGTGACGCAGCAGCGCCACGTGAACGACGGGCCCGTGGGGGAAGGAGGGGAGCACGGCCCCCAGCAGCCGCTCCGGCAGTTCGAAGATCAGATCGCGCTGCAACTGGGGCAGGAGGGGAAGGAACGCCGGATCCTGCAACAGGGGGAGATGCCAACCCTGCAATCGCTCCACCGTCAGCCCCTGGGGCGCGGAGCCCCGCAAGCGATCCATGCCAAGGCGCAGTTTCTCTACGTGTCTCAAGCCGATGGACATGACGGAAAAGGGCCGCACGAAAGACTGGTGAAACAACACATGGCAGCCTCCAGTCTAGGCGGCTGCTCGCTTGGGTCCAAGGCAGCCAACCCTCAAGCTGGGCGAATCAGCACCAACGGGGTGCGCTCGTTGGCGTTGCCGGCCGGGTTGGGGCGGAGGGCCCGTTCGATCAGGGGGAGGTCGCTGCCGCGGCTGGCGGCCAGCACCTTGACCCGACCGAGGTCATTGACGTCCACCACCGCCACGGCCACGCCCAGGGCGGCGGTCATCCGCTCGCAGAAGCGCTCCGGCTCCTCGGGACCGAGCACCAGGGTCTGGTCATAGGGCGGGGTGGTGCCGGTGACGTCGTCGATGAGGCGGGCCTGGGGGCCAGCCAGCCGGTAAAAGCCCCCCTTGCTTCCCACCACTTTGAGGGCAAACCCCCCCAGCCAGGCGCACAACACGCGGGCGGGCCCCACGATGTCGATCAGGGTCTGGAGGCCGCAAGCCGTGGCTAAGCTGCTAGGGTGATGGAAGGCTCGACAGAGCAGGCGGGAGAGCATGGAGGGCTCCACCGTCTCCGGGT